>NZ_RFFJ01000128.1 GCF_003696235.1 Streptomyces triticirhizae
CCGAGCGCGGCCGGTGGCCGGAGCCCCGGCCGTCGGCGGGCGGCGGACGGCCGGCGGCTGTCCGACGCCGGCTCGGTCGTCGGCGGGCCGTCGTTCGACGCCGGGCCCGGTCGGCGACCGCTCAGTCGTCGGCCGTCTCGGCGATCCGACGGGCGAGTTCGTCCTCGTCGAGGGCGCCGATGTTCTCGCCGTACAGCGCGTTGGGCAGCCGGGTGTACTCCTCCACCATGCCGTCCCGCCAGGCGACGGTGAGGGTTCCGCCATCGAGCGCGAGGGCCCCCTCGGAGACGTCCGGCGAACCGTCGGCGCCGGCGTGGGCCGGGCACGGCTGGGCCGCCCCGCCCAGGGTGACCAGCCCCCGGTCGAGAACGCCATGGCAGGTGTCGGTGGGGTCGGCGCTGGGGTGGAGGACCGCCTCGCCGAGGATGAACTGGAGCTTGACGGGCTGTCCGCCGTCCTCGACGACATACCAGGCGCCCTCGACCTCGTCCGCGTCCGGCGCGTCCGCCCCCGCCTCGCCCGCTCCGTCGCTCCCGTCGCCCGAACCTCCCGTCAGCTCGCCGCTCTCCGAGCCGCCGGACGAGGAGGCGCCCGAGGACGCCTCCTCGTCGTCACAGGCGGTCATCAGCAGCGTGGCCGCCAGGGCGGCCGGCACGGCGAGCCGTATGGCCTTGCGCATGTGCTTCCCCTTGTGGGTTTTCGATCTTGACCCACAGGAGGCTACGTGCTCACTTTCGAGCAAAAGACCTGCAGAGAAGGGGTGTTACGGGCCTGTTTCGTTCCTTACGTGATCGATAACAACCGCTTTCCCCGGCCACCCGCTCTTCTTCGCCCTTTCTCGATTCTTCCGCCCTCTCGTGTTGTCACTGTGCGTAGTGATGGGGTAGATTCCCCGTGGAAGGTGACGGAGCGTAGCGACCGCCGGGCGGTCGGTCAGCCGAGTTCCGCCGCGTAGGGGTCCCAGCCCTCTGGGAGCGGCGGCGGCGCGGGAAGGGGGGTGTTCACGGTCTCACTGGTGAAGGAGTGAGCCTCGGCCGAGTCGATGACGGCGGCCATGGTGTGCAGCACATGGAGTGCCAACTCGCCCGAGGCGCGGTGCGGTTCTCCGGTCCGCACGGCGCGGGCCATCTCCAGGACGCCGATGCCACGGCCGGCCGTGGTCCCGGTGACGGGGAGTTCGGACCACTCCTCGGCGCCGTGGGACCGCACGCGGACGGGCCCGGTGAAGGTGTTGGGGTCGGGCACGGCGAGGGCGCCCTCGCTGCCGATGACCTCGAACATGATCCGGGGGATGGCCGAGTCGAAGCTGAACACGGAGGCCGCGCTCGGCCCCGAGTGGAATTCGAGCAGCGCGCTCACATGGGTGGGCACGTCCACGGGGAACTCCTCGCCCGCCTTGGGGCCCGAGCCGGTGGTCCGGCGGTCCCGGCCCCTGCGGGCGGTGGCGGCGACCCGGGACACGCCCCCGAAGAGCGCGACCAGGGAGGTGAGGTAGTAGGGACCTATGTCATAGAGAGGACCGGCGCCCGGCTGGTAGAAGAACGCCGGGTCGGGGTGCCAGCCCTCCGGGCCCAGGCTCTGGACGGCGGTGTGTGCCGCTATCGGGGTGCCGATGTGTCCGGACCGCACGGCGCGCAGTGCGGTCTGGATGCCGGCCCCGAGGAAGGTGTCCGGGGCGTTGCCCACCAGCAGTCCGCGTTGGGCGGCGGCGGCGAGGAGGCGCTCGCCCTCGGCGGGCTCGGTGGTCAGCGGCTTCTCGCCGTAGATGTGCTTGCCCGCCTCGACGGCGGCCAAGGCCACCTGGGCGTGGGCTGCGGGCACGGTGAGGTTGACGACGATCTCGACCTCGGGCACGGCCAGCACGGTGTCGAGGTCGCCGGCCACCGGCACCCCGTGCTGGGCGGCCGCGCGGGCGGCGCGTTCCGGGTCGAGGTCGCCGACTCCCAGGACCCGGACGTCGGGGAAGCTGGTCAGCGCCGTCAGATAGGCGTCGCTGATGACTCCGGCGCCGACCACCGCGACGCCCACGGGGCCCGTGCTCATGCGGACTCCAGGGTGGTGAGATAGGCGCGGCTGGCGGCGAGCGCCTCGAAGAGGTCGGTGTCGCAGCTGTCGAGTTCCACGATGCGCAGCGCGTCGGGGGCCGCCGCGAGGACCTCGGGCACCGGCATCCGGCCGGCGCCCACGGCGAGATGGGCACCGTCCCTGGTCAACGGCCCGTCCTTGACGTGCAGGGCGCGGACCCGGTCGCCGAGGTCGGTCAGCAGGCGGGGGACGTCGGCGCCGCCGAGGGCCGCCCAGTAGGTGTCGACCTCCAGGAAGACGGCGGGGTCGAGGAGTTCGGCGAGGTGCTCCAGGGCGTGGCGTCCGTCGATGACGGGCTCCAGCTCCCACCAGTGGTTGTGGTAGCCGAGTTGGATGCCATGGCCGGCGGCGGTCTCGGCGAGCCGGTTGAGCAGTTCGGCGGCGCGGGCGATGCCGTCCCTGCTGGTGAAGTCCTCCTGGGCGATGCCGGCGGGCACGATGGCCAGTTCGGTGCCGATGGTGTTGACAGCGTCCAGCACCGGGCCCGGCTCGTCGTCCCTGAGCAGGGCGATGGCGTGGATGGCGGGCACGGTGAGGCCCAGTTCGTCGACGAGGCGGCGGAAGCCCTCGGGGTCGTTGGTGGGGTCGTAGGGTTCGACGGCGGTGTACCCGATGTCGGCGATCCGGCGCAGTGCGGCGTCGCGATCGGTCGCGAGCGCCTCGCGCACGGTGTAGAGCTGAACGCCCAGTGGTTCGGGCATGGTCACAGCCTCCCGGAGGGAACGTGAAATGCGGCCAGAGAGGACGATAATGCGCTTTTCGTTCCGGACGCCAGGGGCTATCGATCACGAACCGAACCAATCCGAAGGTGCCCCCTGTGCGATCCGCCAACCCCCCGCACGGGAACCGCCCTTCGGAACGACTCCCCGGCCTCCCGGCCCCGGCGGCGGCGCCCGGCGGCGGCAGGAGTCCACGTGGTGGACGGCAACATGCCGATTTCACATCCCGTCCCGCTCCGGCAACATCACCCCAACTAACCGTCCCTCTAGGCGAGTTGGGCGTCACACTGTTGCCGTCCCATGTCCGCCACGCGACGGCGTCCCGGACGGGCGGACCGGGGCTCTCCGGCCGCCTTGACCCTTCGCTCAGGCGTTCGCTACGTTCCCCGACATGCGGACCTCCGAGCAGTTCACCGAGCGCCGCGCCGTCGATCTGATGCGCGTGAGCACCTCTCTCTGTCGCTGATCACTGATCGCTGATCCCTCCGCTTCCGGCCCGCGTCCGCACCGACGCCGACGCGGCCGCTCCCCCATGAGCCGCGCCGCGCGGCGCCGCCTCCCGGTGCCCGCCCCCGCTCCCGGCCGCACCGGCCGCACCGGCGTCGCGGGCCTCCCCAGCCGACGGGTGTCCTGACCCAACCGGCCGGTCTCCCCTGCCCCGTGACGCCGTCCCGGCGCGTGCCCGCTCCGCTTCCACCCCCCCCGTTTCGTGGCGTTCTCTCACCCCTGGAACCACCTATGCCCAGACATGGCCTCCTTCCGCGCTCCCCCGCCGCCCGCCTGCGCACCGCCCTCGGGGCGTCGCTGTTGCTCGGCTCGCTGCTGCTGACGTCCGGCTGCGCCGAGGAGTCGGCCACCGCGAGCGCCTCCGACCTCGCCGACATCCCCATCCCCGAGACGGTCTCGCCCGACACCAAGCTGACCATCGGCGCCCCCGAGGCCGAGGTCGCCCTCGAACTCTCGGGCCTGATCGACGAGATCCCCTTCGAGGTGGAGTGGGCCAACCTCAGCGGCGGCCCGCAGTGCTCGGAGGCGTTCCGCGCCAACTCGCTGGATGTCTGCTCGGCCGCCGAGATCCCCTCCATCCACGCCCACTGGACCGGACTCGACACCAAGCTCGTGGCGGCCGAGTTCCGCCAGGACCCCATCGCGAACCCGATCTACCAGCTGGGCATCGCCCCGGGCACCGAGGTCGAGGAGCTGTCCGACCTGCGCGGCAAGAAGATCGCGTTCAGCCCGGGCCAGGCCCAGGGCGCCCTGATCCTGCGGGTGTTGGAGGCCGCCGGCCTGACCCGCGACGACGTGGAGCTGGTCGAACTGCCCAGCACCGGCGACGTCTATCCCACCGCGCTCGGCAGCGGGCAGGTCGAGGTGGCGCCGCTCGGCTCGGTGCACATCCGCCGCTATGTCGAGCAGTACGGCGACGAGGGCGGCACCCTGGTCGAGCACGGCCTGCGGGACGACCCCGGCCATCTGTGGGTGCCGACCGAGTCCGTGAGCGACCCGGAGAAGGCGGCGGCCATCAGGGAGTTCATCAAGATCTGGGCGCGCGCCCAGATCTGGGTCGACGAGCACCCCGAGGAGTGGATCGCCGGCTACTACGTCGCCGACCAGGGGCTCTCACCCGAGGACGGCGCCTATCTGGTGGAGCAGAACGGCCACCCCGACATCCCCGCCGACTGGACCGAGGCCATCGAGCGGCAGCAGCAGACGATCGACCTGCTCGCCGAGGAGCTGGGCAACGAGCCCTTCGACGCGGAGATCCTCTTCGACCGCCGCTTCGAGTCGGTCGCCGCCGAGGCGATCGCCGACTACTCCTCCGAGGACGGCGACGAGCGGAACGGCGAGCAGGACAACGGCGAGGCGGAGGAGGGTGGTTCCCAGTGAGCACCGAGGTGTCGGGACGCGAGGTCGTCGAAGCCGAAGCCAAGCCGGCGGCCCCCGCCCCCCAGCGTCCCCAGGACGCGTCGCCGCCGCGCAGGCCGGCCCCGCCCAGGCGACGGCGCGGCCGACGGCTCGGCCCGGGACGGCCCATCCCGTTCGCCTGGGGCATCGGCCCACTGCTGCTCCTGGCGATCTGGTCCGTGGGCTCCGCCGCCGGCTGGATCGACGAGCGCAACCTCTCCGCGCCCTGGGACGTGGTCAGCACGGCCGTCGAGCTGATCGAGGACGGCCGCCTCCAGGACCACCTGTGGGCGTCCACCGAACGGGCCCTGTCCGGGCTGGCGTTCGGCGTCGCGGCCGGCCTGGTGCTGGCCCTGGTCGCCGGCCTGAGCCGGCTCGGCGAGGGCGTCATCGACGGCCCCGTCCAGATCAAGCGGTCGATCCCGTCCCTGGCCCTGATCCCGCTGCTGATCCTCTGGTTCGGCATCGGCGAGTCGATGAAGGTCATCACCATCACGCTGGGCGTGCTGGTCCCCGTCTACATCCACACCCACAACGGCCTGCGCGGCATCGACAGCCGCTACGTCGAACTCGCGGAGACCCTCCGGCTCAGCCGCTGGGGCTTCCTGCGCCATGTGGTGCTGCCGGGCGCCCTGCCGGGGTTCCTGCTGGGGCTGCGGTTCGCCGTGACCTCCGCCTGGCTCTCCCTGGTGGTGGTCGAGCAGGTCAACGCCACCAGCGGCATCGGCTACATGATGGAACTGGCCCGTACCTACGGCCAGACGGACGTGATCCTCGTCGGCCTGGTGGTCTACGGACTGCTCGGCCTGCTCTCCGACGGCCTGGTGAGGCTGGCCCAGCGAAAGGCACTGTCATGGCGACGCACTCTGGCGGACTGACCACCGCCCCCGCCCCGGCCGTCCGGATCACCTCGCTGGTGCGGGAGTTCGCCGGCCGCCGGGTCCTGGACGAGCTGGACCTGAGCATCGCGCCGGACGAGTTCGTGGCGCTGATCGGGCGCAGCGGCTCCGGCAAGAGCACTTTGCTGCGGGTGCTCGGCGGCATCGACCACGAGGTCACCGGCTACGAGGAGTTGACCGCCCCGGAGAACGTGTCGGTGGTCTTCCAGGACGCGCGGCTGCTGCCCTGGAAGCGGGTTCTCGACAACGTCGCGCTCGGCCTGCCGGGCTCGGACGCCGAGGCACGCGCCAGGACCGCGCTGGCCGAGGTCGGCCTCGCCGGCCGGGAGAACGCCTGGCCGGTGGAGCTGTCCGGCGGCGAGCAGCAGCGCGTGGCGCTGGCCCGTTCCCTGGTGCGGGACCCCGAACTCCTGCTGGCCGACGAGCCGTTCGGCGCGCTCGACGCGCTGACCCGGCTGAGGATGCACACGCTGCTCAAGCAGCTGTGCGCCCGGCACCGGCCGGCCGTGCTGCTGGTGACGCACGACGTGGACGAGGCCATCGCGCTGGCCGACCGGGTCGTGGTCCTCGACCACGGCCGGATCGCCGCCGACCTGCGCGTCGACGTGCCCGCCCCGCGCAGCCCGGGCACCGCCCGCTACGCGGCGCTGCGCGACGAGTTGCTGACCCTGCTGGGCCTGGACCCGACGGCCGGCACCGTTCCCGAGCCCGCCGACCCCGGCGCTTCCCAGCCCACCGACACCACCCCGAAGAACGCGAAAGGCAGCGACTTGTGACGCCGCGTCAGCTCCGTCTGAACCTGTTCATCTACCCCGGCGGCCACCACGAGGCCGCCTGGCGCTACCGGGGGTCGGCCCCCGAACGGCTGCTGGACATCCACTACTACCAGGAGATCGCCCGCCGGGCCGAGGCCGAGAAGTTCGACGGGATCTTCCTCGCCGACGGGCCCGCGCTGGCCGACAACGTCCGCTACGCCAGCCGGTTCCGCCTGGAGCCGTTCACCTCGCTGGCCACCCTGGCGGCGGTCACCGAGCGGATCGGGCTGATCGCCACCGCCTCCACCACCTACTTCGAGCCCTACAACCTGGCGCGGCTCTTCGCCTCGCTCGACCACCTCAGCAACGGCCGCGCCGGCTGGAACATCGTCACCACCGGAGCGCCCCAGGCGGCGGCCAACTTCGGCCTGGACGCGCACCCGGTGCACGCCGAACGCTACGACCGGGCACGGGAGTTCGTCGAGGTCGTCACCAAGCTGTGGGACAGCTGGGAGGACGGGGCGCTGATCGCCGACCCGGCCTCCGGCCTCTTCGCCGACACCGACCGGGTGCACCCCATCGAGCACCGGGGCAGGCACTTCACCGTGCGCGGCCCGCTCAACATCCCCCGCAGCCCTCAGGGGCGGCCGGTCTACGTCCAGGCCGGCTCGTCCGAGGACGGCCGCGCCTTCGCCGCCGCGCACGCCGAGGCCGTCTTCACGGCCCATCAGACGCTCGCCAGCGGGCAGGAGTTCTACGCCGACCTCAAGCGTCGCGCCACCGCCCTGGGCCGCGACCCGGAGCAGCTGCTCATCCTGCCCGGCATCAGCCCGTTCATCGGCTCGACGGAGGCCGAGGCGCGCGCGCTGCACGACGAGTTCAACGAGCTGACCCAGCCCGAGTACTCGCTCCAGATGCTCCACCGCATCCTCGGACTGCGCCTGACCACCGACCAGTTGGACGGGCCCGTGCCGCGCGAGCTGATCGAGACGGGCGGCGAACGCGGCAACGGCAGCAGGTTCCAGGTGATTCTCGACATCATCGACCGCGAACAGCCCACGGTGCGGCAGCTGTTGCACCGGCTGGCCGGGGCCCGTGGCCACCGCGTGGTGGTGGGCACGCCCGAGCAGGTGGCCGACCAGATCCAGGAGTGGTTCGAGAACGGCGCCGCCGACGGCTTCAACATCATGCCGCCGTGGCTGACCGGCGGGTTCGACGTCTTCGCCGAGCAGGTCCTGCCGATCCTGCGGCAACGCGGGCTGTTCCGCGAGGAGTACACCGGCCGCACCCTGCGGGAGCACTACGGACTGCCGCGCCCCGAGGGCCGGTTCGCCCAGGCGCCCGACCTGGTGCCCACGGCCGCCGGCTGACGCCGCCGACGACGCCCGCAGGACGAAGGAACCTCGCCATGACCCAGAGCACCGCTCCCCCGCTCGTCGCCCCCGGCGACCCGCCCCCGACCGACGCCGACGCGTCACCTCCCGCCCCCGCCTCGACGGAGCGTTCCCCCGGCCGGTCCACCGCCCGTTCCGCCCGACGTTCCCTGGCCGGGGCCGCCCTGGCGGCGGCGCTCCGGCTGCGCCGGGTCAGCGGGCTGATCGCCGTGCTCCTGCTGTGGTGGCTGGGCTCGGGCCAGGGCTGGCTCGGCTCCACCACCCCCTCCCCCGGCAGCGTCTGGAGCGCCGCCGTGGAGCTGGTCCGCTCCGGCGAGTACACCCACCACCTGGGCGTCTCGCTGGAGCGGGTCGGCAAGGGCCTGGCCATCGGCATCCCGCTCGGCATCGCGCTGGGCCTGGCGGCCGGCCTCACCCGCGCCGTCGAGGACGTGATCGACGCGCCGATCCAGGCGTTCCGGATGCTGCCGCACCTGGCGCTGGCCCCGGTGTTCATCATCTGGTTCGGCATCGGCGAGACGTCCAAGACCATGCTGATCCTGATCGGCCCGATCTTCCCGCTCTACATCAACGTCCTGCACGGCATCCGTGGCGTGGACAACCGGCTGGTGGAGGCGGCCCGTTCGTGCGGGCTGAGCCGCTGGGGCCTGACCCGGCGGGTGATCCTGCCCGGCGCGCTGCCACAGATCCTGGTCGGGCTGCGCCAGGCGCTGGGCATCGGCTGGCTGACCCTGGTCGTGGCCGAGCAGACGGCGACCACCTCCGGCATCGGCTATCTGATGACCGACGCCCGCGAGTTCCTGCGCACCGACGTGATGTTCGTGGTGCTGGTCACCTACGCGCTGCTGGGCGTCCTCTCCGACCTGTTGGTACGGCTCGTCGAACGGCGCGCCCTGGCCTGGCGCCGGGGCTACACCGGCCGCTGAACGACCCGCCCGGCGGGAGCGAACCGCCGCCCGCCGCGCGCCCCCTCCGAGGAGTCCCATGAGCCCGCACGCCCCCGCCACCGACCCCGTTCCGGCCACCGAGTCCACCGGTCCCGCTCTGGCGGCCGATCCCGTTCCGCCGCCGGCCCGTTCCATCGACCACTCCGGGGTGCGGGTGACCGGGCTGCGCCGCGCCTTCGACGGCCGGGTGGTCCTGGACGACGTCGAACTCACCATCGCCCCCGGCGAGTTCGTCTCCCTGCTCGGGGCCTCCGGCTCCGGCAAGAGCACCCTGCTGCGCGCCGTCGGCGGACTCGACCCCGGCGTCGACGGCCGGATCGAGGTGCCCGAGCGCACCGCGATCGTCTTCCAGGAGCACCGGCTGCTGCCCTGGGAGCGGGTGTGGCGCAACGTCACCCTCGGGGTCGGCGGCGGCGACCTGCGACGACGGGCCGTGGCCGCGCTCGCCGAGGTCGGCCTGGAGGGGCGGGCCGACGCCTGGCCCGGAACGCTCTCCGGCGGCGAGTCCCAGCGCGTCGCCCTCGCCCGCGCGCTGGTGCGCACGCCCCAACTCCTGCTGCTGGACGAGCCGTTCGGGGCGCTGGACGCGCTCACCCGGCTGACGGCCCAGGCGCTCGTCGAGGACCTGTGGGCGGAGCACCGGCCGTCGGTGCTGCTGGTCACCCACGACGTGGAGGAGGCGCTGCTGCTCTCCGACCGCGCGTTGCTGCTCGCCAACGGCCGGATCGCCGCCGAGTTCACCGTGGACATCCCCCGACCCCGCCCGCTGGACCACCCCCGCCTGGTGGAGCTGCGCACCGAGCTGCTGGCCGGGCTCGGCGTCCACGGCCCGGCCAGGCGCGGCGCCGACCGGGCGACCGAAGAGACCGCCACCCCGAGATCCGCCACCCCACCCAGGGAGAACCACCGATGAACCAACACCACTACTTCGACGACGCGTTGACGGAGCATCACGAGGCGGATGTGCTGGTGGTGGGCGGTGGCCCGGCCGCCACCTGGGCGGCGGTCAAGGCCGCCGAGTCCGGCTCGCGCGTGGTCCTCGCCGACAAGGGCTACTGCGGCAGCTCCGGCGCGACCGCCGCCGCCGGCACCGGCGTCTGGTACGTGCCGCCGCACCCCGAGGAGCGGGAGGCGGCGATGGCCTCCCGGGAGGGTCTTGGCGGGTATCTCGCCGACCGCCGCTGGATGGCGCGGGTCCTCGACCAGACCTGGCAGAACATGCACGAGGTCGCCACGGTCAGCCGCTACCCGTTCCCCGTGGACAACGCCGGCCGCCAGCTGCGGCGCGGCCTCCAGGGCCCGGAGTACATGCGGCGGATGCGGGTGCGGGTGCGGCGCGCCGGCGTGACGGTGCTGGACCACTCCCCGGTGCTGGAGCTGCTGGTCGACGAGGCCGGGGTGGTCGCCGGCGCTGCCGGGCACCGCCGGCAGGCCGACCGCCCGTTCACCGTGCGGGCCGGGGCCGTGGTGCTGGCCACCGGCGGCTGCGCGTTCCTCTCCCGGGCGCTGGGCTGCGACGTCAACACCGGCGACGGCTATCTGCTGGCCGCCGAGGTGGGCGCCGCGATGTCGGGCATGGAGTTCTCCAACGCCTATGCGATCGCACCGGAGTTCACCTCGGTCACCAAGACCGCCTACTACGCGTTCGCCACGTTCTACCACGCCGACGGCACCGAGTTGGAGGGCGCCGGCAGCAAGAAGGGGCGTTCGGTGATCGCCCGCGCCCTGCTGGACGAGGGGACGGTGCTGGCGCGGCTCGACCGGGCCACCGAGGCGGAGCGGCGCGCGATGCGGCTGGGCCAGGCGAACTTCTTCCTGCCGTTCGACCGGCTGGGCATCGACCCGTTCACCGACCTGTTCCCGGTGACCCTGCTGGCCGAGGGAACGGTGCGCGGCACCGGCGGCATCCGGCTGGTCGGCGACGACTGCGCGACGGAGGTGCCCGGGCTGTACGCGGCGGGGGACGCCGCGACCCGGGAGCTGATCTGCGGCGGGTTCACCGGGGGCGGCAGCCACAACGCCGCCTGGGCGATGTCGTCCGGCACCTGGGCCGGGCGCGGTGCGGCCGCGTTCGCCTCGGCGCTCGGCGAGCGGGCCCACGCGCGGCGGGTGACCCCGGCCGGGCGGGTCGGGCTGCGGCCCACCGGCACGCCGGGCCCGGCCGACGAGCACCGGTCCGTGGTCGCCGAGGTGCGGCGCGAGGTGCTGCCCTACGACAAGAACTACCTGCGCGACGGCGCGGTGCTCGGGCCCGCCCTGGAGCGCCTCAACGACCTGTGGGTCAGGGCGGGTTCGAGCCTGCGGGCCACCGGCGAGCGGGCGATGCGGGCCCGCAGGGCGGCGGCGATGACCGCGACCGCGCGCTGGATGTACACGGCCGCGCTGGCCAGGACCGAGAGCCGGGGGATGCACAAGCGCGCCGACCACCCACGGCAGATCGACCCGGACTTCCGACACCGGCTGATCACCGGCGGCCTCGACCGGCTGTGGACGCGCCCGGAGACCGGGGGCGTGGTCGGGTCCGCCGCCGCGACCGGGACGGCGGGCGCCGTCGAGGCCGTCGCCGGGGAACGGGCGGGGGCGGCGGCATGATCGAGGTGGTCTCGGCGGAGCGCTGCATCGCCTGCGACAAGTGCGTCCTGGCCTGCCCGACGAACGTCTTCGACACCGGCGCCGACGGCGTCCCGGTGATAGCCCGTCAGGACGACTGCCAGACCTGCTTCATGTGCGAGGCGTACTGCCCGGTGGACGCGCTCTTCGTGGCGCCGACCACCCACCCGGCCGCCCCAGGCGGCCTCGACGAGACCGAACTGGCCGCCGACGGCCGGCTCGGCAGCTACCGCGCCCACATCGGCTGGGGCCGGGGACGAACTCCCGGCGCCCGGCTGGCCGTTGGGCCCGAACTCCCCGGCGCAGCCCGGATGGTCGCCCCGTCCGCGCAGGAGCCCGAGCCCGCCGGAACGACCAGCACCACCGCACCGGCCCAGGCCGGCACCGCACGAAAGGCACCAACCCCGTGACCGCACGAACACCACGGACGACCCCTAGGCCACCACGGACCGCACGGAGACGGACGAGACAACGGGTCGCGCTGGCCGCGCTGTTGCCCCTGGCCCTGCTGACCGCGCTCACCGGCTGCGCCGAGTCCGCCGCCAACGACGACGCCGAGCTCGGCACGCTCCGCGTCGGCGTCATCGGCTCCAAGGCCCAACTCACCGGCCCCGTCGGCTATCTGCACCACCGCGACGAACTTCTGCCGCGCCTCGCCGAGTTGGGCTTCGATGACATTGAGGTGTTCCCGTTCCCCAACGGCCCCGACCTCAACCAGGCGCTGGTGGGCGGGAGTCTGGACGTCGCCAGCTACGGCGACACCCCGGCCCTGGTGGCGCGGGGCAGCGGCCTGGAGACCCGGCTGATCGCCCAGGCGCAGATCGGCAACGACGCCTCCATCGTGGTGCGCGACGACGGGCCGCGCTCCATCGAGGAGCTGGAGGGGGAACGGGTCTCCGTGCAGACCGGCTCCTATATCCACCGCTATCTGCTGGGCGCGCTGCGCGACGCGGGCGTCGAGCCGGCCGAGGTGCCACACATCTACACCGCCGACACCGAGGCGCCCCTGGAGCGCGGCGATGTCGCGGCCGCCGCCATGCCGCAGGTGAACGCGGAGGTGTTCGTCGCCAAGGGATACCGGATCATCGACCATCTGGCCGAGGACCACCCGGACTACGCCGGCACCAGCGCCACCGTCTCCACCCAGTCGTTCCTCGACGAGAACCCGGACTTCGCGGCCGCCTGGCAGGAGTGGCAGGACGAGGGCGTGCGGCTGGCCCGCGAGGACTTCGCGTCCTACCAGGACTTCGCCGTGACACTCTCCGACTTCCCCGAGGAGCTGGTGCGCGCGACCACCCTGGAGGAGCACCTGCCGGACGGCCCCTTCCCCGAGCGTGGCCTCGAACTGCTCGCCGGCACCAAGGAGTTCCTGGTCGAGGAGGACTTCATCGCGGAGGACTTCGACCTGGAGGACTGGCTGGTGCGCACCGAAGCAGCGGACTGATCCGGCCGGCGGGCCACACCACCACGCGTCGGCGGCACCACCACAGCGCGCCGGCGTGAACAGCATCGACCACCCATCGAGAGGGGCCCCGTGTCCGAAGAGCCCGTGCCGCTGTCCGTTCTCGACCTGGCACCGATCAGTTCGGGCGGCGACGCCGCCACCGCGCTGCGCAACACCGTCGATCTCGCCCGCGCGGCCGAGGAGTTGGGCTACCGCCGCTACTGGCTGGCCGAGCACCATCTGGCGACCGGGGTGGCCAGCTCCCAGCCGGCGCTGGTGATCGCCCTGGTCGCCGGCGCGACCAGCCGGATCAGGGTGGGCTCGGGAGCCGTCCAACTCGGCTTCCCCACCGCCCTGTCGGTGGTGGAACAGTTTGGCACCCTGGACGCCATCGCCCCCGGCCGCGTCGACCTGGGCCTCGGGCGCGGCGGCCAGCGCGCCACCCGCGAGGGTTGGCCACCGCCCGAGCCGAAGGAGCCCGTGGAGACCAGGGAGGTGAACGGGGTGGTGATCCCGCCGCCGTTCTCCCCCGGCCGGCTGCTGAACCTGCCCCGCTTCCTCGCCCAGCAGGAGCTGCTGCGCCCGCCGGGCGCCCAACCCCGCGACTACGCCGAGCAGGTGGACGAGATCCGCGCCCTGCTCGCCGGCACCTTCACCACGCCGGACGGCGACCCCGTGCACGCGGTGCCGGGCGAGGGGGCGGCGCTCCAGCTGTGGGTGCTGGGCTCCAGCGGCGGGGAGAGCGCCCGGGTGGCGGGCGAACGCGGGCTGCCGTTCACCGCCAACTACCACGTCAGCCCGGGCACCATCCTGGAGACCGTGGCCGCCTACCGGGCGGCCTTCGTGCCGTCGGCGGAGCGTCCCGAGCCCCGGGTGCAGGTCTCCGCCGACGTGCTGGTCGCCGAGGACGAGGCCACAGCGCTCCGGCTGGCGGCCGGCTTCGGCCCCTGGGTGCGGGCGATCCGCACCGGCCGGGGCGCCATCCCGTACCCCACGCCGGAGGAGGCGGAGGGCTTCGCGTGGACGGAGGACGAACGGGCCCTGGTCGCCGACCGGTTGGCGACCCGGTTCGTCGGCACGCCCGAGCAGGTCGCGGACGGCCTGCGGCGGCTGCGGAACGTCACGGACGCGGACGAGCTGCTGATCACCACGATCACCCACGACCACGCCGCCCGGGTCCGCTCCTACCGGCTGCTGGCCGAGGTCTGGGGCCTGACGTAGGGAAGATGCCCCGGTCGACTCGGGGATGACCGGGAACCCGTGACAACGGAGGTCCGCCGCACCGGAGTTGGGTGCGGCGGCCCTCCGTTGTCTCAGGCGACGGGCTTGAGCACCCGCTGGCCGGACAGCTCCAGCGAGAACAGGTCGACGATCTGCTCCAGCGGCTCCGCCACCGCCTCGGCCAGCGTCACCGAACCGTCCGGCTGCACCTGGATGTCGCGGTCCAGGACGAACCAGCCGGGGGTGATGTGCTGGGCGCCCATCGAGGAGAGCACCGGGCGCAACGCGTAGTCGATGGCCAGCACATGGGCCGTGCTGCCGCCGGTGGCCAGCGGCAGCACCGTCTTCCCGCTCAGCGCGTACTGCGGAAGCAGGTCCAGCAGGGACTTCAACAGCCCGGAGTAGGCGGCCTTGTAGACGGGGGTGCCGACCACCAACCCGTCGGCGCGCGCGATCAGTTCGGCCACCTCGACGATCGCCGGGTGCCGCAGGTCGGCGCCGAGCAGCGCGTCGGCCGGCAGGCTGCGGGCGTCGAGGGGTATCACCTCGTGGCCCTGGAGCGTGAGGCGCGCGTCGAGGTGGCGCAGCAGCCGGGCGGTGCGCGAGGTGGGCGAGGGACTTCCGGACAGGGACAGGACGACAGCCATGGCGGGCTCCTCGGACTCGGGGGCGGTCGGCCCCCTGCGTTCTTTCACGGGTGGGTCGAACGGGCGCCGTTCGCACGGCCGTTCATGCGGGCGTTCACGCGGTCGTTCACGCGGCCGTCAGACGGCGGCGACCGGCGCGGGCCGGGCGGCGGCCGTCGGGGTCTCGGCGTGCCGCGGATGGGTCCACAGGCCACGGGCGGCCAGGCGCGGAAGGACGCCCTCGCCGAACCAGTAGGCCTCCTCCAGGTGCGGGTAGCCGGAGAGGACGAACTCCTCGATGCCGACGGTCCGGTACTCCTCGATCAGGTCGGCCACCTCGTCGTGGCTGCCCACCAGCGCGGTGCCGGCGCCGCCGCGCACCAGGCCGATGCCGGCCCACAGGCCGGGGTGGATCTCCAGGTTGTCGCGGGTGCCGCCGTGCAGCGCCAGCATCCGCTTCTGGCCCTCCGACTCACTGAGCCGCAGGCCCTGTTGGGCGCGGGCCACGTCCTCGGGCCCGAACCCGGCGAGCAGCCGCTGGGCCTCGGCCCATGCCTGCTCCGAGGTGTCGCGGGTGATCACATGGAGCCGCACCCCGAAGCGCACGGTCCGGCCCTCCGCCTCGGCCAGGCGCCGCACCCAGGCGATCTTCTCGGCGACCTGCGCGGGCGGTTCGCCCCAGGTGAGGTACACGTCGGAGTGCCGGGCCGCGACGGGCCCGGCCGCGGCCGAGGAGCCGCCGAAGTAGATCTCCGGCACGGGATCGGGCAACCGCGTCAACCGCGCCTCCTCGACCCGCAGATGAGTCCCCGTCAGGCTGACGGTCTCGCCGCGCCACAGTCCCCGCACGATGGCGAGGAACTCGTCGGTGCGGGCGTAGCGGGCGTCCTTGTCCAAGGTGTCGCCGTAGGCGCGCTGTTCACGGCTCTCGCCGCCGGTGACGACGTTCAGCAGCAGCCGGCCCTCGGTCTGCCGCTGGTAGGTGGTGGCCATCTGGGCCGCCAGGGTGGGGGAGATCAGGCCGGGCCGGAAGGCGACCAGGAACTTCAGCCGCTCGGTGCGCTGCGCGACCATCGCCGTGGTCAGCCAGGCGTCCTCGCACCAGGCGCCGGTCGGCGTCAACGCGGCCTCGAATCCGACCTGTTCGGCGGCCTTGGCGATCTGGGCGAGATAGCCGACCGTGGGCGGCCGGTCGCCGCCGGCGGCGTTGACGGGCGTGCCGTGGCCGCCGCCGACGACATGGCGGCTGTCGCCGTTGGTGGGCAGAAACCAGTGGAAGGTCAGGGACATGGACGATTCGCTCCTGTCAGCGCCCGGCCCGGGGGCGGTCGCACGCGGGCCGGCCCGGGGCGCGCGCCGGCGGGGGCCGGCGCCACGCGCACGGTGGCCACGGGGGGTTGACCTCGGGGAGGGCCGGTTGGGGAGGTGAGGGAGGGGCCGGCCGGTCACGAACCGGCCTGGTCGCGAACCGGCCTGGTCACGGGCCGGTTCGGGTCAGCGGATGCGGACCGGGCCTCTGGCGCGCGTGACGGCGCTCGACGAGGCTCAGCGACGGAGCGGAGCGGGGAACGCGCGGCCCGGGCCGGGGAGTTGGTGGGTCAGCGACAGACGGGACACATCGCGGCGGCCACGCGGAGCAGATCCACGCAGCGGCGGCGGGTCAGGGTCTGGGCACCGGGCATGGTTCGATGCAAGCACGCGACCTGGGGAGCGTCAATGCCACGCTCGCCATGCGAGACGGGGCGTGCGCCGGGCGCGAGCCCGAGCGCCCGCCGCGCGCTCCTCCTGTGGGAGGGCGTGAGGGGCGCGCGCTCCGTCGAAGGAATGTAGACCGGAGGCCACTACTCTCGGTGTTGGGTTTCGTATTACGGTCGGGACATGCAGACAAGCGGGGCCCGGGCACACAACTGGGCGGGAAACATCACCTTCGGCGCCGCGCGGCTCCATCGGCCGCGTTCGCTCGACGAGCTGCGCCACATCGTCGCCGGTGCTCAGCGGGCCCATGTGCTCGGCAGCGGGCACTCGTTCAACCGGATCGCCGACACCGAGGGCGACCTGCTGCGGGTGGACGGGCTGCCGCGCAGGGTGGAGATCGACGAGACGCGCGGCGTGGTCACGCTGAGTGCCGGGCTGCGCTATGGGGAGCTCGCCACCGAGCTGCACGCGGCCGGCTTCGCCCTGGCCAACCTCGCCTCCCTGCCGCACATCTCGGTCGCCGGTTCGGTCGCCACCGGCACCCACGGCTCGGGGAACGAGCGGCGGGGGCTGGCCTCCGCCGTCACGGCGATGGAGTTCGTGGGCGCGGACGGCGAGACGTTCTCGCTGAGCCGGGAGTCCGACCCCGGGCGCTTCCCCGGCGCCGTGGTCCACCTGGGCGCCCTGGGCGTGGTCACGGCGCTGACGCTGGAGGTGGAGCCGGCCTTCGAGGTGGCGCAGTGGGTCTATCCGGGGGTGCCGGTGGGGACGGTCGCCGCGGGGTATCCGGAGATCTCCGCCAGCGCCTACAGCGTCAGCGTCTTCACCGACTGGCACAGCGACACGGCCACGGTCCTGCTCAAGCGCCGGCTCGACCGGGAGGCGGCCGGCCACCCCGGGGAGAGCTGGCTGGGCGGGCGGCTGGCCGCCGGGCCCTGGCACCCGATCCCGGGGATGCCGGCCACCTACTGCACCGAGCAGGGCGGGGTGCCGGGGCCCTGGCACGAACGACTGCCGCACTTCCGGCCGGAGTTCACGCCCAGCGGCGGCGAGGAGTTGCAGTCGGAGCTGTTCCTCCCGAGGACCTCGGCCGGCGAGGCGGTGGGCCTGCTGCGGGAGATGGCGGGGGACTTCGCCGGGGTGCTCCAGGTCTCGGAGATACGCACCATCGCCGCCGAGGACCTGTGGCTCAGCCCCGCCGAGGGCCGGGACTCTATGGCGTTCCACTTCACCTGGGTCAGGGACATGGAGGCGGTGCTGCCGGTGCTGGCGGCCGTGGAGGCCCGGCTGCTGCCGCTGGGCGCCCGCCCGCACTGGGGGAAGGTCACGACGGCCACCCCGGCGACCGTCGCCGAGCGCTTTCCCCGGCTGGCGGACTTCCGTCGGCTGGCCGACTCCCTGGACCCGGAGGGCTGCTTCCGCAACGCGTTCCTGGACGGGCTGCTGGCCGCCGCGCCCTGAGCCGTTCCCGGGGCCCGGCCGGGCGGGAGCGGGACGGGCGGGCTGTCCCCGGCGGACGCCTCGCCGACCGGGCCCGGCCGGCGGACCCGCCCCGGCTCGAATGGCCGACCCCGGAGGCCCCACCTACGCTGAACAGCATGGACGACAAGGACATCCTCGCCCGTGTCGACGAGCTGGTCGCGGAGGAGCGGGCCCTGCGGGACCGCGCCACCGGCCGGGGCCTCGCGGAGGAGGAACGGGTGCGCCTGAGCGACCTGGAGGTCCGGCTCGACCAGTGCTGGGACCTGCTGCGCCAGCGCCGCGCCCGCGACGAGTTCGGCGCCAACCCGAACGCGGCGGTCACCCGCCCCGCCCGCGAGGTCGAGGGATACGAGTCGTGACGACCGGCCCCCGGCCCGGGGGCTCGGCGGAGCCGCCGCGCGGGCGGCCGCGCCCCGGGCTGAGC
>NZ_RFFJ01000129.1 GCF_003696235.1 Streptomyces triticirhizae
CCCGGCCCGGAAGCGGCCCGCCGCCCCACCCGGCCCGGAAGCGGCGCCGGCGGCGAGCCGCCGCCGCCCCCGCCAAGCCGGGGCGGCTTGGCGGGGGCGGCTGGCTGGGCGGCTTGGCGGGGCCGCTCAGGCCGGGACGATGTTGACCAGCTTGGGCGCGCGGACGATCACCTTGCGGATGTCCGCGCCGGCCAGCGCGGCGACCACCGCCGGTTCGGCCAGCGCCCGTTCCTCCAGTTCGGACTCGCCGACGCTCGGCGCGACCTCCAGCCGCGCCCGCACCTTGCCGCGCACCTGGACCACACACGTCACCGTCCGGTCCGCCAGATACGCCGGGTTGGCCAGCGGGAAGCGCTCGTGCGCCACGCTCGGCTCGTGCCCCAGCCGCTGCCACAGCTCCTCCGCGACATGCGGCGCCAGCGGCGCGATCAGCAGCACCAGCGTCTCCGCCGTGCTCCTGGGCACCTCGCGCAGCTTGGTGACGTGGTTGTTCAGCTCGGTGATCCGGGCGATCGCCGTGTTGAAGCGCAGCTGGTCCAGGTCCTGGGCGACGGCGTGAATCGTCTTGTGGGTGATCCGCAGGGTCTCCTCGTCGGGCTCGGCGTCCACGACGGTGACCTCGCCGGTCTCCTCGTCCAACACGTTCCGCCAGATCCGCTGCAACAACCGGTACTGGCCGACCACGGCCCGCGTCTCCCACGGCCGCGACACGTCCAGCGGCCCCATCGCCATCTCGTACAGGCGCAGCGTGTCGGCGCCGTAGGCGACGAAGATCTCGTCCGGGGAGATGACGTTCTTCAGGGACTTGCCGATCTTGCCGATCTCCCGGCTGACCCGCTCGCCGCCGTGGAAGTACGCGCCGTCGCGCTCCTCCACCTCGGCCGCCGGCACCGGGAAGCCCCGGGCGTCGCGGTAGACGTACGCCTGGATCATGCCCTGGTTGAACAGCTTGTGGTACGGCTCGGGCGAGGAGACGTGCCCCAGGTCGAACAGCACCATCTGCCAGAAGCGCGCGTACAGCAGGTGCAGCACCGCGTGCTCGGCTCCTCCGATGTACAGGTCGACGCCGCCGGTGGCCAGGCCCTCGCGGGGCGCCATCCAGTAGGACTCGACCTCGGGGTCGACCAGCCTCTCGGAGTTGCGCGGGTCCAGGTAGCGCAGGTGGTACCAGCAGGAACCCGCCCAGTTGGGCATGGTGTTGGTCTCCCTGCGGTACCGCTTGGGCCCGTCGCCCAGGTCCAGGGTGACGTTCGTCCACTCCTCGTTCCTGGACAGCGGGGTCTCCGGCTGGGTGTCGGAGTCCTCGGGCTCGAAGGTGCGCGGGGAGTAGTTCTCCACCTCGGGCAGTTCCAGCGGCAGCATGGAGTCCGGCAGCGCGTGGGCGACGCCGTCCTCGTCGTAGACGATGGGGAACGGCTCGCCCCAGTACCGCTGCCGGCTGAACAGCCAGTCCCGCAGCCGGTAGGTGACGGTGCCCTCGCCCAGCCCGGTGGACTCCAGCCAGGCGGTGGTGCGGACCTTGGCCTCGGGAACGCTCAGCTCGTTCAACGACAGGGCGTCGTTGGCCGAGTTGATCAACGTGGCCTCGTAGGAGGTGAACGAGTCCGCCCAGGTGTCGGGGTCGGGGTCCCGGCCGTCGGTGGGCGCGACGACGCAGCGGATCGGCAGGTGGAAGGCGCGGGCGAACGCGAAGTCGCGGGCGTCGTGCGCCGGGACGGCCATGATCGCGCCGGTGCCGTAGCCGACCAGCACATAGTCGGCGACGAAGACGGGGATGCGCTCGCCGTTGGCCGGGTTGGTGGCGAACGCGCCGGTGAAGACGCCGGTCTTCTCGCGGGCGTCGGACTGCCGTTCGACGTCGGACTTGGCGCCGGCCTGTCGCCGGTAGGCGGCCACGGCCTCGGCCGGGGTGGCGTGCCCGCCGGTCCACTCCGCACGGGTGCCCTCGGGCCAGGCGGCCGGCACCACGTCGTCGACCAGCGGGTGTTCCGGCGCCAGCACCAGATAGGTGGCACCGAACAGGGTGTCCTGCCGGGTGGTGAACACCGAGACCGCGCGCCCCTGTTCGGGGTCGCCGATCCCGAACGTGATCCGCGCGCCCTCGGAGCGGCCGATCCAGTTCCGCTGCTGGGTCTTGATGGCCTCGGGCCAGTCGACCGTGTCCAGTCCGCTCAGCAGCCGCTCGGCGTAGGCGGTGATCCGCATGTTCCACTGGCGCAGCGTGGACCTGAAGACCGGGAAGTTGCCGCGCTCGGAGCGGCCGTCGGCGGTGACCTCCTCGTTGGCCAGCACGGTCCCCAGGCCCGGGCACCAGTTGACGGGCGCCTCGGAGGCGTAGGCCAGCCGGTACTCGCCCAGCAGCTCGGCGCGTTCGACGGCGGACAGCTCGTCCCAGGGGCGCCCGTCGGGCGTCTTGCGCTCCCCGGAGGCGAACGCGGCGATCAGCTCGTCGATCGGCCGGGCGCGGCCCTGCTCGGCGTCGTACCAGGAGTTGAAGATCCGCAGGAAGATCCACTGCGTCCAGCGGTAGTACTCCGGGTCGATGGTGGCGAACGAGCGCCGCTCGTCGTAGCCCAGGCCCAGCCGGCGCACCTGGCGGCGGTAGGTCTCGATGTTGGCCTCGGTGGAGACCCGGGGGTGGGTGCCGGTCTGCACGGCGTACTGCTCGGCGGGCAGCCCGAACGCGTCGTAGCCCAGCGCGTGCAGCACGTTGTGGCCGGTCATCCGCTGGTAGCGGGCGTAGACGTCGGTGGCGATGTAGCCCAGCGGGTGGCCCACGTGCAGCCCGGCGCCCGAGGGGTAGGGGAACATGTCCATCACGAACTTCTTGGGCCGGGCGGCCACCTCGGGGTCGTCCGCCAGGTCGCCCGTGGGGTTGGGCGCCTCGAAGGTGCCGTGCTCCGCCCAGAAGTCCTGCCAGCGTGCCTCGATCCTCGCTGCCAGCGCGGCGTCGTACCTGTGTGTCTCGCTCATCGTCCTCGAAGTCCTCAAAGCCTCGTCGGTCCTGTGCTGGCTGGTACCCGCCCACGAAAAAGCCCCTCGCACAGGAGGGGCTGGCCGCGCCGGCGTCGTGTCGTTGTCGCTCAGCGCGGCCGGAGAAGAAGGAGGCGTACGGCACGCATGGGAGACAGGGTAGCGCACTCGGCCGCCACCCACGGTGGCGTTGCCCGGCCCCGGCGGCCGGGGAAGGGCCGCCCCTGGCGGCGTCACGGCACCGGGAACTGGCGGCGGACGAACGCGTCGAACGCCCGGTCGGGCAGCACCCGGCGCAGCTGGATCGTGGTGCGGGCCAGCAGCCCGACGCGGTAGCGGGCGCGGGGTCGGCGGGCGTCGGCCGCCCGGACGACGGCCCGCGCCACGTCCTCGGGCTCCACCAGCAGGGAGCCGGCGAGCGAGCGTCGCCCGTCCCGGCCGCCGGCGAAGACCGTCGCGTAGTAGGCGGCGCTGCGGCGGCGGAAGTCGTCGTAGGGTCCCTCGTCGCCCTCTCCCGGCCGGGGGCCGCCGGCGGCCCGGGGGTCCTGGAAGCCGGCGACGAAGCGTTCGCCGAAGCGGGTGCGCACCGGGCCGGGTTCGATCACCACCACCCGCACGCCGAACGGGGCCACCTCCAGGCGCAGCGCGTCGCTGAACGCCTCCAGGGCGTGCTTGGAGGCGTGGTAGAACGCGCCGCCCGGCACGGCGTAACGGCCGAAGATCGACGAGATGTTGACCACGGTGCCCCGGCCCCGGGCGCGCATCCCGGGCAGCGCGAGCTGGGTCAGCCGGGCGGCGCCGAAGAGGTTGGTCTCGAACTGTTCGCGCGCCGCCTGGACGCTCTCCTCCTCGACGGGCCCGGTCAGGCCGTAGCCGGCGCAGTTGACCAGGGTGGCCACGGCGCCCTCGGCGGCGGTGACCTCGGCGAGGGCGGCGGCCATCGACGCCTCGTCGGTGACGTCGAGGGCCAGCGGACGCGGGCCCTGAGCGGCGAGGTCGGCCAGGGTCTCGGGGCGGCGGGCCGTGGCGTAGACCGTGTGGCCGGCGCGGTGCAGCGCCAGGGCGGTGGCCCGGCCGATGCCGGACGAGCAGCCGGTGACGAGTGCGGCGCTGGGCCGCTGGTCGGTCGGCACGTGGCGCTCCCGTCGTCGGGTTCTCTCGGGTGAACGAAGGCAGGGGAACGAAGGCAGGGGAACGAAGGCAGGGGAACGAAGGCGGGTCAACGGGTGGGCGGCGGGGGCCCGTTGGGGGCGCGTCTCCCGAACGTCGGGGGCGGCCGGGCCGGGCCCCCGGTCCCCGGCCCGGCCTGTCCAGGCCGACGGTGGCGGCAACCGGGTGCCGCCGCCCGTCAGTTGGCGCGCCGCCGCGCGGTCAGCGGTCGCCCGAGCCCGCGCCGGTGCCGGCACCGGCGTCCACGTCCGCGTCCGCGTCGGTGATCGGCGCCGCGTGGGCCTCCTCCGTGCCGTGCGCGGCGACCACGTCCAGCGCGCGTCGCAGCCGCTGGAGGTCCTCCATGGTGCTGACCTCGGTGATCCTCCCCCACCGCATCCGCAGGAACTGGTGGATGTCGTTGGTGTAGGTCCCGCCGTCCGGCAGCGGCGCGGTGATCACCGCGTGCAGCGCCACCGTGGTGCGCCAGGGCCAGCCGCGCACCAGGACGTCGCGCACGTCGAACGTGCCGCCGGGGATCAGCCGGAAGACCCGTTCCCACCACAGCCTCATCGCCGGCAGCGTGGTGCGCGTCCCGCCCAGCGCGTGCTCGCCGTGGAAGTGGTACCGGAAGGTGGGGGCCAACGAGTCCAACACGGGTTGGTAGTCGCCCTCGTTGATCCGGCGGAAGGTGGCGCGGACCCTGGCCGCGACGACGGTGTGGTACACGGGTGCTTCCTTAACTTCGCTGTCGGGCGCCGTCCGTGGGGCCGGGCGTGGGCCCGGTGGGGTCGGCGACGCTCACGACGGGGTGGGGGCGTTCACGACGGGGTGGGGGCGTTCACGACGGGTGGGGCGGGTGGCGCGGTGGCCAGATAGGAACCGAGCGGCCCCAGCCGGCCGTTGACGAGGCGTTGGCCGAGGCCGCGCGCGAGGCGGGTGCGCCCGGCGGGGCCGCCGACCAGGGCGCGCAGCGCGCGCAGTCGCCAGTGTGTCAGCTCGGCGCCCTGCGGTCCGGTCAGCAGCCGCGCCATGGAGTCGATCGAGAAGAACTCCTGCGGGTAGGTGGTCTGCGCGAAGAGCCCGGAGAGCCCGGCGGCGTGCCACTCGCTGCGGGTGGCCGCGTCCAGGAGTTGGAGAACGTCGGCCGGGTAGTCGTCGAGGCTCGCGAAGTCGCAGGTGTACTCGTAGAACGGGCGGCTGGCCGCGTCGCGGCGGCGCTGGTAGTCGGCGAGCGCCTCGGCCATCGGCCGGGCGCCGCTGAGCCCGTCGTGCAGCGCCTCGGCGAGGAAGTCGGCGGCGCGGGTGGCCTCGGTGATGCCGGAGGCGGTGCAGGGGTCGCGGCTGTAGCCGGCGTCGCCGACCAGGGCCCAGCCGGGGCCGTGCGCGGTGCGGAAGAAGTTGGGCACGGAGCCGCTCATCCAGCGCTCGGCCCGCTCGGCGTCGCGCAGCCGCGCGGCGAAGGCGGGCGCGATCTCGTCGAAGGCCGGTAGGAACACCTCGTCGGCGCCGCCGGGCAGCCTCCTGAAGTCGGCCGTGCGCCAGGCCATGCCGACCAGCACCAGGTTGTCGTTGGTGGGCCAGGCGAAGGCGTACTTGTGGTTCGCGCGGAACGTCGGCACGTCCTTGACGGCGAGCCCGGCGAAGTAGCTCCAGTAGCTGGTCAGCAGCGGCGGGCGGGTGTGGTACTCGGTGGCGCCGACGAGTTGGGCGACGCGGGAACGGGTGCCGTCGGCGCCCACCACCACGGTGGCGCGCTCCTCGACGACGGTGCCCTCCTTGGTGCGGCCCCGGACGCCGACCACGGTGCCGTCGGGCTCGGTGAGCAACTCCTGGACGGAGACGCCCTCCCGCAGCTCGGCGCCGGCGGCGACGGCCGCGCGCACCAGGATGTCGTCGAGGACCCGGCGGCGCGGCGCGTAGGCGACGTCCACGTCGCCGGCGGGCGGCAGCGGCGCCATCAGGTCGACGGGGCCGCACTCCAGGCCGTACTCGTGGATCGGCGGGCAGCCGGTGGCGCGGAGTTCGTCGAGCAGGCCCCAGCGTGCCAGGCGCATGATGGCCGGCGGGTGCACCAGGTGGGTGGAGAGCGGGCTGTCGCTGGGGAAGGTGGCGCGGTCCAGCAGCAGCACCCGGTGCCCCCGGCGGGCCAGGAGCATCGCCGTCGGCGAACCGGCGCAGCGAGCGCCCACCACGATCACGTCATACATCGCGCCTCTTCCCCAGCGCTGTTCTCCAACGCTGTTCCCCGCGCTGTGCTGTCCCCCACGGCGTCTCCCGAAGGATTTCGTCGGAGGCTACGCAACACGGAACTGCCAAAGCCATGGTGCTGACCACTTGCTGTCAGGGGACTGTTCGGAAACCCGGCCGGGCGGCGGCGGAGAGCGGCGCTCCGCCCGACCCTTGTTGAATATCGGGTCCCGGTTTATGACAGAACCGCGATAAAAGAAACCTTGCGCTTACCTGAGGGCTGACGCGACACCCGCTACACGACAGTACGCGTCCGATCGAACACTGAGGGCGAGCAAGGGTGGTGAAGTTCCCTGCGGCGACGGCCTGACAGGGAGTTGCCACTTTGATTGACAGCGCTCGGCGGCGGCGCCCACGATGCGGATGATTCTTCGGTGGAGTGCGGCACGGGGGCGCGCCGATTCCGGCCGGTATCCGCCCGTGCCGCGCGCGGGTGCCCTTTCTGTCGTCACCGGGTGAGTTCCCGTCTGAATCAGCGCCGAACGGGCGCGGGATTCCACCCGTCGTCACCGGTCCACCGGTCGCCGAGAGGGCGGCCGGAACATCTTGGGGGTTTTATGTCTCTCGCACGGACCACTCTGTTGTTTCCCGGTCAGGGCGGCTGGGCGCCGGGCGTGCTGGCCCGGCTGGCGGACCGTTCCGCCGTCGTCGATGAGGTCGTCGAGACGGTCGCCACCGTCGCCGGCGAGGAACTCGACGTCGACCTCGGGGCGTTGCTGACCGACCGGACGACCGACCTCCCGACGCTGCTGCGCACCTCGCCCGAGCTGCTCCAGGTGGCGATCTTCGCCGGCTCGGTGGCCGCCGCGCAGGCGCTGCGCAAGGACGGGGTGACCGCGGCCCTGCACATCGGCCACAGCTTCGGCGAGATCGCCGCGCTGACCGCCGCCGGCGCCTGCTCCGTCGAGGACGGCACCCGGATCGTGGCGCACCGGGTCCGCGCGCTGGCCGCGCTGGAGGGCGCGGACGGCATGATGCTGGCGGTGCGCACCAACCGGGAGCGCGCCGAGGGCCTGTTGACCTTCCTGGGCGAGGAGTCGGTCGCGGTGGCCGGCGTCAACGCCGAGCGCCAGGTGGTGATCTCGGGCGCGACCGAGCCGATGCGGGTGGCGCGGGAGCTGCTGCGCCGGGCCGGCGTCCCGGCGACGCGCCTGGAGACCCCGCACCCCTTCCACAGCCCGGTGTTGGCGGACGCCGTCGACGGCTTCGCCGCCGCGCTGGCCGACATCCGCTGGACCACCCCGGACGTGCCGGTCCACTCCCCCATCCTGGGCCGCCGCTACGAGGAGGGCGACGACTTCGCCGCGCTGCTGGCGAGCCACCTGGTCACCCCGTTCGACTTCCCCGAGGCGCTGCGGCGGGCCCGCGAGGAGGGCACCGAGCTGTTCGTCGAGTGCGGCGGGCGGCAGGTGCTGACCGACCTGGTGGGCACGGTGCTCGACGAGGAGTCGGGGTGGACGGCGGTCGCCGTGGACGAGAGCGGCCGGCGCGGCACCTCGCTGGACGACATCGTGCGGCTGGCCAACGGCGGGAACGAGCGGCTGCGTTCGGCCGTGCGGCATCTGCTGGGCGACGACGCGACCGAGTTCGACCGCTTCTGGCGCTCGGAGGGCATCGCCACGCTGCGCGCCATCCGGCAGTCCTACGACCGGTTCACCGGCAGGGAGGTCGTGCCCGAGCTGGCCGAGCCGGTCGCGGAGCCCGTCGCCGAGGCCGTCGGGGAGGCGGGGCCCGTCGTGGAGGCCGCGCCCGTCGTCGAGGCGGCGCCACTGGCCACGCTCGCCGCCGTTCCCGCCGTTCCCGCCGTGCCCGCGCCGGCGACCGCCCCGGCCGCCGCGCCCACGCGGCAGCTGGACCGGGCCACGGTGCTGGCCGAGTTGGCCGAGCTGTACGGGACCGCGCTGGAGTACCCGAGCGAGGTGTTCACGGAGGACGTGCTGCTGGAGGCCGACCTCGGCGTGGACTCGGTCAAGCAGACCGACCTGCTGGGCCGCGTCGCCAAGCAGTACCAACTCCCGCCGCAGCCGGCCGAGTTCAACATCTCCGACTACGCCACCTTCGGCCGCGTCGCCGACATGGTGCTCCAGGCCGGGGGCGACGCGAGCGCCCCGGCAGCCGCCTGAGGCATTCGCCCCCATCGAGACTCCCGACGAGCGAGACAGGCATCATGCAGCGATTCAGTGGCAGGACCGCCCTGGTCACCGGAGGGGCCCGAGGCATCGGCCGGATCATCACGACCCGACTGGCCGAACTCGGCGCCCATGTCATCGTCAACTGCTTCCACTCCTACGCGGCGGCCAAGGCGCTCCGCTCCGAACTCGCGGAGCGTGGCCTGTCGATCGAGATCGTCCGGGCCTCGGTGGGCCGCCGTGAGCAGGTGGAGCGGATGTTCGACGAGATCGGGCAGCGCCACGACCGGCTGGACTTCCTGGTGAACAACGCCGCGACCGGCAGCTTCAGCCGGGTCGCCGAGACGACGGACGAGGCGTTCGACCGTTCCCTCGACGTCAACCTCAAGGGCGCGCTGTGGTGCGCCCAGCGGGCCGAGCCGCTGATGCGGGCGGCCGGCGGCGGGGCGATCGTCAACCTGTCCTCGCTGGGCGCGGGCCTGGCCGTCGGCAACTACGTCACGGTCGGCACGGCCAAGGCCGCCGTGGAGTCGCTCACCCGCTATCTCGCCGTCGAGTTCGCGGCGGGCGACATCCGGGTCAACACCGCCTCGGGCGGGCTGATCGAGGGCGAGGTCGCCGGCCTCTTCCCCAGCCCGGAGGAGATGGACCGGCAGGTCAGGCGGAACACCCCGCTGGGGCGGCTGGGCCGGCCCGAGGAGTTGGCCGAGGTGGTGCTCTTCCTGCTGTCGGAGCAGGCGAGTTGGATCACCGGCCAGACCATCGTCGCCGACGGCGGCCTCTCGCTGGGCGGGGCGATGCTCACCCCGCCCAGCCACTGGCACCCCAGGAAAGAGGAGCCCGGGAACGGGAAGCTTGGGATCGGGAAGCTTGGGAACGAGGGGGAGCGACCGGCCCCCGAGGCGGCGCCCGAGGCGAGGCCGGAGCCGAGGCCGCAGGCGCGCGAGACCGCGCCGCGCGCCGCGCTGAGCGTCAACGAGCCGGCGCCCGCGCTCCCCACCCCGACGGCGTCCGTCGCGCCCTCAGACGACGTGCTGGCCGCCGAGCGCGCCACCATCGCCGTCGTCGGCATGGGCCTGGTGGTGCCGGGCGCCAACAACCCGGACGAGTTCTGGCGGCTGCTGGCCGACGGGCCGGAACTCCTCGACGGCGACCGGCCCGACCGGTTCCGCAGCGAGGCGTTCTACTCGGACGACACCGACGCCGAGGACAAGACCTACCAGGTGCGCTCCGGCTATGTGGACGACTATGTCCCGCACCCGCGCCTCGCCGCCGAGTTGGGCGAGGACCGCCGGACCACCGACTACACCACCCAGTGGTTCCGGCACGCCGTCTACGAGGCGCTCGACGGGGTGCGGCTGCCCGCCGGCGACCGGCTGTCCTGCGTCATCGGCTACACCGCCGACGGCAACCAGCACCTGGAGGAGGTCCTGGTCACCGACAGCCTGCTGGAGGACCTGGACCGCGCCGGGGTCGCCGCCGGCTGGGACGCGGCCCGCCGCGCCCGGCTGCTCGGCGAGGCCAGGAGCGCGCTGGAGGACCACTACCCGCTGCACCGCGCCCCGTTGACCACCCTGCTCCCCTACCAGGTGGGCAACCGTTCCATCGCCGGGCTGCTGCCCGACGGCACCGAGACGCTGATGGTGGACACCGCCTGCTCCTCCGCGCTCTACGCCGTGGACATCGCGATCAAGGGCATCCTGGAGGGCCGGCACGACGCGGCCGTCTGCGGCGGCAGCTTCGCCGTCGGGCCGCGCAACGCGGTGCTCTTCGCCAAGCTGCACGGCCTGTCGGTCAGCGGCCGGCTGCGCCCGCTGGACCGGGACGCCGACGGCGTGCTGTTCTCCGACGGCGCGGCGGCCGTCACCCTCAAGCGCCTGGACCTGGCGCGCCGCGACGGGGACCGCGTCCTGGGCTATGTCTCCGCCATCGGCACCTCGTCCGACGGCAAGGGCAAGGCCATCTACGCCCCCAACACGGCCGGCCAGAAGCTCGCCATCGAGCGGGCCCTGGCCAAGGCGCCCGACCCGGAGCGCCGGCCCGACTGGGTCGTCGCGCACGCCACCGGCACGCCGGCCGGCGACCTGTGCGAGATCACCAGCATCCGACAGACCATGTCCGGCACCACGCCGACCTATGTGACCTCCAACAAGTCCCTGATCGGGCACACCGGTTGGGCCGCCGGCGTGGTCTCGTTGATCCAGGTGCTCCAGAGCTTCGAGAAGAACACCATCCTGCCGCAGCACCACTTCGCCCAGAGCCCCGACGCCTACGGGCTGGACGAGGCCGGGCTGCGGGTGCCGACCGAGCCGGTCGCCTGGCCGGCCGACCCCGAACGGGCCCGGGTCGCCTCGGTCTCCGGGTTCGGATTCGGCGGCACCAACGCCCATCTGATGGTGCAGGACCGGCCGGCCGCCCAGCCGCTCCCGCCCGCCGCCGACCCCTCCGGCGCCCGGGCCCGCGACGAGGAGATCGTCGTCACCGCCTGGTCCGCGCACGTGCCGGGCCTCGACGGCACCGACGCGGTCCGCGCCTGGCTCGACGGAACGGGCCCCGCGCCGGCGACCACCTTCGGCGCCGCCTACGACTACGCCGGAATGGGGCTGCGGATGCCCCCGAAGGTGCTGCGCACCCTGGACCGCTGCCAGCTGATGGTGCTGCGCTGCGCCCAGGAGCTGAAGGAGGTCTTCGGCGAGGCGCTGTGGGACCAACACCGCGCCAGCACCGGGGTCTTCCTCGGCCACATGGGCCCGACCCGGCACGCGGTGCTCTACGGCAAGCGCTGCCACCTCGACAACGCGCTGACCGCGCTGGGCCGGCTGCCGGCCGACGTGGCGCTCGACGAGCGGCTGACCGCCGCGCTGCGGGAGGCGGTCCGCGAGGGCGTCCAGCCGTCCAACGAGGACTCGTTCCCCGGGATCATGCCCAACGTCATCCCGGCGCGGGTCGCCAACTACTTCAACCTCAACGGGCCCAACCTCACCGTCGACCTGGGCTTCGGCTCCGCGCTCGGCTCCTTCGAGGTGGGCGCCCGCTACCTGCGCGCGCACGACGTGGACGTGGCGCTGGTCGGCGGCGTCAACGGCAACTCGACCGGGGTGATGACCCGGCTCGCCGCCGAGCTGCTCGGCGCGCCGGAGGTCCAACTCGCCGAGGGCGCCTTCATGTTCGCGCTGATGCGGCGCGCCACCGCCGAGGCCGCCGGGCTGCCGGTGCTGGCCACGCTCGGCCGGCTGACCAGGGACGCCACCCACGGCGGCCGGGGCACCTTCCCGGCCGGCGCCGCGCATCCGCGCCAGGACGCGCCGCGCTATCTGGGCGCGGACTCCGCCGTGGCGGTGCTGCGCGCGCTGCGCCGCGCCGAGACGGCGGGCGACGCCCGCGCCCGGGTCGTCGCCGGCGACGCGCCCGGCGAGCCCGAGCTGTCGCTCGAACTGCGCTTCGCCGAGGAGCCGGCGCGGCCCGCCGAGCCGGCGGCGGACGCCGACCTGGTGCGGCGCCATGTCTCCCACTGGGAGCCGACCGTCAACGACCGGGTCCGCCCGGCGGCCGAGGCGCTGCCGGCCGACGCCGTGGTGCTCACCGGAACGCCCGAGCTGCTCGGCGCGTTGGGCACCAGGCCCGGCGACCCGCTGGTGCTCTCGACCGTGCCGACCGAGGGCGTGCGCCGGCGCGTGCTGGGCGAGATCACCCGCGCCTCGGTGCGCGCCGCGCTCGGCGAGGCGGCGGAGGACATCGGCCATGTGCGGCTGCTGACCGACCTGTCCGCGCCGGCCGAGGCCGACGCCGCGCTGGACGCCGACCCCGAGCCCTACTTCCGGCTCCAGGACGCGCTCTTCCTCACCCTCCAGGTGTGCGAGCCGGCGCTGCGCGCCCGCCGGGGCACGGTGCTGGCCTCGTTCGCCCGCGCCTTCGACGAGCGGCGCTGGGTGGCGCACCCGTTCTCCGGCCTGTTCACCGGGCTGCTGAAGAGCGCCTCGCTGGAGCTGTCCGGCCTGGTGGTCGCTGGCGTGCTCAGCACGGGCGACCAACTGCCGCAGCTGTTGGAGGAGTTGGTAGACGAGTCGCGGGCCACCCAGCTGCTTCCGGTGACCGTGCGGGCCCGCGGGCTGCGGCACACCCTGGTCACCGAGGAGGCGCCGGCGCCAGGACCGGGCCCGCTGCCGCCGCTGACCGCCGACAGCGTGGTGGTGGCCACCGGCGGCGGCCGGGGCATCACCTCCGAGCTGCTCAAGGCCGTCGCCGAGCGCTACCGGCCGGTGATCTACGCCCTGGGCACCAAGCCGGTCGCCGAGCTGACCGAGCGGATCAACGGCTACGGCGGGCCCGAGGCGCTGCCCAGCCGGGTGACGTTCCTGCGCGAGGCCATGGCCGCCCAACCGGGCCGCCCGGTGCGGGAGATCTCCCACGAGTACGAGCAGCTGTCCGGCGCGGCCGAGATCCTGCGCAACCTCGCCGCCATGGAGCGCCACTGCGGCCCCGGCCGGGTCCACTACCTGCGGGCCGACGTCCTCGACCCCGAGCGGCTGACCGCCGCCTTCGACCGGATCGAGCGCGAGCGGGGCGCCGTGGACCTGCTGATCCACGCCGCCGGCGTCAACCGGGCCGGGGCGCTGGCCACCAAGCCGCTGGAGCACTTCCGCGAGGTGCGCGCGATCAAGGCCGGCGGCTACCTCAACCTGCGGCGCGCGCTGCGCGGCCGGCTGCCGCGCACCTGGTGCAGCTTCGCCTCGCTGATCGGCCTGACCGGGCAGCTCGGCGAGACCGACTACGCCGCCAGCAACGACTTCCTGGGCACCGCCGCGCTCCACAACACGGTCGCGGGGCAGGGCGAGTTCGCCATCGGCTGGACGCTGTGGAAGGAGGTCGGGATGGCGTCGAGCGAGGTGCACCAGTCGTTCTTCAGCGACGGCGAGATGGCCAACGTCCTGACCCAGATGCCCACGGCCGAGGGCGTGCGGCACTTCCTCGCCGAGCTGGAGGCCGGCGAACGGGCGCCCGTCACCCACCACCTGGGCGACGTGGAGCGCGCCGCGATGGAGCAGATGATCCCCGGCTACTTCGCGCCCCGGCGCGCGCCGGGCGTGCCGGCCGGCCACCAGAACGGCGGCGCACGCGGCCGGTTCTATATCGACCGGGTCGTGCGCGAGGGCGACCGTTCCCTGACCGTGGAGCGACAGTTCGACGAGCGGGACGGCTACCTTCGCGACCACACGGTGCGCGGTGTGCCGACGCTCCCCGGCTGCTTCGTGACCGAACTGGCCGCCGAGGCCGCCCTGGAGCTGGTGCCCGAGCTGACGGTGGTCGGCTTCCGCGACATCACCTTCGACCACTTCCTGCGGCTGGGCGGCGCCACCGACCGCAGCCCCCGCCGGATCACCGCGACGCTCCAGCGCCGCGACGCCGGCAGGGCCGTGGTCGCCGTGCGCGTCACCGGCGACGTGCTCTCCCCGCAGGGCGTCGTCCTGGTCCGCGACAAGCAGCACTTCAGCGCCACCGTCGTGCTCGCCGACTCGCACCCGCCGGCGCCCACCTGGTCGCCCTGGCCGACGGCCGACGAGACGCCGATCATGGACCCGTACCACGCCGAGGGCGCCTCGGTGTACCTCGGGGGCGCGTTCGTCACCACCGCCGAGACCCGCCTCCACCCGCTGGGCAAGCGCGCCCGCTACACCGCGCCGGTCGGCCCCGGCACGGTCTACGAACGGTTCCTGGTGCCGGGCCTGATGCTCGACGGGATGGCCAGGCTGGCCGTCCTCGAACTGGTCCAGGGCCGCTACATCCCGGTCGCCGCGCCCAGCGGCATCCGCCGGATCGACCTCTATGTCCCGGACAACGACGTGGAGTTGGGGCAGCGCGGCGTGCCGATCGAGCTGTCGGCGACGCCACGCGGGCTGCTGCTGGAGGGATCGGGCCTCGCCAGCCGGTTCACCGCGACCCTGCCGGACGGGCGGATGCTGCTCCAGATGCAGGACGTCTCCGGCTTCGCGCTCGGCTATATCGACTCCCACACCGGCCGCCATGTGGACCGGGCCACCGTCGAGAACGCGGCGACCGCCGAGAACGCCGCGAACGCCGCCGACGCCACGCCAGAACCCCACCGGATCGGAGCGCTGCCGCTGTGACCACCACCTCCACGCCGCCGTCGCACGGCACCGCCGCCGCCGAAGGGCCCCGCATCGCGCCGGGCCCGCGCGGGAAGCCCGGCTTCGGCTCGCTCGTTCCCTACCGCAGGGACCCCGCGCAGTTCCTGCTGCGGCTCCAGCGCGACCACGGCCAGCTCAGCCGGATGAGGATGGGCCCCTACACCGTTCACCTGGCCACCTCGCCGGACGCGGTGCGGCGGGTGCTGGTCGAGAACCAGGCCAACTATGTGCGGGGCAAGCTCTACGAACAGTTCCGGCTGGTGATGGGCACCGGGCTGCTCACCTCCGACGGGCGCGCCTGGCGCGGCCACCGCAGGGCGGTGCAGCCGGCGTTCGCCCGCAGCGCGATCGAGGCGATCGTCCCCAACGTGGTCGAGGCGACGAGCGAGATGCTGGCCCGCTGGGAGGCGGCCGAGCGCGCCGGCGAACCCGTGGACCTGGTCGCCGAGATGATGCGGCTGACCCTGGTCACCCTCAGCCGTTCCCTCTTCGGCTACGACATCAGCGCCCGCACCGCGCTGATGAAGGAGGTCGTGGACGACAGCATCGAGGTGATGTTCCCGCACGGCTATGTCTCCGAGATGCTGCCCACCTGGCTGCCGACCTCCCGCAACCGGCTGATCCGGAGGAACCGCCGGATCTACGACGAGGTGGTGGCCGACATCAGGGCCAACCACGCGGCGACCGGGGAGGGCGTGCTGGTGCGGCTCGCCGAGGAGGCGCGCGACCCGGAGACCGGCGAGCCGTGGAGCGACACGGAGATCCGCGACGAGCTGCTCACCATCTATCTCGCCGGGCACGAGACGACGGCCACCGCCGCCTGCTGGACGTTGCACTCGGTCGCCACCCACCGCTGGGTGCGGGAGGAGCTGGAGGGCGAACTGGCCAGGGCGCTGGGCGGATCGGCCCCGGACGTCGGGGAGTTGGCGACGCTGGACTACACCCGGATGGTGATCGAGGAGAGCCTGCGGCTCTACCCGCCGATCTGGCTCTACCCCAGGGACGCGGTCGAGGACGACGTGCTCGACGGCTACCACATCCCGGGCGGCAGCTCGGTGTTGCTCTCCCCGCTGGTCTCCCACCGCAACCCGGAGGTGTGGGAGAACCCGGAGGAGTTCGACCCGTCCCGGTTCACGCCCGAGGCGGCGAAGGGCCGGCCCAGGATGGCGTACTTCCCGTTCGGCGGCGGGCCCCGGATGTGCATCGGCAACCTGATGGCGACGCTGGAGCTGAAGATCATCCTGGCGATGGTCTGCCAGCGGTTCCGGCTGGAGCCGGTCCCCGGCGAACTGCTGCGCTACGGCGACTCGTTGATCTCGCTGCGGCCGATGAGCGCGATGTGGGTGCGGCTGCGGTCCCGCGAGGGCACCGACCATGGCTGAGGCCACGCCCGGTGCCGGGGAGGCGCCGATCCTGCGGCACCTGCTGGGCCTCGCCCCGCTGCCGCCCGTTCCCACGCCGCCGGCCGACGCGCTGGCCGGCCGGCGGGTGCTGGTGCTCGGCGGCGACGCCCGGTTCCGTGGCTCGGTGCGGGCCGCCGTCGCCGAGCACGGCGGCCGGCCGGTCGACTGGGACGAGAACGTCGGGGCGCCGGCCGAGCCCGGCCCCGTGGACGCCGTGATCGACGGCGGCATGGCGCCGAACACGCCTGTCGCGCCCGGGAGTTGGCACGCGGCGCTGACCCGCACCGTCACCGCGCTGCGCGGCGTCTACGCCGACTGGGCGCGGGAGACCGACGCCCGGCGGCTGCACTATCTCGCGGTGACCTGGATGGGCGGCTCCATGGGCCTGCGGCCGGCCGCCGACGCCCAGCCGCTCGGCGGGCTGTGGGCCGGGCTGGCCAAGACGCTGCCGCGCGAGTTCCCCGCCTGCGACATCCGGGTGCTTGACCTCGACCCGACGCTCGCGCCCGGCCCGCCCGCCGTCGCCGAACTGCTCGGCGGGCGGCTGCTCGAGGTGGGCCACACCGCCGAGGGGCGGGTGGCGCTGCTGGCGCACGCCACCGAGATCGACGGCAAGCCGATCGATCTCGGCCCGGACGACACCCTGTTGATGACCGGCGGCGCCCGGGGCATCGGCTTCGAGTTCGCGCTCCACGCCGCGCTGCGCACCGGCTGCCGGGTGCTGGTCAGCGGCCGCGCCACGCTCCCCGATGACCGGCCCGCCTGGCTGACGGCCTCCGACGCGGAGTTCGCCGCGCTGGAACGCCGCGCCTGGGCCGAACGCGACCCCGCCGAGCCGCTGCCCGCCGTGCGCCGCCGCATCGGCCGGATGGCCCAACTCCGCGAGATCGCCGCCAACCTGGAGCGCGCCAGCGCCGCCGGCGCCGAGATCGCCTACCACCCCTGCGAGGTGACCGAGCCGGCCCAGGTGCGGGAGCTGGTGGAACGGGCCGGGCCCGGGCTGACCGTGGTGGTGCACAACGCCGGCATCGACCTGCCAACCCGGCTGCCCGGCAAGACCGTCGAACAGGTGCGGCGGGTCGTCGGCGTCAAGGTCGACGGCTTCCTCCACCTCGTGGCGGCGCTGGGCGAACGGCCGTTGAAGATGCTCTGCGCGGTGGGCTCGCTCACCGGCCGCTACGGCGGCATGACCGGGCAGATCGACTACGCGGCGGCCAACGAGGGCCTGGCCCGGCTGGCGCTGCGCGCCGGCCACCAGCTGCCCTACCCGGTCAAGTGCCTGGCCTGGCCGACCTGGGACGGCGTCGGCCTGATCACCAACCTGGACGCCGCCGCCCGCTATATGACGCCGATCAGCGTCGCCGACGGGGTGGACGCCTGGCTGACCGAGATCACCAGGGACGGCGACGGCGAGATCTGCTTCATGGGCGAGATCGGGCTGGTCGCCCCGCAGCATCTGCGGGGCATCGCCGTGCCCTCCGACTGGCGCGGGCGCACCGCGATGCTCAGCCGGCGCTTCTTCCTGGGCGAGGTCGTCACCTACGCGCCGACCGCGACCGTGGTGACCGAGCACCGCATCGACCCGGCGTGGGCGACCTGCCTCGCCGAGGTCACGGTGCACGGCGCGCCGGCGCTGCCGCTGTCGCTGGCGCTTGAGTACCTGCGGGACGGCGCGGGCTGGCTGGTGCCGGGCGGCGAACCGGCCGCGCCCGTCGCCCTGTTGGACATCGCGGTGCGGCCGTCGGCGCTGCGGCTGAACGGCGAGGCGCTGCACCTCGTCCGCGAGGCCCGGCTGGGGCCGGAGCCGACCCGGGACCCGGCGTTCCCCGGCGTCCCGCCGCGCACCGCGCGGGTGCGGCTGCTCGCGGACGGCGAACCCGCCGCCGAGGCGACGGTGCTGCTGGCCACGGAGGCCGGGGGACCCGCCGGCGCGGCCGACGGCCGGCCGCGGGCCGGCGGCGCGGCCTGGGCCGCACCCGCCGACACCGGAGGAAGCGCCGCCGCATACGCCTGGCTGGGGCGGCTGTTGGCCGTCGGGGCGTGGGAGGCCGTCGCGGAGGGGGGCTGGCGGGCGGAGGTGACGCCCGTGCGGGCGTCCGAGTGGTT
>NZ_RFFJ01000013.1 GCF_003696235.1 Streptomyces triticirhizae
GCCCGCCGGGGTGCGCGCGGTCATGCGACCGCCCCCGCCCTGCCGCCGGGCGGTGGGGTCAACCGCTCGGCCACGTCCAGCACATGGCGCCCCGCCATCGACGGCAGGCAGCTGCCGCGCGCCGGGCCGATCGCGCCGGCCCACTCGGCGGGGATCGCGGACTCGCCGCCCAGCGCCCCGGCCAGCGCGCCGGCCACGGCCGCCGTGGTGTCCGCGTCCCGGCCCATGTTGACGGCCGTGATCACCGCGTCCCGGAAGTCGCCCCTGGCCGCCGCGAACGCGCCGAACGCCAGCCCGACCGCCTCCGGCGCCAGATCCGTCCACGGATAGCCGCCGATCACGGTCGCCGAACGGACCGCGCGTTCCACCGACAGCTGGGTGGCCAACGGGTCGCGCCGGGCGCGCAGCGCCGCCGCCACCGCCCGGTGCAGCGAACGCGCCGTCCACGAGTCCTCCGGCACCACCGACAGCGCGGCCTGCACCACCACCTCGGGGCGGTGCCCGACCATCGCCGCCGCCACGCCGGCCGCGACCGCGCGCCCGCCGTAGATGCCCTCGCCGTCGTGCGAGACGGTGCCGTCGATGGCGACCAGCCGGGCCGCCTCCGCCGGCCGCCCTGCCGCGAACACCCCGAACGGAGCCGCCCGCATCGCCAGCCCGTCGCTCCAGGCGTGCCGGTGCTGCGCCGAGATCGGCGCGGCCAGGCCGCGCCGCAGGTTCTCCAGGGTGCCGCGCTCGCTGAACCCGGCGCCCCGGAACGGGCCCTCGTCCCGGTCCGCGATCCACTCGTGCCAGGCCGACTCGACCTGGGCCACGGTCAGCCCCGAGCCGTGCTCGGCGAGCAACAGCCCGGAGAAGATGGCGTACTCGGTGTCGTCGGTGCCGGCCGGCTCGTCGCGGACGAAGCCGTCGATGCGGCCCCACCGCTCCCTGATCTGGGACGGGGTCAGGTTCTCGGCCGGCGCGCCCAGCGCGTCGCCGACGGCCAGGCCAAGCATCGCGCCCCTGGCCCGGTCCCTGGGCACGACGGGGGCGGGCGGCTGGCGTCGGGGAACGGTCCTGAGCCTGCGCGGCCCGTCCTGGTCCCCGGCGGCCTGCGCCGCCGGGGTCGGCTCGGGAACGGGGTCGAGGCTGACGCTCATGTGTGTCGTGCTCATTTCTTCGGTCGTGCGGGTGCCGCCGGACGAGGGGCCTGCCGGCCCGACGCGTCCGTGGCGGCGCGTGGGTCAGCGCTGGTAGCGGTCGAGAATTCGCTGGCCGTCGTCGGTGAGCTTCTCGCGTAGCGTGTCCAGATCGATGCCGCCGCTGTAGTACTCCTGGAGGGCGGGGGTGGCGATCTTGTCCTTCCACTCGGGGTAGCCGCGCACCCCGAGCACCGGGGAGGGGCGCAGCTCGTCGGCTATTCGGGCCCCGGTGCGCCAGCCGTACTCCTCGGTGTCCAACGCCGGCTCGGCCAGCGCCCGCTGGCTGGTCGGCAGCATCCAGTCGCCCAGCGCCAGGTCCACCTGGTGCTCGGGCTGGGTGAGGAAGGCGATGAAGTCGGCGGCGGCCTGCTGGTGGTCGCTGTCCTCGGCGACCGACAGCGTCTGCGGCACCACGCCCTGGGCCAGCCCGTGCTCGGGCCCGCCGCTCGGCATCGGCAGCACCGTCCAGTCGAAGCCGTCGGGCGCCTGCTGGGCGACCTGCTGCCGGAACGAGAAGTTCAGCGGCAGCATCGCGTACCGGCCGTCGTAGAAGCCGGGCAGGGTGTCCGAGCCCGACATGCCCAGGCTGCTGGCGGCGGCCGTGCCGTCCTCGTGGACCTGGCGGTTGATCAGCTCGGCGACGGAGGAGTCGGCCGCGTCGTAGCGGATCACGTTCTTGCCGTCCTCGCGGGTGAAGACCTCGCCGCCCGTGGAGAGCGCCAGGTTCACCGTCTGGGTGACCGGCTCCTTCAGCGACCAGGCCACGCCGTAGGTGTCGGTGTCCCCGTCGCCGTCGGTGTCCTCGGTCATCGCGGCGCTGGCCGCCTCGAACTCCGCCCAGCTCCACGGCTCGTCGGGCGTCGGCACCCGGGCCCCCGACCGTTCCAGCAGCTCCGCGTTGACCACCAGGACCCGGGGCTCCTGGAGGAACGGCACCCCGTAGATCCCGGGGCCGTCCCCTCCGTCGTACTCGGTCGTCGACCAGGCCGCCTCGGGGATGTCGTCGCGTAGCTCCCGCGGGAGCAGCCCGGTCAGGTCGGCGAGATAGCCGCCGTTGGCGAAGTCGGTCAGGTCGGAGGCGTCGTTGTGGATGATGTCGGGGGCCTCGCCGCCCTCGAACGAGGTCAGCAGGTGGTCGTGGATGTTGTCCCAGGAGCCCTGGACATAGCGGACCCGCACGTCGGGGTTGGCCGCGTTCCACTCCTCGACCAGCGCCTTGTTGGCCTCAACCGACTCGGCCTGCCAGGCCAGGCTCAGGAACTCCAGGGTGACCTTGCCGTCCCCTTCGTCCGACCCGCCGCCGCAGCCGGCGACCGCCAGCAGGGTCAACGCGAGCGCCGCGCCCGTCGCGCGGACGCGTCCGGCGGCCCTCACGCCTTCACCGCCCCGGCGAGCATCCCGCTGACCAGGCGCCGCTGGAGCAGCGCGAAGAACAGCAGGCTGGGCAGCGTCGCCACCAGCGCGGCGGCGGCCAGCGGGCCCAGGTCGGCGACGCCCTCGGCGCCGATGAAGTGGGTCAGGATCACGGACATCGTCTGCTTCTCCGGAGACTTGAGCAGGACCAGGGCGAAGAAGAACTCGTTCCACGCGGTGACGAAGGAGAACATCAAGGTCGCTACCAGACCGGGCGTCAGCAGCGGCAGCACCACGCTGGTCAGGGTCCGCAACCGGCTCGCGCCGTCCATCGCCGCCGCCTCCTCCAGGGAGATCGGCACCGCCTGCACATAGCCGCGCAGCATCCACAGCGAGAACGGCAGGTTCCACACCACATAGACGACGACCAGGCCAGGCAGCGCGTTGATCAGGTGCAGGTTCCGCAGCACCAGGAAGAGCGGGATGATCACCAGGACGAACGGGAACATCTGGCTGACCAGCACCCACACCGTGCCGGCCTGGCCGATCCGGGAGCGGTAGCGCACCATCACATAGGCGGCCGGCACCGCGATGGCGACGGCGATCACCGCCGAACTGGTCGCCACCAGCGCGCTGTTGAGCGCGGAGCGGAGCAGCGGCTGGGTGTCGAAGGCGGCCCGGAAGTTCTCCAGGGTCGGGTGCTCGGGTATCCAGGTCGGGTTGATGGAGCCCAGCTCCTGCGGGGACTTCAGCGCCGTGGACAGCAGCCACACCAGCGGGAAGCCGAGGAAGACCAGATAGCAGGCCAGCGCCAGGTACTGCCCGGCGCGGCCGGCGCCGCGCGTCAGCCGACGGCGGGTCGGCGGCCGGGAGACGGCGGGGGGCGTGGGGGTGCGGGTCGTGCTCATTGGGCGTCCTCCTTGAGCCTGCGGCGCAGGAACAGCACCAGCAGCACCGCGATCAGGGCGACCATCGCCAGCCCCATCGCCGCCGCGTAGCCGTACTGCCCGTACTTGAACGCCTCCTCGTAGGCGAAGAGCATCGGCAACCTGGTCCTGCCGCCCGGCCCGCCCTGGGTCAGCACGTAGACCAGGCCGAACGAGTTGAAGTTCCAGATGAAGTTGAGCGCGGTGATGGCCAGCACCACCGGACGGATCGCCGGCCAGGTCACCGTGGCGAACCGCCGCCACGCGCCGGCCCCGTCCAGCGCGGCCGCCTCCCGCAGCTCGACGGGCACGTTCTGGAGGCCGGCCAGCAGCACCACCGTGGTCTGCGGCATCCCGGCCCACACGCCCACCGCGATCACCGAGGGCAGCGCCAGCGAGAGGCTGGTCAGCCAGTCCACGTTGGAGTCGATGATCCCCAACTGGCCCAGGGTCTGGTTCAGGATGCCGGCGTCCTGGTGGTAGACCAGCCGCCACATGACGCCGACGACCACCTCGGGCATCGCCCAGGGCACCAGCGCCAGCGTCCTCGCCAGCCAGCGCAGCCGCAGGTTCTGGTTGAGCAGCAGCGCCAGGCCCAGGGCCAGCAGGAACTGGAGCGTGGTCACGCACAGCGCCCACACCATGCCGATCCGGAAGGAGTCCCAGAAGAGGGTGTCGTGGCGCAGGTCGGTGAAGTTGAGCAGGCCGACGAACTGGGTCGGCTCGGTGCGCCCCGCCTGGGCGTCGGTGAACGCCAGCGAGACCGCGTAGAGCAGCGGCCCCACGCTCAGCACCAGGATGGGTATCAGGGCGGGCAGCAGCAGGAACCAGGCGCCCCGGTCCAGGCCCAGGGCGCGTCTGCGCTGCGCCGGGGTCCTGGGGGGCGGGGTGCCCCGGTTTCCCTGTCCCGGGACGGCCTTGGCCCGGGAGGGCAACAGAGTCATGCGAACCTCATCGCGTCGGGGTGTCGGTCGCCGGCGCGGTGGAGGCGCGCACGACGAGGCGGGGGTGGGCGGTGCTGGTGCGGGGCGGAGCGGGGGCGGGGGAGCGGGAGCCGGCGTGGGCCGCCTCGCCGCCCGTCCGGTCGGCGGGTGCGGCGACCGAGGAACGGGGCTCGCCGACCGGGGAGCCTCCCGGCCCGGCGCCAGGGCCGGCGGCGCCCCACGCACCCGGCCCGGCGGCCGGGCCCGAGCCCGGGCCTTCGAGCCGGTCGAGAAGCAACTCGGCGGCGCGCCGGCCGCGTTCGGACGAGCCCAGGTCGACGCTGGTCAACGGCGGCCAGCCGACCTGGGCCAACTCGCTGTCGTCCATGCCGGCGACCGCGAGGTCATCCGGAATCCGCAGGCCACGGGCGAGCAGCGCGTGCGAGGCGCCCAGCGCCAACTGGTCGTTGGCGCAGAACACCGCGTCCGGGCGGGCCGGCAGCAGCCGTTCGACGGCACGCGCGCCCGCGTCCACGCCGAACTCGGTGTGGGCCACCAGCTCCGGGTCGTAGGGCAGCCCGCACTCGGCGAGCGCCCTGCGGTATCCCAGCTCGCGGTTGCGCCCGGGGACGGTGTCCGAGGGGCCGTTGACGAACGCGATCCTGCGTCGCCCGATGGCGTGCAGATGGCGCACCGCCAGGGCGGCGCCGGCCACCGAGTCGGCCCGCACGCTGTCCACCGGCACGCCGTCGGGCAGCGAGCCGATGACCACCACGGGCCCGGCGGCCTCGCCGAGCGCCGCGATATGGGCCTCGGTGATCCGGATCGGGACCAGGATCAGCCCGTCGCTGGTGCGGTCCTGAAGGCTGCGCAGCACGGCCAGTTCGTCCTCGGCCACCGCGTCCGTCGAGTGCAGCAGGAGTCGGTAGCCGGCGGCCTTGGTCACCTCCTGGATGGCCCGGACCATCGCCACATAGACCGGGTTGCCGATGTCGGGTATCGCGAAGGTGAGTTGACGCGTGCGTCCGCCCTTCAGGGAACGCGCCACCGCGTTGGGAACGTAGCCCAGCTCGGCCGCCGCCCGGCGCACGCGCTCGGTGGTGTCCCGGCGCGCGCCCTGTCCGTTGAGGACGCGGGAGACGGAGGCTATGGACACGCCGGCGCGTTCGGCTATGGACACGATGGTCGGCTGGCCGCCGTTGGGCATGTCCCGTCCCCTTGTGGTGTGTTCATCCGTGTTCGGTGTCGCTCCTGCCCGCTGTCTCCCGTCTGCCGGCTTTCTGGTGTTCTCCCACCTCTTGTGGCGTCTCGCGCCGCTATCGGTGGGCTCCGGTAAACGTTTCCAGGCGCTGGAATCGTTTACAGATGCTCGTGGTGGGGCCGCATCCCGTCAAGGGGGTGTCGACTGTGATCCATTTCTCAGGGGGTGCCGCCCTCGATTATGGCGGTTCTGTGGGTGAGTTGTCGCCCTTCTGTGGAGGCGCTCATGAGTGAGCGCCGGCGCGCGTCGTCCACGAGTGCGGACGGCGCGCGCCGGCGCGAGAAGGTCGCGAGATGGTGGTGTTACAGCCAGCGCGGAAGCGCCGGTGGTGCGTCGCCCGGGTGCGTCAGGCGCCGTGCGCCCCGGCCGGTGAGCCAGCGCACCAGATCCGCCTGGGCGCCCACGACCTCGGGGCCCGAGCCGTCGCCCACCACCAGCGGCTCGTTCCGGTCGGTCGGTACCAGGGTCAACGCGACCCGTTCGCCCCGCCGTCGCCAGCCGGCGAGCACATCGGCGGCCAGCCGGTCCAGCAGCTCCGGCGGCAGCTCGCCGAAGCCCACGCCGTTCGCCAGGTCCACGGCGTGCACCCAGACCTCCCTGGCCCGCATCCAGGCCGTCTCGCTGACCGGCACGGTGCGGCCCTGCGCGGTGACCACCTCGGCGCTCCAGGCGGCCGACGGCAGATCGCGCCAGGCCACGTTGAGATGGACCTCGCTGTGCGCGAAGAGCGCGCGCAGCGCCCTCGGCGGCAGGCTCGCCCCGCGTTCGATCTCCCGCGCCCGCTGCTCGGGCGAGGCGTACATCGGGGTCTCGACGCCGGTCTCGGCCCAGGCGACCAGCCGGGTCAACGCCCGTGCGTTGTACCCGACATGGGCCACCAGCGCCGCCCGGCTCCAGCCGGGCAGCAAGCTCGGGCCGGCCAGCTCGGCGTCCTCCAGCCGCGTCAGCCGCCGGGCGAAGAACGCGGTGCCCAGCCGGGCCAGCGCCAGCTCCGCGTGCGGCGCCGCCGCCGCGTCCTCGCGCAGCCCGGCGCCCTGCCGGAGCCGCAACGCGGCCCTGGCCTCGGCGAGTTCACCGCCGGCACCGGTGCCAGCACCGCCGGCGGCGCCGTCGAGACGGGCCGCCGCCGTGTCGCCGCTCATGCCGTCGCGGCGCCGGCCGGCGCCGCGTCCCCGGCCCCGGCGGCCCCCGGGTCGGCCACCGTCACGTTGCGCAGCGTGCCCAGGCCCTCGACCGTGGTGGTCAACGTCTGACCCGGCGTCAGATAGCGCGCCGGCCTCCTCGCGTGCCCGACCCCGCCCGGGGTGCCGGTGGCGATCACGTCGCCCGGCCGCAGCGTCAACACGGTGGACAGATAGGCGATCAACTCGGCCGGCCCGAAGACCAGATCGTCCGTCGCCGCCCGCTGCACCTCCTCGCCGTCCACCGACGTCACCAGCGCGGCGCCCGGGCTGAACTCGTCGGGGGTGACCAGCTCGGGCCCGAACGGCGTGGTCGCCTCGAAGGACTTGCCCGGCAGCCACTGGAGCGTGCGGTACTGCCAGTCCCGCATGGTCACGTCGTTGAGCACCGCGTAGCCGGCGATCGCCGCCTCGGCCGTCGCCCAGTCGGCGCGCCGCACCGTCGCCCCGACGATCACGGCCAACTCGCCCTCCCAGTCCGCCTGTTCGGACTCGGGCGGCAGCAACACCGGGTCGTTCGGGCCCACCAGGGCCTCCGGGTACTTGGTGAACACCGTGGGCGCGGTCGGCAGTTCGCGGCCCATCTCCAGGATGTGGCTGCGGTAGTTCAGCCCCACGCACAGGATCTTCCCGGGTCGGGGTATCACCGGCGCCAACTCCACCTCGGCGAGCGGCCGTCGCGGTCCCTCCGCAGTCCGCGCCCGCTCCAGGGCGCCGGCCGCCAGCAGCGCGCCCACGTCCTCGAAGTCCAGCTCCGTGACGGTCTCGCCCGTCACCCGCGCCGCCGAGGTGCCGCCCTCGGGCAGCCGGATCGTCGCCAGCCTCATCGTTCGTCTCCCTCGTTCCCCTGCGGGCCGCCAGGGCCCTCCGGGCCCTCGAGACCCTCAACATGCGTGCGCGCGAAGCCGAGTCGTTCCATCACCGGCGCGTCGGAGAAGCGGAACAGGTCCAGGGGCGTGCCGCCCTCGGCGCCCACCCACCACGGCACCCAGGAGGGCACCACGAACAGGTCGCCCTTCTCGACGGTGTGTTCGACGCCGTCCAGCACGACCAGGCCGCGTCCATCGAAGACCTGGAAGACGCTGGAGCCCACCTCCCTGCGGGTGGCGGTCCGCGCGCCGGGGCGCAGCCGGTGGAACTCGGCCCTGATGGTGGGCATCACGTCGCCGCCCGTGGTCGGGTTGACGTAGCGGACCGCCGCGTGCCCCTGTTCGACGGTCGCCGGCTGCCCCTCCTCCTCCAACAGCAGCTGCTCGGTCAGCGCCCGGTCGGTGTGCTCCCAGCGGTAGGCCGCGATGGGGGAGGAGACGGTGTCGGCGAGCCCGGTCAGCGGGCGCAGCCCCGGGTGGCACCAGAGGCGTTCGCCGCGCGAGTAGTTGGGCGTGGCGTAGTCGGTGACCCGGTCGGAGCCGAACTCGAAGAAGCCGACGTCGGTGTGGTGCGAGAACGGGATGTCCAACCCGTCGAGCCAGGCCATCGGCCGGTCGGTCTCGTTGTGGTGGCCGTGGAAGTGCCAGCCGGGGGTGAGCAGGAAGTCGCCCCGGCTCATCCGCACCGGGTCGCCGTTGACCACCGTCCACACGCCCTCGCCCTCCACCACGAAGCGGAAGGCGTTCTGCGAATGCCGGTGCTCGGGGGCGGTCTCCCTCGGGCCCAGGTACTGGATCGCCGCCCAGAGCGTCGGGGTGGCGTAGGCGTGCCCGGCCAGCCCGGGGTTGGCCAGCGCGATGGCCCGCCGCTCCCCGCCCCGGCCCACCGGGACCAGCTCGCCGGCCCGGGCGGCCAGCGGGTGGAGCGTGGACCAGCGCCACACGTGGGGCCTGGCCCGGGGCGCCGGGCTCATCGGCATCAGGTCGCCGAGCTGGGTCCACAGCGGGATCAGGTGCTCGGCCTCGAAGTCCTCGTGGAGTCGCCGCAGTTCGGGCGAGTCCTCGCCGGTCATGGTGTTGGCGACCGAAGCGTGGTCGGTGGGTCGCTCCTCCACGGTCATGAGCCGCTCCTTGTCTGCGCGCGCGTCTCGCGTCTCGCGCCTTCGGCGTCGCGACGCCGCCGCCCCGTGGCGTCGGCGCCCTGCGGGCCGCCCGCCGGTCGGCCCGTTCCGCCCGCCACGCTAGGAGCGGCACCGGCGCGGCCGAGGCGGAGCCGTCCCGGATTCTGTTATGGCGAACCGTGGAGGGCCACGGGCGCGCAGGGAGGGTTCAACGAGGTCGTGATCAGGTCGTCTCTTGTCGGGACGCGTCCCGTATAGCAGAATCGCCGAACGGAAGCCGCCCACCCCGCCGGGCGGAGTTCCTAGGGTGCGAGGCCGTAGGCAGGCCCGTCAGCGGCCGAGGAGACGGCCGTCGGGGCGGCCGGAAGGAAGGGCACGGCACATGAACGTTCTCGTCGTCGGCGCGGGGATCGGCGGGCTCACCCTCGCCCTGGAGCTGCACCAGGCCGGAATCCCCTGCCGGGTGCTGGAGGCCGTGCCCCGGCTCGCGCCCATCGGCGCCGGGGTGAACCTGCTGCCGCACGCCGTCCGGGTGCTGGACCGCCTCGGGGTGGCCGACCGGCTCGCCGCCGTCGGCGTGGAGACCGCCGAGTCCGTGTTCTTCAACCGCTTCGGCCAGCTCTGCTACCGCGAGCCGCTGGGCCGCCGCGCCGGCTACGACCACCCGCAGCTGTCCCTGCACCGGGGCGACGTCCAACGCGGCCTGCTCGCCGCCGTCCAGGAGCGGCTCGGCCCCGACGCGGTCCAACTCGGCCGCCGCGTCGTCTCGTTCGCCGACGACGGCGAACGGGTCACCGTCACCGTCGAGGACGCCGCGACGGGCGCGCGCGGCACCGATTCCGCCACCGTGGTCATCGCCTGCGACGGCATCCACTCAGCCGTCCGCGCCCAGCTCTACCCCGAGGAGGGCGAGCCCAGGTACTCCGGGGTCACCATGTGGCGCGGCGTGACGCCCTGGCGCCCGTTCCTCAGCGGCGCCAGCATGGTCCGCGCCGGCTGGCTCGCCTCCGGGAAGATGGTGATCTACCCGGTGCGCAACGACGTCAACGAGGCCGGCGAGCAGCTCGTCAACTGGGTCGCCGAGGTGGAACGTCCCCGCGACACCACCCGGGACTGGACCCGCGCCGGCCGGTTGGACGACTTTCTGGACGTCTTCGCCGACTGGCACTTCGACTGGCTGGACGTTCCGGCGCTGATCCGGGGCGCCGAGTCCGTGCTGGAGTACCCCATGGTCGACCAGGACCCGCTGCCCCGCTGGACCTTCGGCGGGGTCACCCTGCTCGGCGACGCCGCGCACCCCATGGTGCCGCGCGGCTCCAACGGCGCCGGGCAGGCCATCCTCGACGCCCACGCGCTGCGCGCCGCCCTGGCCGGAACGCCGGGCGACCCGCGCCGGGCGCTGCTCGCCTACGAGGCCGAACGCCTCCCGGCCACCACCCGGGTCGTGATGACCAACCGCGTCCAACCGCCGGACACCATCCTCAAGGAGGTCCACGACCGCACCGGGGACCGCCCCTTCGAGCGGATCGAGGACGTCATCAGCCGGGAGGAGATGGCCGCGATCTCCGACCACTACAAGAGAGTCGCCGCATATGACAAGGATCTCGTCAACCGCCAGTGACGCCGCCCCCGCCGCCCCCGCCGGCTCCGTCACGTCCGCGGGCCGCCCGTCCGTCAGGGAGCGGGAGACCGCGACCCGGGGCGCGGCGGCCGGCTGGTCCGCCACGCCCCCGCCCTACAGCCTCGCCTCGGTTGACAACGCGCTGCGGCTGATCCACGCGCTGGACGAGCGCGGCGAGCTACGGGTCTGTGAGGCGGCCGAACTACTCGGCGTGGCCCGTTCCACCGCGCACCGCCTGCTGTCGACGCTCTGCTTCCGGGGCTTCGCGACCCAGCGCGGCGACAGCCCCGTCTACCGTCCGGGCCCCGCCCTGGTGGACGCCGGGCTGCGCGCCCTGTCCCGCCTCGACCTGCGGCAGATCGCGCGGCCCCAACTCCGCGCGCTGGCCGACGAGACCGGGGAGACCGTGCACCTGGTGGTGCTGGAGGGCAACGGCGCGCGCTTCGTGGACGGCGTCGAGTCCACCCAGCCGCTGCGCGTCGGGCTGCGGGTCGGCATGGTGCTGCCGGCGCACGCCACCGCCGCCGGCAAGGCGATCCTCGCGGCGCTGCCGCCGGAGCGGGTCACCGACCTCTACCCGCGCGGCGTGCAGACCCTCACCGACCGCACCCTGGCCAGCCTCGCGGAGATCCAACGCCACCTGGCGACCGTGGCCCAGGCCGGGCACGCCACCAACCACGGCGAGAGCGCCGACGACGTGGCGGCCGTGGGCGTGGTCATCCGCGACCAGGCGCGCCACCCGGTGGGCGCTGTCGCGCTGGCGGCGCCGGCGGAACGGCTGCTGCCGCCCCGGATTCCGCTGATCGCGCAGCGGATGCACCGCGCGGCCGGCATCATCAGCGGGCACCTCCTGCCGGGGGCCACGGCCGGCTGAGCGCGGGCGGCCGAGCCTGGCCGGCCGAGCGTGGGCCCGCGCGGGCGCCCGCGCTCCGCGTTCCGCACGCCCCGGGCTCGGCTTGACCTGAAGCGGACTTGAGGTTGTCTGCTGGGGCGCGACGGGAACGACCCGCCACCGCCACGCCCGAGGAGCACCGCCATGAACGCCACGCCCGCCGCCGTCCCCACGCCCGAGGACGAGGCCGCCATCCGGCAGCTGGTCGCCGACGCCTCCGCCCACCAGAGCGATGTCGAGCGCTTCCTCGCGCTGCACACGGCCGACGCGACCGTGGTCAACTTCGGCGGCCGCCGGGTCGCCGGCCGGGACGCGCTGGAGGCGGCGATGCGCGCGGCGTTGGCCTCGCCGCTCGCCGACGTGACCACCACGGTGGAGATCGAGGCGGTCCGGCTGATCCGGCCCGATGTGGCGATCGTCGCCTCGATCAAGAACGTCTACGACGGGCGCGGCCCCGGCGCGGAGGGCGAGGAGGCCGCCCCCCTGCCGGCCAGCTCAGGCCGGCTGACCTATGTGCTGGTCAGGGAGGACAACGGGGGCCGGGCCGGCGGCGGTTGGCGGATCACCTCGGCCCAGACCACGCCCATCCCGAGCTGACCCCGGCGCCCCCCGACGGGAGCCCGAAGCCTGGTCCCGCCCGCCGAAAACCGTTGGGCGGCGCGGGGCCCGGCGCCGTATCGTTCCCGCCCATGATCTCGACCGCCGACCCCGCCGCCCAACTCCCCGCGCTGCGCGCCTTCCTGGCCGCCTTCGCCCGCCGCCAGGCGCCCCGCGTGGACGAACTGCCCTGCGGCTTCGCGGTGGTGAACGAGGAGCTGCCGCACTCCCGCGCCGACAACCAGCTCTTCGTGGACCGCGCGGTCGTCGACCCCACGGCCCTGCCCGCGCTCGTCGACCGGGCCCTGGCCGGTCTCGCGCACCGGCTGGTCACCGTGCTGGACGACGAGACCGGCCAGGCCCTGGCCGCGCCCCTGACCGAGGCCGGCTACGACCACACCGTCCAACTGCTGATGGTCCATCAGGGACCGGTTCCGCAGGCCGAGTCGGGGCGGCCGCGCGCCGAGGTGGTCGATCTGGACGCGCTGCGCGCGCCCCTGACCCGCCGCTGGCGCGGCTTCCTGCCGGGCGCGGACGAGGAGACGCTCCGGCAGCTGGTCGAACGCCGCGCGGTCCGCCATCGGGGCGCCCCCGTCGTGCGGTTCGTCGGCTCCCGCGCCTCCGGCGGCGAGGTCGCCTCGTGGGCCGACCTCTATCTCGACCCGGCCGCCGGGCTCGCCCAGATCGAGGACGTGCTCACCGCCGAGGAACACCTGCGCGGGGGCCACGGCAACGCCGTGCTGGGCGAGGCGCTGCGCCTGGCCGACGCCGAAGGCTGCGCCACCCGGTTCCTGATCGCGGAGGCCGACGACTGGCCGCGCCACTGGTACCGCAGGCTGGGCTTCGTCCCCGTCGGCCGCGTCCACTGCTTCGAACGCGGCTGACGGGGACCCGCTGGCCCAAGCGCGGCCCGCCGGCTCAGGCCGAGCCGCTCAACGCGCCCTCGCCGGCGCGGCGTTCGCCCCGTTCCTCCGGCTCGGCGTGTTCGCCGTCCGCGCCGCCCCCGGCGGCCTCCGGCCGCTCGGCCCCGATCGGCCGGAGCCCGCGCAGTCCACGCAGCGCCAGCCAGGCGACGGCCAGCATCAGCCCGGAGCTGAGCAGCGTGGTCAGCCCGGCACCCGAACTGAACGCGTCCCGAGCCGAGTTGAGCAGCGTCTCGCCGGCCGCCCCGGGCATCTCCTCGACGACGGCCACCGCGCCCGGCAGGCTGTCCTCGGCGAACTCGGCCGCCTCCGCCGGCAGTCGCTCCGGGCTCTCGCCGTCCATCCGGTTCCGGTAGACCGCCGCGCCGACGCTCCCCAGCACCGCGATGCCCAGCGCCATGCCCAACTCGGTGGCCGTCTCGGAGAGCGAGGACGCGGCCCCCGCCTTCTCCGGCGGCGCCGTGCCCAGCACCAGGTCCGTGCCCAACACCATCGCTGGCGACAGTCCGACCGAGCCGACCAGCAGCCCGGTCACCGTCCACGCCAGCGAGCCGGGGTCCACCGACATCAGCGCATAGCCCACCGCCGCCAGCACGAACCCGGCCGCGACCACCCGCCCGGGCGGAACGCGGCGGGCCAGGGCGGGCGCCAGGACGGAGCCCACGATCATGCCCGCCGTCATCGGCAGCATCCACAGCCCGGCCCGCAGCGTCGACATGCCCTGCACCATCTGGAGGCCCTGGACGAAGAAGAGCAACACCCCGCCCGAGGTGAAGGTGGCGAGCAGCAGCAGCGTCAGCGCGCTCGTGAACGCACCGTTCCGGAAGAGCCTGATATCCATGAGCGGCGCCGGCAACGTCCGCTGCCGCCGCACGAACAGCAGTCCCATCAGCGCGCCGAAGACCAGCGAGGCCAGCGGCAGCGTCGCCAGGCCGTCCTTCGCCAGCTCCTTGATCCCGTAGATCAGCGGGATCATGGTGGCCAACGACTGACCGACGCTGATCGGGTCGAGCCGCCCCGGCTTGTCGTCCCGGTACTCCGGCAGCAGCAGCGGCCCGGACACCAGCAGCACCGCCATCACCGGCACGCCCAGCAGAAAAACCGAGCCCCACCAGTAGCGTTCCAGCATCACCCCGCCCAGCACCGGGCCCACGGCCGCGCCGGCGGAGAAGCAGACAATCCACACGCCGACCGCCATCGATCGTTGCCGGACGTCCTTGAACATGTTGCTGATCAGAGCCAGCGTGCTGGGCATCAACGTCGCTCCCGCGACGCCCAACAGCGCTCGCGACACGATCAACATCAGCGGCGAGGTGGCGTAGGCCGCCGCCACCGAGGCCGCGCCGAACGCCGTCGCGCCCAGCAACAGCAGCTTCCGTCGCCCGATCCGGTCACCGAGCGTGCCCATCGTCACCAGGAAGCCCGCGATCATGAAGCCGTACACATCGAGAATCCACAGCAGCTCGCTGCTGCTGGCCCCGAGATCAGCGCTCAGCTGCGGCGCGGCCAGGTGCAGCACGCTGATGTCCAACGCCAGCAGCAGCGTGGGCAGCGCCAGCACGCCCAGCCCGACCCACTCACGCGCCCCGGCTCTCTCGGTGGCCTCGTCGACCGTCATCACACGGCCCTCCCCTCACATCGTTCTCACCCTCTCAGGCGCGAGACGCGACCTCGCGACCGGCAGATCCGGTCTAGCGGCGGCCGGCGGCGGGCCCGGCCGGCGCGTTCCGGGCCCGGCGGGAGACGAGGCGGAACCGGCCGCTCCGCGCCGTCGCACCGTGCGGGGAGCGGCCGGCCCGGGGATGGGCGCGGACCCGGGGCTACTCGCCCGCCGGCCCGGGGAGTTCGACGCCCTCGGCGACGGGGGTGCCGAGGTTCGGCGTGCCGTCCGCGTTCCAGCGCACCGGCTGGGCGCGGCTGGTGCGGGTGCCGCTACAGCCGTCGGACGGCGAGGAGTTGGCGTGGTAGACGATCCAGGTCTCACTGCCGTCCGGCGAGGTGAAGAACCCGTTGTGTCCCGGGCCGTAGACGCCGGCGGCGTCGTCACGCTGGAGGATCGGCTCGGGGTGCTTGACCCAGCCAGCCGGGTCCATCGGGTCGCCGACCAGCTCCAACATGCCCAGCTTGTAGTCCGGGGTGTCGCAGTGCGAGGCCGAGTAGACCAGGAACGTCCGCCCGTCGTGGCGCAGGATCACCGGGCCCTCGTTGACGCTGCCGCCCTGCTGCTCCCACGCGTGGGTCGGCGTGGAGATCCGCACCCCGGGCGCCGCCGGGGTCCAGGGGTTGGTCAGCGGGGCGACATAGAGGTTCTGCGTGCCGCCCTCCCAGAACGAGTACAGGAGGTAGAGCCGGCCGTCGGGCATCGTGAGATAACTGCTGTCGATCATCCAGCGGTTGTCGCCATGGGGGTCGATCTGGCCCCGGTGGGTGTACGGGCCCAGCGGGTCGTCGCCGGCGCTCTCCAGCACGTGGACGTGCTGGTGGTCGATGTTCTCGGCGACGCCGGCCGAGTACGTCAGATACCAGCGCGGCCCGTCGGGGCCCTGGAGGCGGTGCAGCTCGGGCGCCCAGAAGTTGCAGCAGCGGCTGGGGTCGTTCTCGGTGTAGACGGTCACCGGCTCGGCGTTCCCCAGCCCGCCGAGGGTGTCGGCGACCCGCATCTCCCAGTGCGAGGCCCAGGTGGTACCCAGGTGGTAGTAGCGGCCCTCGTGTTGGACGATCCAGGGATCGGCGCCGTTCTCGGCGACGATCGGGTTGCTGAACGCGGCGGTCGGCGCCGGGTCGTCCGGCGCCTCCTGCGACGCGCCGGCGGGGCCGCCGGCCTGGAAGACCAGCAGCAGGCAGCCGAGCAGGGCGGCGGTCAGAGCGCCCAGCCGCCGCTTGCGGCGGAGGGGGTGAGGGGATCTCATCGCGGCTCCAGTGAGGGGACGTGTGTGGGGGCCATGCGGGCAACGGGCGCGGGAACGACCGGAGCGGTCGACCCGCCTGTTCGGCATATCGAACACATGCCGATATCCCGGAAACGCGAGGGTAGGGCGGAGCCGGGGCCCGGTCCAGGGACAAAACCGGCCCCATCCCCGGGGCAAACGTTCACCACGCGCGCGGCCGGCCGGCCCCAACTCCCGTGGCCGGCCCGCCGAACGAAAACCGGGTGTGGCGCGGTACGTTCCCGCCTACCCTCACGCGCATGACGCCGAGGGTGGAACGGCGGGCCGACCGGTGGCTCGCCACCGTGGCGGGGCGGCCGGCGGGCGAGTTGAGCTGGCTGGACCGGCCGGACGGGCGGCGGTTCCTGGTGGCGCGGGACTGCGCCGGCGAGGCCGTCGGGCCGCTGCTCGACGCCGCCCTCGCCGGGCTGCCGCCGGGGGAGTTGGCCATCGAGTGTGACGAGGCGGCCGACCAGGGACCGTTCCTGGAACGGGGGTTCACCGTACGGCGGCGCGAGCACGAACTCCGGCTGCCGGCCCGGGTGGCTCTCCGGCCGCTGCCGGCCGGCCTCGCCGTGATCACGGCCGCGACCGCCGACCCCGTGCGGCTGGCGGCGCTGGATGAGGCGTTGCGCCGTGACGTTCCGGGCGTGGGGAAGTGGCGCAACGACCCTCTGCGCTTCGCCGAACGGCTGCGGGCCGACCCGCAGTTCGACCCGGCCACCTGGCTGGTCGCCGTGGACGAGGCCACCGGCGACTACCGGGCCCTGGCCCGGATCTGGATCAGGGCGGGTGGCGAGCCGCGCCTGGGGCTGATCGGCGTGCTGCCGGCCGCCCGCCGGCGCGGCCTCGCCGGAGCCCTGCTGACCAGGGCGTTGACGGTGGTGGCCGAACGCGGCGCCGCCCGGGTGGTCGCCGGGGTGGACGACACCAACGCCGGCTCGCTCCGGCTGCTGCGCTCGCTGGGCGCCCAACGGGTAGGCGGCGCCGTCGAGTTGGTGCGCCCGGCCGTCGCGTGACGGCCGGGCCGGCACCGTCGGGAGACCGGGCGCCACCGCGCGGTCACTCGTACCCGGTGCCCGTCAACCCCAGGGCCAGGTACCGCTGGTACTCGTGGCCGTCCAGCGGGTTGCCCGTGTGCCGTGGCCGGCTCGGCGGGGTGCCGCGCATCCGGCGGTCGCCCTCGGGGCGCGACAGCGCGATCCCCTCGCCACGGGTCAACTCGGGTAGCGCGGCCAGCAGTTGGGGCGCCAGCCGGCTCGGCACCTCGGCGGTCAGGAGCCAGGCGTCCCCACGCTCCTCGGAGTTGAGCACCCGGCCCTCGGCCGTGGCCAGGTGGGCGGTCACCGCGCCGAGGGTGTCCGGCGGGATCTCGATCTCCAACGTCAGGCACGGCTCGAAGACATGGGTCCCGGCCGCCTGAAGGGCCCGCATCAGCACGACCGGGGTCAGGCCCCGGAAGTCGGCGGCGACGCTGTTGGGCGAGTGGTGGCCCACCCGGAACAGCGTGACCCGACAGTCCGTCACCTCCCAGTTGTGCAGGCCCTGACGCAGGGTGTGGAACACGGCCTCCTCCACGGCCTGGTGGAACGCGCGCGGCATCGCGCCCCACTCCACGTTCCGCTCGAACCGCACCCCGCCGCCCGGCGGCAGCGGCTCCACCCGCAGGCCCACGGTGGCCCAGAACTCGTTGGGTCCCCGCTTCCTCAGCTCCGTCAACGACTCCCCGACGCCCGCAGGGCGCTCGAAGTAGACCGGGGTGACCGGCGCGAAGACCGCCTCCACGCCGAAGTCGCGGCGCAGCCGCTCGCCGATCACCTCGCGCTGCACCGCCCCGTAGAGCAGCACGCTGAGCGTCCCGTCGAACGCGGTGCGCGTCCTGATCAGCGGGTCCTCGTCGGCCAGCGCCGTCAGCGCCGCGTGCAGGGCCACCCTCTGCTCGGGGCGGGTCGGCGCCACCACGGTCTCCAGGCTGGGCGGGGCGAAGTGCGTCGGCTCCGCCGCGCGCGGCGGCGACCCGATCCGGTCCCCGATGCGCACCCCGGGCAGCCCGTGCAGCCGCCCGATCTCCCCGGCGCGCAACGGCCGTTCACCGTACCCGGGCCCGACGGCGTCCGGTCCGTCGCCCGGCGCGACGACCTCGATCCGGCCGATCCGGCCGCCGAACTCGCCCTCGGCGCCCCCGGGTTCGCGCCGCCGGAAGGTAACCCGCCGCCGGGCGCGCAACTGCCCGTCGAAGAGCCGCAGATACGCCACCTTCGCGCCGTCCCCGCCGCGTTCGACGGCGAAGACCGTGCCGCTGGGCGCGGCCTCCTCGCGCGGCTCCCGGGGCGGCGACAGCGCGGCCAGCGCCCTCGCGAGCGCGGGCACGCCCTCCCCGGTGAGCGCCGAGCCGGCCAGCACCGGGTGCGCCTGTCCGGCCGAGGTCCGGGCCGCCAGCAGCGCGCCCAGCTCGCCGCCGGACGGCGGCCGGTCCTCGACCAGCCGGGCCAGCAGCGTCTCGTCCCGCTCGGCCAGCGCCTCCGCGACCTCGGCCGCCACCGCCGGGTCGTCCAGCGGGCGCGCCCGGGCCGCCGCCCGGCGGCTGCCGGCGTCGAGCACCGTGGTCAACGGGACGGCGGCCGGCGTCAGCCGCGCCCGGATGTCGGCGAGCAGGGCCGCGGGGCGGGCCCCCGGCCGGTCGATCTTGTTGACGAAGAGCAGGGTGGGCAGCCCCGTTCGGCGCAGCGAGCGCATCAGCACCCGGGTCTGCGCCTGGACGCCCTCCACGGCGGAGAGCACCAGCACGGCCGCGTCCAGCACCGAGAGGGCGCGTTCCACCTCGGCGATGAAGTCGGGGTGTCCCGGGGTGTCCACGAGGTTGATCTGGCGGTCGCCGAGCGCGAAGGGGGCGACGGCGGTGCGGATGGTGATGCCGCGTTCGCGCTCCAGCTCGCCGGCGTCGGTGCGGGTGCTGCCGGTGTCGACGCTGCCCAGCCGGGCGATGGCGCCGTTGTCGAAGAGGAGGCGTTCGGTCAGGCTGGTCTTACCCGCGTCGACGTGGGCGAGCACGCCGATGTTCAGAGTGGGCAAAGGCACGGAGGTCCTCGGAGATCAGGAAGGAACGGGTGGACGCTTCGACTGCTCCGAAGTGACGCCGCATCTGCCTCTCCTGTCCGTTTCCGTTCACACATCCGTATCCGTGCGCGCGGTCGGTGCCCCGGTCGAGGGGATCCCGCCCGGGCAGCGTACTCGCGCCACGGCGCGACGCCAGCCATTAAACGCCGGCGGCGCGACCCGGAGGCCCGACCGACCGAAACTGGCCTGAACAGGGCGGAAACGGACCGGTGTTCGCTGGTTCCCTTAGCTCCGGTGCACCTAGAGTGAGCAGACGCTCCACGGGGGGCGTCGCCCGGCGGCGGCCGATGCCGGCGTGGGCGTGCAGCGGACATGCGGAGTCGGCCCGGAATGGTGTACCAGGTTCCACCGGAGACAGCACACTTCGTCGATCGGGAGGAAGAGCAGGCCCGGGCGTTCCGCGCCGTCTCGGAGTGGAAGGGCGCCTCGCGGCCGCTGTGCCTTGCCCTCAGCGGGCTGGGCGGCACGGGCAAGACCGAGCTGGCCTACCGGCTGGCCCGCACCCTGCGCGACCGCTACCCGGACGGGGTGCTGCACGTCGACCTGGACGACCTGCGCCGGGACGGCGCCGTCGAAGTCACCGACGCCCTGGGCCAGTTGCTCGCCGCGCTGGACGTCGAGGGCCGCTGGCTCGACCGGACCCTGCGCGACCGCAGCCGGCAGTACTGGGACCGCACCGACGGACGCCGGCTGATCGTGCTGATCGACAACGCCCGCACCGCCGCCGAGGTGGTGCCGCTGCTGCCCGCCTCCGGCGACAGCCTCGTCATCGTCGCCAGCCACGGCCCGCTCTACGACCTGGAGAGCGGCTCCGCCGTCGAGCTGCCGCTCGCCCCGCTCGCCGACCGGGACGCCACCGAGCTGCTGCGGCTGATCGTGGACGACCCCCGGCTGGTCGAGGAGCCGGAGGCGGTCGGCGGGCTGCTGCGGCTGTGCTCGGGGCTGCCGGCGGCGCTGCTGGTCGCCGGGCGGTGGATGCGCCGCCACCGCAGGCGGCCGCTGGCCCGGCTGCTGGCCGAGCTGGACGCCCAACTCACCGACAGGGGACTGCCGATGATCGAAGCCGTGTGGGACGCCGCCTACCGTTCCCTCGACGAGAACGCCGCCCTGCTCTACCGACTGGTCCCGCTCTTCCCCGGCGGATCGTTCACCGCCGAGGGCGCGGCGGCGCTGCTGGGCCGGGGCCGCGAGGCGGCGGACGACGCGCTGGACGCGCTGGAGACGGCCGGGCTGCTCGACCCGAGGGGCCAACGGACGCGGCTGCCCGACCTGTTGCGCGCGCACGCCGAGCGCAGGTCGCGGGAGGACGGCGACGAGGAGGAACGGCGGGCGGCGGCGACCCGCGCCGTCCGCTGGTATCTGCGGCAGGCGCAGCGCGCCGACCTGCTGGCCGCCGGGCCCCGCCTGACCCTGGCCGCGCCGGCCGGGCCCGTGCCGGGAGCGCCCGACGTCGAGTTCGGCGAGGGCCGGCCCTCGGACGCCCACCGCTGGCTGGAGGCCGAACGCCACGCGCTGCACGGCTCGGTGGCCCTCGCGCTGCGGCTCGGCCTGCACGCGGAGTGCTGGGCGCTGGGCGAGCCGCTGTGGACCCACTTCCTCGACCACCCGCACCACGCGGAGACCGCCGAGTCCTTCGGCCTGGCCATCGAGGCCGCGCAGCGCGACGAGAACCCGCCGGCCCTGGTGCGGATGCGCAGCCAGCTGGCCCGAGTCCACTGGGAGCGGGGCGAGTTCGATGAGGCGTCCGAGCAGCTGACGCAGGCTCAGGCCACGGCCGCGCTGCTCGGCGACGGGGAACGGGACCGCAAACTCGCCGCCTCCGTCGTGGAGTTCAGGGGCACCCTGCACGGCAGGCGCGGCGACTGGCAGTCGGCCGCCGCCGACTTCGCCGAGGCCCGGCGGGCCCACCGGGCCATCGACAACGCCTACGGCGTGCTGCTCGGCACCTACCGCCTGGGCGAGGCGTTGGCCGCGCTCGGCGAACTGGACCGCGCCGAGGAGCTGTTGGCGCAGGCTCGCGCCGGCGCCGAGGAGCGGGGACGCGAACGCATCGCGGCCCGCGCGGCGTTCGCCCTGGCCGGCGTGCTGCGCCGCCAGGGGCGTGCCGCCGAGGCCCGCCCGCTCTATGAGGCGGCCCTGGCCGCCGCCCGCGCACGCGGCGCCGACTGGGACGAGGCCCGGGTGCTGCGCGCCTACGCCGACCTCGCCGAGGAGCAGGGCGAGCGCGCGGAGGCGGCCCAACTCCGCGCCGCCGCCCAGGCGATCGAGGAACGGCGCGGGGCCGCCGCCGGCTGAACCGTCCGAGGCCGAACGGGCCTCCCCGTCCCCCCGCCACGGGAAGGCCCGTTCGGCGTTCGACCGCTCTGCCCGTCAGCACTCGCCACCCCAGCGCGCCCACTCGAAGGTGACCGGGCCCGAGACAGTCCTGTAGTTCGGCGTGTCCGGCGGGTAGTGCGGGCAGCCCTCCACCACCTCGCCGTCCCCTTTCGTCACGCGATACCAGATGTGGTCGGCGTTCTGGTGGTGCACGCCGTTGTTGTAGATGCGGATGCCCGTGTTGGATGTGAGGTTGGTCTCGATGTCCCCCTGCGACATGCGCGTCGGCTCGCCCTCGAAGCTCGGGGTGTCCCAGACACACACATAGCCGCGCGGACAGTCGGCCTTGGCGGCCGACGCCGAGGGCGCCAGGGTCAGGGTGGTGGCGGCGACGGCGAGCGCGGCCCCCGCCGCGCCGACGGTCCTGCGAAAACGCATGAGGTCCCCCTCCGTTCACGACCCCGCCGGGATCGGCGGGGGATCTCAGCTTGCCGCCGGGGGAGGGGGATTGGGCGGCGCTTCAGTCCCGCGTGAAGGGACCCCGAGATCGCGCCGCCGATGCTATGCGGCCTGACGTCCCGTCACACCGCCCGCCCGGCCTCCTCCGCCGTGGCCCGACGCAGCACGACGGGGAACGGCCGGCCGCCGACCACGGCCGTGAACGCGCCCACACCGTCCGGGCGTTGGAGCAGCCGGGCGTGCGCGGCGCACAGCGCGGCCACCGGGTCGGTGTGGATCAGCCGCCCGCCCGTCGCCAGCGGCCCCAGTTCCAGCGCGAGCGACGGGCCGCCCCTGGCCCGCAGCACCACCCGGTCCGGGGAGAGCACCACGCCGGCCGTGGCGCACCCCGGATGGTCGTCAAGCGCCGTGTCGATCCAGCCGGCAGCCGTCCACGCGACCCGGTGCGCGGCGCCGGAACGCTCGACGTGCCGATAGAGCAACCCGGCGCTCTGGGCGTGCCGTTCACCCGCCACGCCCTGCTCGGCGGCGAGGAAACGGGCCGGCGCCTCACGCCACGGCGGGTGCCGTTCCACGGTGACCCGCTCGCCCGCCACGGTGGCGTTCACCGCGAACGCCGCCGGCACGCGCGGCGGTTCGGCCAGCACCGGCAGCGGCTCCGGCTCGGGCGGCGGGCCGACGGGTGCCAACTCCAGTAGCCCGTAAAGCTCTTCGCGTAGCAGCGCCAACGCCCGCCCGCGCCGGGCGAACGCCGCGTCGGCGGCGGCCCCGACACCGGGCGGCACCGGCGCCGACAGCAGCGCTGGCAGCTCCTCGGCGGCGGTCAACCGGGGGCTGGCGGCCAGTAGGTGGGCCATCGGGCTGCCCGGGATCAGCTCCCGACCGCCGTCATACGCCGCGATCACCCGCCGGCCCAGCGCTGCGGCGTAGAGCGCGGTCGAACCGTGGTCGGTGACCACGGCGTCCGCCGCCACCAGCAGCGTCGCCCACTCGGCGTGCGGCCCCGGCGCCAGCAGCCCCGCCCGCAACGCCGGCCCCAGCCACTGCTCCAGGTCGAACGAGCCCAGCTTGCTGCGCTCGTTGGGGTGGGCGACCAGCGCCAGCTGATAGCCGTCGCACGGCAGCGACCCCAGCAACTCCGTGGCCAGCCTCGGGCGTTGGGCCAGCAGCGACTCCGTGCCCCAGGTCGAGGCCAGCACCACCAGGCGCCGCGCCCCGGTGCCCAACGCCGCCCGGTACCGGTCCCGGTGCCCCACCGAGGCCAGCAGCCGCTCCAGCGTCGGGTCCCCGACCACCACGGCGCGGGCGGCGGCCTGCGGGCTGGCCTCGGCGAGCCGGGTCACCTGCTCGGGATGCGCCAACAGATGCCGGGCGGCCACGGTCGCGCCGCCGGCCAGCAGGAACGCCGGATCGAGCCCGGAGGGCGCGCCCTCGGTGCCCTCGTCCGGCAGGGTCTTGCCGAAGCCCGCGCCGTGCGGGAGCAGGGCCAGCGTTCCCTTCAAGGAACTCAGCTCGCCCTTGGGGCTGGCCGCCACGATCAGGTCAAACCTGTCGGCGTTCGCCCGCCCCCACGGCACCGTCCTGCCCCCGGCGCGCTCCACCGCCACCAGCGCCTCGGCGTCGAACTCCGAACCGGGAACCAGCGTGAACCTGCGGGCGATCCTGTCGTCCCCCGCGAAGACCGGCAGCACGTCCAACAGGCGGTGGAGCGCGGTCGCCGAGCGGGCCGCGAAGAGCACCGTCCGGGCCGTGCGCCGGTTGTCCGCCGTCGCCGCGCCGGCGGCGGACCTGGGGCTGTCGCCGCTGGTCACCGGCGGTTGCATGGGTTGTCCGACGGCATGGCTCGATCGTACTCGTCGGGGGTGGGAGGGCCAGCCGCCCTGGGAAGAATGCCGGCATGACGGAGTGGGGAGTGGCGTTGATCGCGGCCGGCTCGGCGTTGCTGGCCAGCCTGATCAGCGGGATCTTCGCCCGGTCGGCCGGCCGGCGGCAGGCGGCGGCGATGCTGGAGACGGTGCGCATCACCGTCGAGCAGCAGCGGCAGGAACGCGCGCTGGCCGCGCGCCGGGCCACCTACCTCCGCTTCCTCGACGCCGCCGAGACGGTGCTGCTGGCCCGCAGGGTCGGCGGCTCCACCGCCGAGGACCGCGCCGCGCTCCAACGCGCCATGGGCGCCGTGCAGTTGGAGGGCCCGGCGGCGAACGAGGCGAGCGCCCTGCTGGAGGCGCTGCGCCGCGAGCGCGGCCTGGACGAGCTGGAACGCGCGCGGTTCGCGTTCATCGCCGCCGCGCGGGAGGCCCTCCGGGCGGCGGACGCGCCGCGGGTGTGAGGGGGCGGTGCCGCCTGGCCCGGGAGGCCCGGGGGCCTCCCGGGGTGGCCGGATCAGCGCGACCGGTCGTAGACCAGGGCGATCTCGCCCAACTCGCCGGTCTCCTGGTGCGCGAGGTGCCAGCGCGAGCCCGGCAGGCCGTCTTCGAACAGCCGCTGCCCACCCCCGACGATCTCCGGAACGATCAGGAGATACAGCCGGTCCACCAGGTCCGCCGTGAGAAGCGGCTTGATGACGCTGGCGCTGCTGTTGACGAGGATGTCGCCCTCGCCGGTGGCCCTGAGGTCGGCGACGACGTCCGAGGCCGGCGCGTTCACCACGCGGGTGTGCTCCCACGGCGCCTCGGTCAGGGTGGTCGAGAGGATCACCTTCTCCACGTCGACCAGCCACTTCGCGTAGCCACGGTCACGTGGGTCGGCACTCTCGTCCTCGGCGACCGACGGCCAGTACCCCAAGAACCCCTCGGCGTTGACCCTGCCGAGCAGCGCCGTCGTCGCGCACTCCCAGATGCGGGTCAGGTGGTCGCGCGCGACCTCGGAGGTCACATAGGGGGCGAACGCGGCGAAGTCGTGCGCCCCGCCGGGGCCGTTGTACCGCCCGTCGAGGCTGAGGGCCAGGTTCGCGGTCACCTTGCGGCTGGTCGGGTGAGTCATGTGGTGCTCCTGGTGTTGGTGCTGGTGGTGTCTTGCGGGTCCCCGGCGAGGGTCGCCGCGAGTTTGTCGAGGCTCTGGCCGAAGCCGATCTCGATGCCGGCGACGAAGTCCGCCGCGTCGACGGTGCTGTCGCTGATCCGCCAGTGGGCGTCGAGGCCGGTGCCGGTGCCGGTGGGCGTGAGCCGGAGGTCGATGTGGGCGGTGAAGGCGACGCCACCGCCGGGCAGCGTGGGGGAGAGTCGGTAGACGAGGCGCTCGCCCGGGAGGAGGACCTCGACGGCTCCCTCCGCGCGGCCGACGACCTGGTCGGAGCCGCCTGAGTCCTCGGCGTCGCGATACTCCTGGATGATCCGCCCGCCCGGCCGTGCCTCGAAGACCAGCTCCGAGACGCGCAGGTCGTCCGGCGTCCACCAGTGGGCGAGCAGGGGCACCTCGGTGAGGTGGCGCCAGACCAGCTCGGGTGGCCCCGCCAGCGAACGGTGGAACTCGAACGAGCGGCCGTCGGCCCACCCCGGCTCCGCGGCGGCGAGCCGTTCCTCGCGGAGGCGGAGTCCGTAGCGGTCGTAGGTCGCGTGCGAGCTGCCGTCCTGGTCGGCGGTGTCGGCGAGTTGGTTGAGCGCGGCCGCCAGCTCCCGCAGCGGGGCGGACCTGAGGGCGTAGACGCGGCGCTGGCCGCTCCGCTGGGAGGAGACGATCCCGGCGCGCTCAAGGGTCTGGAGATGCTTGGTCGTCTGCGGCTGGCGCGCCTCGGCGAGCTGGCTGAGAACGCCGACCGAGCGGGGTCGCTCGGCCAGCAGTCCCACGAGCCGCCAACGGGCTGGATCGGCCAGCGCGATCAGGAGTGCGTGCATGGCCACGAATATTCCCCATCGAGAATATTCGTGTCAAGGAATAAATTGAAACCTCGCGCCTGCCGTCTTCGCCGCCCGCCCCCGCCGGGGGCGGGCGGCGCCGCCGCGCGCTCCCCGAAACCCCCGGAGGGAACCCGCCGGATGGGCCCGCCGGAGGGAAAGCGTCAGACCTCCACCAGCACCTTCCCCCGGCTGGCCGCCCGCAGGGCATACAGGTTCTGGTACGCCGTCGGGAACGCGTCGAAGCCCCGGTGGATCGTCTCGTCGAAGGCGATCTCGCCGCGTCGGACCGGTTCGCCCACCTCGCGGCGGAGCGTGGCCAGGTTCTCCTCCGTGAACCACTCCTCGGCGAAGATCCCGCGAATCGTCGTGCGCGGGAACATGATGTACGGCAGCAGCCTCGGGCCCATCCAGTCGCCGTTGACCGTCGTGGACCACTGCCAGCACACGGCGACCCGGCTGTAGGGCCGCAGCATCCGGAACGCCGCGTCGGTGACGCTGCCGCCGAGGTTGTCGAAGTAGCGGTCGATGCCGTCGGTCGCGGTCAGCAGCGCCTGGTGGGTGGCGTCCACGTCGTCGCCCTGCCGGTAGCGCACCACCCGGTCGAAGCCGAAGCGTTCCAGGTAGGGGATCTTCTCCTCGCTGCTGGTGGTGCCGATCACCCGCGCCGCACCGGCGCGCTTGGCGAGCTGCGCGGCGAGCGTGCCGATCGCGCCGCTGGCCCCGCTGATCAGCACCGTGTTCCCCGGCTGGACGTCGAGGAACTTCGTCACGGTGCCCCAGGCCGTGATCCCCGGCGTGCCCATGATGCCCAACGCCGTGGTGAGCGGGAGCCGTTCGTCGTGGTCGGCCGGGTCCAGGCGGCGCATCGCCGGCAGCCGGAGCGGGAAGCCGCCGTACCGCCAGACCCAGGCGCGGCCGTCGCTGACCAGGTGGGTGCGCCAGCCGCCGAAGCCCTGCACCAGGTCGCCGACGGCGAACGACGCCTCGGGGCCGGCCTGGATCACCTCCATGATGGAGTCGCCGCCGACGTGGTGTCCCAGCGGCGTCTCCAGCGACAGCCCCACCAGGTACGGGTCGACGGAGACATAGCGGGTCCGCAGCAGCATCTCGTCCTCGCGCAGCGAGACGTTCAGCTCCTCGGTGACCTTCTCGTAGATGCGGCTCGCCTCGGGGATGCCGGGAACGTGCTCGCGGACGACCCACTTCTCGCTCTTCAACGTGAGTGCTCCTCGGTGAGGTTGGGGACGGTGACCGGCCGCCGGGTCGGTGCGGGGGCCGGCTGTTCGGCCAACGGGCCGACGGGAATGACGAGTTGGCGGGGTGGCGGGAGGTGCCGGTCGATCTCGGCGGTGAACTCCCGCCCGTCGTCACGGCAGATGAACTGCATGACCTGCCGCCCGGCGGCCGCCGCGCGGATCAGCCCGCCGACGGTGACCCAGACGCCCGACATGTAGAAGTTGGCCAGCCCCGGCAGGACCGGGCCCAGGCGGTTGATCTCGCGTTCCAGGGTCTCGCCGCCGTCCTCCATGAACGGCTGCCAGCCGGGGAACGCCCCGTTGTGCGCGGCGGTGTAGCGGATCTGGGTCAGCGGGGTGGCGACGTCCCGCACCGCCACCGCGTCCCGCAGCCCGGGGAAGCGCTCGTCGAGAAACGCCTCAAGGGTTGTGCGCACGCGGCGCTTCGCCGCCAGGTACGCCTTGCCGTGCCGCACGGGCAGGGTGTGCAGGACCTGGCCGCGCCGCACCCGGCTGGCCTGTTCGGGGCCCTCGCGCAGCGCGCGCCAGGGCGCGGCCTCGGAGAAGTACGTCGCGTACACCACGCTGGTTCCGGCGGGGGACAGCTCGGGGTAGTGGCGGTCGCGGAACTGGACGTTGACGCTCGGGTGCCGCATCCCCGGGAGCCGGTCGGCGAGTTCGGGGTCGAGGAGGTAGGTGGTGCAGGGGTCGGCCTCGGGGAAGTCGCGGCGCAGCCCGAGGAAGAGGGAGACATAGCCGGGCGAGAGCATCCCCGGCTCGTCGATGGTGCGGGTGTAGAGCCTGCGGTAGGTGTCGTTGAGGTAGCGCCCGCCGAGCATCCCGAGCACGGCGGTGCGCATGTCGCAGGCGGCGACGACGATGTCGGCGCGGAACTCCCGGCCGTCGCTCAGCCGCACGCCCACGGCCCGGTCGTCCTCCACCAGGATCTCCTCGACCCTGGCGTTGTAGGTGATCTCGCCGCCCAGCCGCCGGTACCGCTCCTCGATGGAACGGGCCAGCCCCAGCGAGCCGCCCTCGGGCACGCCGGCCGAGCCGTTGGCGTGCGAGGCGAGCTGGAAGTAGAACGGCAGGACGGGGAAGTCGGGGTGCTTCTCGTAGAGCACGAAGTTGAACGCCTCGCGCAGCAACGGGTGTTGGAAGCGCCGCGCGTAGTCGGTCATCAGCTCGGTGATGGACCGTCGGATGGCGTTGAGGTAGGGGAGGAAGGAGGCCATCATCCGCCACCGCTCCAGGCGGCCCATCATCGCGACGGGTTTGAGGAACGGGTAGACGTCCAGGGCGCGTTGGAAGGTGCGCAGGTTCCGGCAGAAGTGCCGGATCTGGCGGGCGTCGGCGGGGGAGATGGCGGTCAGGTGGCGGCGCAGCCGCTCGGGGTCCGAGTAGAAGTAGACGGCCCGCCCGTCGCGGGCCCGGACGACGTTGAAGACGTCGAACTGCCGGATCGTCTTGCCCTGGAGGGCGCCCAGCTCCAGCCAGATCTGGTGCATCTCGTTGCCCGGGCCGCTGCCCAGCAGCCAGGAGACGCACCAGTCGAAGGTGAAGTCGCCCCTGGCCCAGGAGGTGCAGGAGCCGCCGGGGATCTCGTGCATCTCCAGGATGTGGGTGCGGTAGCCGTTCATCCTGGCGTAGGCGCCGGTGGCGAGGCCGCCCAGGCCGCCGCCGATGATGATCATGGTCTCTCGGGTCCCTCGTGGATCTGCCATCCTCCTGCGCTCTCCCTCTGTTCTCGCTCCTGGTGCTGTCTCGCGCCCCGCTGAGCCCGGGGCGGCCCCGGGCGCCCGGGCTCAGCGGGGCGCCCCGCCGTTGCACGGGCCGGCGTCCTGTCCGGCGTCCTGGCCGGTCAGCAGCGACCGCACCAGTGCGGCGGTGTGCTCCACCCCGTCGGCGTCGAGCAGTTCGGCGTGACCGCTCCCGCCGCGCAGCACGACCGTTCCGGCCGTGCCCGCGCCGTGCCAGCTGCCGGCGCCGCCCGGCGCGTACAGCTCGGCGTTGCCCCGCTCGGTGATCACGCCCAACGCGGCGCGCAGCGTGCCGGAGTTGGGCGTGCGGCTGGCGAACTCCAGGTAGTCCCTGGCCTGTTGGCGGGTCTCCTCGGCCACGACGCGGGAGCCGGTGTGGCGGCGCAGATGGTCGTGGAGTTCCTCGTCGAACGCGTCGAGCACCCGCTCGGTGAGCTGGAACGTCGCGGTCTGCCGGGGCGAGTCCACGACCACCACGCGTCGCACCGAACGGCCGCGCGCCTCAAGCGCCTTGGCGACCTCGAAGGCGAGGTTGCCGCCCAGCGAGTAGCCCAGCAGGTCGAGCGGCCCCTCGGGGGCGATCCCGGCGACCTGGTCGGCGTAGCGGGCGACCTTGTCGTCCCCGGCCAGGTAGTTGAACGCGACCAGCCGCCACTCGGGCAGCCGCTCGGCGAGCCGCCGGTAGACCAGGCCGTGGCCGCCGGCCGGCGGGAAGCAGAACAGCGTCGGCTCCCGGTCGGCGTTGAACGTCAGCCAGGGGCGGGCCCCGGCCAGCCGTCCGGTGACGACGGCCTCCACCGTGCCGGCCATCCCGTGCAGCGTGGTCACCCGGAACAGCTCGCTGACCGGGATCGTCACCTGGAACTCGACCTGGAGCGCGTGGATCAGCTCGATCAGCCGCACCGAGCTGCCGCCCACCGCGAAGAAGTCGTGGTGCAGCCCGGCGCGTTCGACGCCCAGCAGCCGCCGCCAGTGCGCCGCCATCCGCTGCTCGTAGAGGGTGACCGGCGCCTCGTAGGGAACGGCGTCGCCGCCGGCGGCCGGGGCCGGCAGCGCGGCCAGGTCGACCTTGCCGTTGGGGGTGAGCGGCAGCCGTTCCACGGCCACCAGGTGCGCGGGGATCAGCTGGGTCGGCAGCGCGGCGGCCAGGTGGCGGCGCAGCTCGGCCTCCTCGGGCGCGTCCCCGGGGACGCCCGGCACCCAGTAGCCGCAGAGCGCCGGCTCGCCGGCCGCGTCGGCCCGCACGGTCACCACGGCCTGGGCCACGCCGGGGACGGTCAGCAACTCGGCCTCGACCTCGCCGGGTTCGATCCGGTGGCCGCGCACCTTCAGCTGTGTGTCGGCGCGGCCCAGCAGCCACACCAGCCCGTCGGCGTCCCAGGTGGCCAGGTCCCCGGTGCGGTAGCGCCGCCGGCCGTCGCCCAGCAGGTCGGTGCGGAACCGTTCGGCGGTCAGCTCGGGCTCGCCCACATAGCCGAGCGCGACCCCGCCGCCGCCGATCCACAGCTCCCCGGTCACCCCGGGCGGCACCGGCTCGCCCCGCTCGTCCAGCACCCACAGCGTGGCGCCGGGGAACGGCCGGCCGATCGGCACCATCCGGTGCTCGTCCATGCCCTCGGTCGGGCCATCGAAGAAGCAGCTGTCCACGGCCGCCTCGGTCAGGCCGTAGGAGTTGACCACCCGGGTCTCGGGCCCGGCCAGGGCGACCAGCCGCCGGTACTCGCCGACCTTCCAGGAGTCGGAGCCGACCACCAACAGCCGCAGGAAGTCCAGCCGTTGGCCGGTGGACTCGCAGTAGGCGGCGAGGGTGCGCACCACGGCCGGCACGAACTCCGCGCAGTCCACCTTCTCCTGACGCATCGTCCGGTAGAGGGCTTCGGTCTGGAAGAGCAGCTCGCGCTCCACCAGCACCAGCCGGCCGCCGGAGCCCAGGGCGCGGGCGGTGTCGCCGAAGAACACGTCGAAGGACGGCGAGGCCAGTTGGAGATGCACCCCGACCTCGCTCTCCAGCAGGTAGGCGGCCCGCCAACCGGCGTAGGAGTGGGCCAGGTTGCGGTGGCTGACGGCCACCGCGCGCGGCCGGCCCGTCGATCCCGAGGTGAAGACCAGATAGGCCGGGTCGTCCAGGCCGGCGGGCCCGCCCCCGGCGCCGCCCGGTGTCTCCTCGTCCGCCGCGCCCTCCAGGTCGGCCAGCGCGGCCGTGGCGCCGGGCAGCCCCTCGGGCGCCGGCCCGTCGACCAGGGTCAGCGCGACGCCGGCCGTGGCCGCCATGGTCGCCAGCCGCGCCGCCGGATAGCCGGGGTCCAGCGGAACGCACGCGCCCCCGGCCTTCCACACCGCCAGCAACGCCACCAGCAGCGCGGGCGACTTGGGTAGGCACAGGCCCACCGCGGCGCCGGGCCGCACGCCCCGGGCGCGCAGCCGCCGCGCCAGCGCGCCGGCCCGCCGCTCCAACTCGCCGTAGGTGAGCCGGATCGCCTCGCCCGAACCGTCGGGCAGCACCACCGCCACCCGTTCCGGCGCGCGCCGCGCCCAGCCCGAGACCAGCTCGTGCACCGGCCGGGTCACCGTGACGGTCTCGCGCGCGCCGCTGAACTCGTCCAGCAGCCGGGCGCGTTCGTCCGCCGCCAGCATCGGCAGCGCGGTAGCCGAACGTTCGGCCTCGGCAAGGGTCAACGCGTCGAGCAGCCGGGTGTAGTGGCCGGCCATCCGCGCCACGGTCTCGGGCAGGAACAGGTCCGAGTTGTACTTGAGCACGCAGTGGAACCGGCCGTCGGCCGCCTCCTCGTACGCCGAGAGCGTCAGGTCGAACTGCCCCTCCTCCTCGGGGAGTTCGATGTACTCCAGCCGGTAGCCGTACTTCTCGGTGGCGACCCGGTGGTGCAGCAGGATGAACATCGCCTGGAAGACCGCCGAGCGGCTCGGGTCGTGGGCGAGGCCCAGCCGCTCCACCAGCAGCACGAACGGGTACTCCTGGTGGTCGAGGCCGCCCAGCACCACCGTCCGCACCCGGCGCAGGAGTTCGGCGACGGTCGGCTCCCCGGACAGGTCCAGGGCGAGCGGCAGCGGGTTGACGAAGTAGCCGTAGACCGAGCCGAACTCCTCCCTGGTCCGCCCGGTCACCGGGCTGCCCACCACGATCCGCTCCTGGCCCGCGTAGCGGTGCAGCAGCAGGTAGTAGGCCGCCAACAGCACCATGAACACGGTGGTGTGGTGCTCCCGGGCCAGCGCGTGCACCCGGGCGCTCAGCTCCTCGTCCAGCGCGAAGAACTCCGAGCCGCCGTTGTGGGTCCGCACCGCCGGCCGGGGCCGGTCCGTCGGGAGCGTCAACACCGGTGTGGTGTCGGGCAGTTGGTCCCGCCAGTAGCGGAACATCCGCTCGGCCTCAGGGCTGGCCAGGAACGTGTTCTGCCAGTTGAGGAAGTCCAGGTAGTGGGTGGTGGGCGCGGGCAGTTCGCCGGTGCCGCCGCGCCGCAGGTCCTCGTGGACCGCGAGGAGTTCCTCGATGAAGGTGAACGTGGAGATGGCGTCCGAGATGATGTGGTGGACGCCCTTGGTGATGATCCAGCGGTCGTCGGCCCGCCGCAGCAGCCGGAACCGCACCAGCGGGTCGCGTTCCAGGTCGTAGGGCCTGCGGTACTCGCGGATGATCAGCTGGTGGATCGCCTCCCACGGCTGGTCGGCGACGTCGAAGACCGCGCTGTCCTCGCGCGGCTCCGGCGCGATCCGCTGCACCGGACTCCCGTTCTCCAGAAGGAAGTTGGCGCGCAGCTGCGGATGGCGGGCCAGCAGCCGGCGGAACGCCTCCAGCATCAGCTCCGGGTCGAGGGCGGCCCGCACCTCGACCGCGCCGCCGATGTTGTAGGCGAAGCCGTCCGGGTCGAGCTGCTTGAGGAACCACAGCGCCTTCTGGTTCTGCGTCAGCGGGTAGCGGGTCGGGTCGGTGAGAACCGGAACGGCCGCCCCCTCCGAGCCCTCATCGCCCTCCGCCAGCCGCGCCAGCAGCTCCTGGCGCAGCTGGCCCCGCAGCTCGCCGACCGTCGCGCCGCTCAGCAGCGCCACCACCGGCAGCGTCACCCCCAGCTCGGCACCCAGCCGCGCCCGCAGCTCCATCGCCAACAGCGAGTCCAGGCCGAGGGGCTGGAGTCCCGTCTCCGCGTCGAGCCGCTCGGCCGGCACCCGCAGCACCGCGCCCACCACGGCGGCGAACCGCTCGCCCAGCAGCCGGTCCCGCCCGGCCTCGTCGGCCGCGGCGAACGCGGCCGCGAACTCCTCGGCGCCGGCCGCCCCTTGACCACCCGCCCCGTCCGTGCCGCCGGCGGCGGCGCCAGCGGCCAGCTCGGCGACCAGCGGCGGCGGAGTCGTGTACCAGGACAGGAACGTCGGCCAGTCCGCCACCGTGGCCACCAGCAGCTGTGGAACGTCCTGCCCGACGATCCGCTCCAGCACCGCCATTCCGGCGGCCGGCGCCAGCGAGGTCATGCCCCTGGCCTGCCGGTAGTGCTCGACCAGCCCCAGCTCCTCGATCATCCCGGTCGCCCACGGGCCCCAGTCCACGCTCAGCGCCGGCAGCCCCAGCGCCCTGCGGTGGTGGGCCAGCGCGTCCAGGAACGCGTTGCCCGCCGCGTAGTTGGTCTGTCCCGCCGTCGGCAGCCAGGCCGCGACCGAGGCGAAGAGCACGAAGTGCTCCAGCGGCTCCCCGGCCAGCCGCCGGTGCAGCGCCCAGGCGCCCAGCACCTTCGGGTCGTGCACGGCGGCGAACGTCTCCCGGTCCATCCCCGCCAGCAGCGTGTCCCGCACCTCGCCCGCCAGGTGGAAGACGCCCCGCACCGGCGGCAGCGCGGCCGCCCGGTGCCCGTCGAGCCACGCGCCGAGCGCCGCCTCGTCGGTCACGTCCACCGTCACGGGCGTGACCTGTGCCCCCAGCGCCTCCAACTCGCTGACGAACCGGACCCGTTCGGCGGTCCGCTCGTCCAGCCCGGCGACCTCACGCCAGCGGGAGCGCTCCGGCAGCGCGGTGCGCCCCAGCAGCACCAGCCGCCGGGCCCCGCGCGCCGCCAGCGTCCGGCACAGCAGCCGGCCCAGCGCGCCGAAGGCGCCCGTCACCACATAGCAGCCGTCGGCGCGCAGCCGCAGCGGCAGCGGCCGGGTCAGCCCCGACGGCGGCCGCAGCCGGCAGCCGAACCGCCGCCCGCCGCGCAGCGCCACCTCGTCCTCGCCGGCCCCGCCGACTCCGTCAGCCCCGGCGCCGCCCGCCCACAGCTCGGCCAGCAGCGCCTCGGCCTCCTCGCGCGGCCCGGCCGCGCCCGCGCCGTCCAGGTCGACCAGCACCCCGGGCCAGCCCGTCAGCTCCTGGTAGCGCAGCACCCGCACCACGCCCCAGGCGCGCGCCCCGAACGGCGCCACCGGCTCCCCGGCGCGCACCGCCTGGCTGCCCCTGGTGACCACATGCAGCCGCCCGGAACGCCCCGAGGCCAGCAGCGTCCGGGCCAGCGCCACCAGCCCATACGGGCCCAACGCGGCGTCTGCGGGGGACAGTTGGGCATCGGCGGCCGGCTGGTCGAGCGCCCTCAGGTCCACCACCGCGTCGCACGCCCCGAGCCCGTCCAGCGAGCGCGCCACCTCCTCGGCGACGTCCGCCCCCAACGGGCCGTCGGCCCGCACCAGGTGGCAGTGGCCGCCCCGCTCGGCGACCAGCGCGGCCAGCGCGTCGGCCACCCCGCCGGGCGGGTCGGCGAGGACCAGCAGACGCCCGGGCGGCGGCGCCGACTCCCGCTCCAGCGGCGGCAGTTCGTCCCAGGCGGGCGCGCTGAGCCAGCCGTCGACGGTGGCCGTCGAGACCGCGCCGGCCGCCCGTTCCACGTCGGCGGCGCGGAAGCCGGCCACCGCGCCCAGCGGCGCCCCGTCGTCCCCGTACACCGTCAGGTCGCCGACCAGCAGCTCGGCCGTCCGCTCGGTGACCCTCGCCCGCACCCACACCGGGCGCTCGCCCACCGGGCCCAGCCGCACCTCGTCGATCGCCACCGGCAGCCGCACCGCGCCGCCCTCCCGCGCCGGCTCGCCGGCGAGCGCCCCGGCCAGCAGCGCCTGGAAGCAGGAGTCCAGCAGCACCGGGTGCAACTGGTGGTCCCCGCCGTCGTGTTGATGCGCCGCAGCCGGCAGCCGCAGCCGGGCCAGCGCGCCGTCGGGCCCCAGCCACAGCTCCTCGATCCCCTGGAACGCCGGCCCGTAGTGGTAGCCGTGCTCCGCCAGCAGCCCGTACACCTCGGGCCCCGAGCGTCGTTCCGCCGCCCGTCTCCGCTCCGCCGCCAGGTCCAACGGGGCACCCAGGGAACGGGGTTGGCCGCTGCGCACGGTGCCACAGGCGTGCGTGACCGGCTCGGGCCCGCCCGTGGCCACCACATGGAACGCGGCCGACTCCGGGGCGAACGTCAGCCGCACCGGCACCGCCCGGTCCTCCGGCAGGAACAGCGCCCGGCGCAGCTCCACCTCCGCGACGGCCGTGTGCTCCCCGCCGGTCAGCGCGCGCACCGCCTGCGCCGCCATCTCCAGATAGCCGGCCGCCGGGAAGAGCGCCCGCCCCTCGACCCGGTGGTCGCGGAGATAGGGCGCGCGTTCCAGGTCGAGGGCGGTCTCCCAGGCGGGCGCGGCGCCCGGCAGCCTGCGGCCGAGCAGCGGGTGGTCCCGCTCCCCGAGCCGCACCCCGGCCACCGCCGGCGGCTCCGTCCAGTACCGCTCGTGCCGCCACGGATAGGTCGGCAGGGCGACGGGCCGGCCGGCGGGGTGCAGCGCGTGCCAGTCCGGCTCAACGCCCAGCGTGAACAGCGCGCCCAGCGTGCGGGCGAACCGTTCCGGCTCGTTCTCGCCCCGCCGGATCGACGGCAGCGCCAGCCCGGCGACCTCGCGGCGCGCCAGGCACTCCCCGATGGAGTGCCCCAACACCGGGTGCGGGCCTATCTCCAGGAACAGTTCGAAGCCGTCGTCGACGAGGCGGTCAACCGCCGCCTGGAACCAGACGGTGTCCCGCACATTGCGCCACCAGTAGTCGGCGTCCAGCTCCTCGCCGCGCGCCACCGCGCCCGGCAGCGCGGTCAGATAGAGCGGCACCTGGGCGCGGCGCGGCTTGAGGTCGGCCAGCGCCTCGCGCAACTCGCCCTCGATCAGGCGCATTCCGGCGCTGTGGTAGGGCACGTCCACGTCGAGGAAGCGGGCGAAGACCCGCTCGCCGCCCAGCTCCTCGGCGAGTTCGGCCAGCGCGGCCGACTCGCCGGCGAGCGTCACCGAGCCGGGCCCGTTGACCGCCGCCAGGTCGATCCGCCCGCCGTACCGCCGCGCCCTGCGGGCGGCCTCCGCCTGCGGCAGGCCCACCGCCAGCATTCCGCCGGTGCCCACCAGCCGGTGCTGGAGGCGGCTGCGGTGCACCGCCACCGCGACGGCGTCCGCCAGGTCGTACACCCCGGCCTCGTGGAACGCGGCGATCTCCCCGGTGCTGTGCCCCACGATCGCGTCCGGGGTCACGCCCCGGGACCGCCAGAGCGCCGAAAGCGCCGTCTGGAGCGCGAAGTTGGCCGGCTGCGCCAGCCAGGTCTCCGCCATCAGGGAGCGCTCCTCGTCGGCCAGCAGCTCCTCGCGCAGCGACCAGTCCACCAGCCGCGAGAACTCCCGGTCGCAGCGGTCGATCGCCTCCCGGTAGACCGGCTCTTCGGCGTAGAGCCGCCGGCCCATCGCCCACCACTGCGGGCCCATCCCGGTGAACACCCACACCAGCCGCCGGCGCAGCCCCTCCCGGCGCTGCCCGGTGACGACCAGGGGGTGCGGCTCGCCGCGCTCGGCCGCCGCCAGCGCCTCGTCCAACTCCTCGGCGGAGGAGTAGGCGACGGCCATCCGCCGCCCCAGGTGCTCCCTGCGGTGCGCCAACGTCCAGGCCACGTCGGCGAGCTGACCCTCGTTCAGCTCGCGCCGCACCGCGCCGGCCAGCTCGGGTAGCGCCTCCTCGGCGCGGGCGGTCAACGGCAGGACGGTGTAGGCGGGTTGGGGCGACTCGGGCGCGTCGGGCGGGGCCTGGGGCGGCGGCTCCTCCAGCAGCACATGGGCGTTGGTGCCGCCGAAGCCGAACGCGTTGACCCCGGCCCTGGCCGGCCCCTCGTGCTCGGGCCAGGGCGTCGCCTCCCGGGGGATGCGGAACGGGAGCGCCGCCTCGTCGATCGCCGGGTTGAGCCGCTCAATGTTGAGCTGCGGCGGGATCGTGCGGTGCTTCAGCGCCAGCGCGGCCTTGATCAGCCCGGCGACGCCCGCGGCCGACTCGGTGTGCCCGATGTTGGCCTTGACCGAGCCAACGTAGGGCAGGTTCCCGGGAGTTCGGCCGACGGGCAGGGCGCGGGCCAGGGCGGCGGCCTCGATCGGGTCGCCGACGGCCGTCGAGGTGGCGTGCGCCTCCACGTACTGGAGGTCGCCCGGGGTGATCCCGGCCTCGGCGCAGACCCGTTCGATCAGCCGGACCTGGGCGTCGGCGCTGGGCACGGTGATCCCGGCCGTGTGGCCGTCCTGGTTGACCCCGCTGCCGGTGATCACCGCGTGGATGGGGTCCCCGTCGGCCAGCGCGTCCGCCAGGCGCCGGATCGCGACCAACGCCACGCCCTCCGCCCGCACATAGCCGTCGGCCGAGGCGTCCCAGGGGCGGGAGCGGCCGGCGGGGGAGAGGAAGCCGCCCTTGGTCTCGGCGATGGTGTACTGAGGCGCGGAGTGCAGCAGCGTGCCGCCGGCCAGCGCCAGGCCGGTCTCGCCCCGCCGCAGGGACTCGCAGGCCAGGTGGACGGCGACCAGCGAGGAGCTGCACGCGGTGTCCAGGGAGAGGCTGGGGCCCCGGAAGTCGAAGCAGTACGAGATCCGGTTGGAGACCATCGTCATCATGGTCCCGGTCGCGGTGTGGGCGGCCAGTGTCTCGAAGTCCAGGTCGGCGAACTGGAGGATCTTGTAGTCGAGGGTGAACGCCCCGACGAACACGCCGACATCGGTGCCGGCCAGCCGCCCGGGGAGCTGGCCGCCGTCCTCCAGCGCCTCCCAGGCCACTTCGAGCAACTTCCGCTGCTGCGGGTCGAGATGGGCCGCCTCGCGGGGGCTGATGCCGAAGAAGGCGGGGTCGAAGGCGTCGAAGCCGTCGATATAGCCGCCGCGTCCGCCGACCAGGCGGCCGGGCTTGTCGCGGTCGGCGCTGCCCAGGGTGGCCACGTCGTAGCGGTCGCGTGGCGTGGGGGTCAGGCAGTCCCGGCCCTCGACGAGGTTGCGCCAGTAGGAGCGGTGGTCGTTGGCGCCGCCGGGGAAGCGGCAGCCGATGCCGACAATGGCGAATCCGCCGGAGCCGGGGCCGAATTCGGACGCGGATTCGGACCTGGAGTCGGCCCCGGATTCGGGGGAGGCGGGGGCACCGGGGCAGGAGGGGACGGGGACGGAGTTCTTCATGGTGATCCTTCGGGGATGACGCGGGGATGGGTCAGCCGGAGGAGGGGGGACCGTTTGCCCGTCCCGCCGTTTCGCGGGAGAGGACAACACGCCAAGAGAACCGGAATATCCCGAGGGGCATTCCTGTGGTCGTGCGGTGATGTGATCGTGTGCCCTCATGGTAAAGGCGGTGTGTTTCCGTGGGTGACGCTCGGTGGCGTCAACGCGCGCCGGCGCACGGGGAGTTCACCGGCGGAGCGAACGGCGTGAACGGCCCTGACGTGCGACGTTGCCGGCGGAGGTGGCGTCGGGGGGAGGGCGCCTGGCCGCGCGCCGATTCACGAAGAGGCGATCAGGGGAAAGCATTTCTGATTTCCCGGTTCGAAGGTGTGAACGGGCGGGTTCGGGGCGTGCTTTGGAAACACGCGCCCCGGGATGCGGCGTTTCCCGGGCCCGCTTCGGGCCTTCGTGGAAACCGTTCCGTCGAACCCGGTCGGTCGCCATCGCCAAACGACAGAACCGTTCCCCGGGCGCCTCTCCCGGCGCGGGGCCTTCGGGCGGTCTGTTCCGTCCGCCGGCCGCTCCATAACCTGGAGGGCCGCGGCGCACACCGATCCGAGGAGCGTTCCGTGTCTCTCCCCCAGGTGCCCGACATCCTCTCACCCGAGTTCGCGGCCGACCCCTACCCGGCCTACCGCGTGATGCGCGAGAGCGCGCCGCTCATCTGGCACGAGGCCACGCGGAGCTACCTCGTCTCGCGCTACGAGGACGTCCAGCGGATCTTCCGGGACAGGAACGGCGAGTTCACGACCGACAACTACGCCTGGCAGATCGAGCCGGTGCACGGCAGGACCATCCTCCAGCTCGACGGCCGGGAGCACGCCGTGCGCCGCGCCCTGGTCGCGCCCGCGTTCCGGGGCGCCGAGCTGCGGGAGAGGTTCCTCCCCGTGATCGAGCGCGACTCGCGTGAACTGATCGACGCCTTCCGGCACGCCGGCTCCGCCGACCTCGTCGCCGACTACGCCACCCGCTTCCCGGTCAATGTGATCGCCGACATGCTGGGCCTCGACAAGGCCGACCACCCCCGCTTCCACCGTTGGTACACGTCCGTCGTCGCCTTCCTCGGCAACCTCTCGGGCGACCCGGAGGTGAGGGCGGCGGGGGAGCGGACCCGCGTCGAGTTCGCCGCGTACATGCTGCCGATCATCCGCGCACGCCGCGAGAACCCGGGTGACGACCTGCTGTCCACGCTGTGCGCCGCCGAGATCGACGGCGTGCGGATGAGCGACGAGGACATCAGGGCGTTCTGTAGCCTGCTGCTCGCCGCCGGCGGCGAGACCACCGACAGGGCGATCGCCAGCCTCTTCGCCAACCTGCTGCGCCACCCCGACCAGTTCGCCGCCGTCCGCGCCGACCGTGGTCTGATCCCCCGGGCCTTCGCCGAGACCCTGCGCCACACCCCGCCGGTCCACATGATCATGCGGCAGTCGGCGGCCGAGGTGACGCTCAGCGGCGGCACCGTGCCTCCCGGGGCCACCGTCACCTGTCTGATCGGCGCCGCGAACCGGGACGAGACCCGCTACCGCGACCCCGACCGCTTCGACATCCGCCGCGACGACCTCACCACCACGACCGCCTTCTCCGCCGCCGCCGACCACCTGGCCTTCGCGCTCGGCCGGCACTTCTGCGTCGGCGCGCTGCTCGCCAAAGCCGAGGTGGAGACGGGCGTCAACCAACTCCTCGACGCCCTGCCCGACCTCCGCCTCGCCGACGGCTTCGAGCCGGTGGAGCGGGGCGTCTTCACCCGTGGCCCACGGTCCCTCCCGGTGCGGTTCACCCCCGCCGGCTTCTGAGGGGCCACCTGCCCAACTCGACGGTCTGGCGGGCCGGTTGCCCATAAACGGGACTAGACTGGCTGGTCGGTCGGCTGTTACTGTGGTCGCGACCAGGACCGAAGCAGGGGGAAGAGACGTGGGGAAGCAGACGGGATCGGACGGCCCGCGGAGAACGCCGCGCCGCGTCCTCGGGCATCATGCCCACGCGAGGCCAGAAACTAATCTCGCTCGTTCACCGATCTGTGCCCGTTGGCTCCCTTCCCGTGGAGCCCACCGTGCCTGACGGGACGTCAGGCTGAGCCTCCGGGCCGCCACGCCCGTTCGCGGTGCTCACCCGCACCGTCCGTCCACCCCGCCGGGGCCGCTCGTGCCCGCCTCGGCGGCGGCACAGCCCAACTCACCGCGCCTCGACCCGACCGGTCGACGCCGCGCTCACTCGGGAGTCGCTTCGTGACCGGGACCATGCTCCGCGCGCGTGCCCTGTGCGCGCTGCTGATCGGCATCATGGTCTGGCAGGGACTCTTCATCCACACCCCCACCCAGGGCGTCGACCGCCTGACCTTCACGCCCAGGGGCCTGACGCTCGACCACCAGCACAGCGTGGTGCCCGGGCACTTCCTGGCCAGCGAGCTGTTGCAGCGCCCGGTGCCGCAGCACACGCACACCCAGTCCGACCGCGAGGACGCCCGCGCGATGGGCGGCTGCCGGGGGAGGGCGATCCCGGTGGCGGCGCCCGGTCCGGGCGGCCCTGGCCTGCCGACGATGGCGGTCTGCTCCCACCCCGGACTCATCCCGGCCAACCAGCGCCGAGGGCCGCCGCTCTCCGGCTTCCATTTCGCCTGGGTGCTCGTTGACTCCCCGCCGGGGGTCGCCCGAGCCGTCCTCCAGAGCTGGCGGACCTGACCGCGACGCGCTCCCGACCCGGCACCGCCGGCCGTGAGCGCACGTCGCCACGATCCGTTCGCCACCCAGAGAAGGGGAAGCACGCGCAATGCCTTCACGCCTGGACCAGCCACGCCCCATCGCCGTTCGCACCGACGAACCCCTGGGCCGTCGCGCCCACTTCACCCGCCACCAGCAGGCGCTGTTCATCAGCTGCACGGACGCCCGGCTGGTGGCCACCCGGCTGACCGGGATCGCCCCCGAGCGGCTGTTCGAGCTGCGCAACATGGGCAACATCGTGCCCCGTTACCGCACCGACGTGATCTCCAGCGAGATCGCGGCCATCCAACACGTGCTGCGCGAGCCCAGCGTGCGGGACGTCGTGCTCTGCGGGCACTCCCGCTGCACGGCGGTCGCCTGCCTGCTCAACCGTCACACCGCCTCCGTGCGGCCGGCGATGCGCCGTTGGCTGGCGATAGGCCGCTCCAAGGTGGCCTGCGACACGGCGGCCGGCCGGCTCGCGGCCGGCCCCCTGAACGAGGTGGCCTGGGACCGGGCCTCCCGGGCCCATCTGGTCACCCAGCTGACCCATCTGTCCGAGTACCCGGAGGTGCGCCACCGCCGCGCCGCCGGCGAACTGCGGCTGCACGCCTGGTTCTACACCGCGAAGGGAACCGTCGAGGTGTACCGCTTGCGGGAGGAGATGGAGGCGCAGGCCCTGGTGTGAACGCGCGGGCGGGCGGGCGGGTGCGGCGCGCACCCGCCTCAGTCCCACCCTCAGTCCCGGCGGCTCCCGTCCCGGCCGTCCTCGTTCCCGTCGTCCTGGTGGCGCAGCCCCGCGATCAACACGTCGATGGCGTCGGCGAGTTGTTCCTGGAGGTTGACCCGCGAGGGGGAGAGGGCGTGGTGTAGGGCCATCCCGTCCGCCATGGCCGCCAGGGTCATCGCCCCGGCCCTCGCCTGGCGTTCGGAGGCCGCGCCCCGGGAGACCGCCGTCAGCAGCTGGGTCAGTATGTCGGTGTAGCGCTCGTGGTACTGGGTGAACGCCGTCCGGATCTCCGGGATGCGCTGGCCGAGTGAGAGCAACTCCAGGGCGAGCGGGGCGCGTTCCGGGGTCGAGGCCAGCTCCGTCGCGAACGCCTGGGCGAGCGCGTGGAGTTGACGCTCGGGGTCGGGCGCCGCCGCGCGTTGGTCGCCGTGTGTCATGTCGGCCAGGGAGTCCTCCTCGGACTGGAGCATCCGCCGTACCAGCTCGACGGCGATCTCCTCCTTGCTCTTGAAGTACCAGTAGAGCGCGCCCTTGCTGAGCCCCGACTCCCGCACGATGTCGTCCATCCGCGCGCCGTGGTAGCCCTGGCGGGCGAAGACGGCCGTGGCGGCGCCGAGGATCTGGGCTCTTCTCGCGGCGCTCCGCTCGGCGTTGCGGTCCTCGCCCGTCCCCGCCGATGCGCCGGCGCCTCCTGTCATGTGCCCCAGCCTTCCGTGGACTCGTTTCCCGCCGATCCGGACGGATCTTTGCCCGTCACTCTAGACCGACCGGTCGGCCCGCGCTAACGTTACCGACCGACCAGTCAGTTGATGGAGGGGTGCATGAAGAACGACACGGGCCGGGACGCCGGGCATCCGGCGCTCTACCGCCTGGGGGTGTGGTGTGCCGAGCACGCCTGGCGGATGGTGGCCGTCTGGCTCGTCGTCCTGGTGGGGGCGGGGCTGCTGGTGCCGAGGTTCACCGACAGCCTCACCGGCTCCTCCCTCGGCGTGGACGGCTCGGACTCGGCCAGAGCCGCCGAGCTGGTGAGCGAGAAGTTCGACTCGCCGGTCTCCGAGGACGCCGTCGTCGTGTTCGACGCGCCCGAACTCACCGCCCAGGACCCGGAGTTCCGCGCCGCCGTGGAGCGGGTCGTCGAGCGACTGGACGGCGAGTCGGGCGTGGTGAGCGTCGAGGACCCGTACACCGCCGACGACCCCACGCTCTTCGCCGAGGACGGCCGGACCGCGCTGGCCCCGCTGGGCCTGGGCGGCGACGAACGGACCCGGCAGGACACCGTTCCCCGACTCCAGGACCTGCTCGTCGAGGGCGAACAGGGTGGGGTCTCCGCCTATCTGACCGGCTCCAGCGCGCTGAACGCCGCCGTGGTGGAGCAGCAGGACAAGGACCTGGCGCAGGCCGAGTCGATCGGCCTGCCCATCGCCCTGCTGGTGCTGATCCTCGCCTTCGGCACGCTGGTGGCCGCCGGGCTTCCGCTGCTGCTGGGCGTCGTCGCCGTGTTGACCGCGTTCGGGGTGCTGGGCGCGCTCAGCTCGCTGGTGAGCTTCGACGTCTTCGTGCAGGCCGTGGTCACCATGCTGGGGCTGGCGCTGGGCATCGACTACTGCCTCTTCGCCGTCACCCGCCAGCGCGAGGAACTCGCCCTGCGCAAGGGCCGCGACGTGCCGGGCGCGGTGGGCGCGACCATGGCCACGGCCGGCAAGGCGGTGCTCTTCTCCGGCACCACGGTGATCATCTCGGTCGCCGGGCTGCTGCTGGTGCGGGCGCCCGTCTTCCGCACGATGGCGCTGGGCGTGATGATCGCCGTCGCCGTGATGCTGGCCGTCACCATGACGCTGCTTCCCGCCGTGTTGGCGCTGCTGGGGGACCGGATCAACAAGCTCGCCGTGCCGGGGCTGAAGCGTTCCGTGCGCCGGACGGACCCGAGCGACTCCCTGTGGGCCAGGTGGACCCGGGTCGTGATGCGTCGGCCCGTGCTGGTCGGCGGGGTCACGGCCGTGGTGCTGCTGCTCGCGGTGTTCCCGGCGGCACAGCTGCGGCTCGGCTTCGACGTGGGCGCCAGCGCGGTCTCCGACGCCCCGGCCGGGCGCGGCTACGAGCTGGTCTCGGAGAAGTTCGTGCCGGGCGCCGCGACGCCCGTCCAGCTGGTGGTCGACTCGCCGGAAGGCCCGCTGGACGAGGAACGGCTCGCCGCCGTCGATGAGTTGACCGAGCGGCTGCGCGACCACCCCGAGGTGGTCGAGGTGATCTCGGTGACCGACGTGCTGCGGCAGGGCGGCGCCGGGCTCACCGAGGAGGGCGTGGCGGCCCTGGTGGCCGCCGACGACCCCGTGCTCGACCGGCTGGTGGGCTCGGCCGGCGATGTCACGGCCATGAACGTGATGCTGCGGCACGCCGCCGACAGCGACGAGAGCGTGGATGTCGTGCACTGGATGAGGGACGTCGCCGTGCCCGAGGCCACCGCCGGCGTCGCCGGGCTGACCGTGCTGGTGGGCGGGCTCACCGCGCAGACCATCGACGTCTCCGAGGAGGTCTCCCGGGCCACCCCGCTGGTGCTGGCCGTGGTGCTGGGGCTGTCGTTCGTCCTGCTGCTGTTGGCGTTCCGCAGCCTGCTGCTGCCGCTGAGCGCGATCGTGATGAACCTGGTCTCGGTGGGCGCGGCGTTCGGCCTGCTGACCTGGGTCTTCCAGGAGGGCGCCGGCGCCTCGCTCTTCGACTTCACCAGCACCGGCTATATCCAGGCGTATCTGCCGCTGTTGACCTTCGTGATCCTCTTCGGGCTCTCGATGGACTACGAGGTGTTCCTGATCTCCCGGATGAAGGAGGAGTGGGGGATCAGTGGCGACAACACCAGGGCCGTCACCCAGGGCGTGGTCCACACGGCCAAGGTGATCACGGCAGCCGCGGTGATCATGATGGTGGTCTTCGCCGCGTTCATGCTGACCCGGGTGAGCGAGGTCAAGCAGATGGGCTTCGCCCTGGCGGTCGCCGTGCTGGTCGACGCCACGCTGATCCGGGTGGCGCTCGTTCCGGCGCTGATGCGGCTCTGTGGGCGCGCCAACTGGTGGCTGCCCGGATGGCTGGACCGGGCGCTGCCCCGGGTCGAGTTGACGGAGAGTTCGGCGTCGGTGGGGCTGGCCAGGCAGGAGGAGGAAGAGCGGCGCCGCGAGCCGGCCGCCGCCGGGTCGGCCCCGGCCGACTGAGAACGTCCCGGTCGGGCCCGCGCTTCCCCCGGGCGCTGGGCCCGACCGGGCACCACGGGTGCCGCGTGGACCGACGCCACGCGACACCCCCGCCCCCGAGTCGGGCACGGCGCCGATTTCCCCCCGGCCCGCCCGACTCGGGGGCCTTGCCCTGCGAGGGCGCGCTCCCGCAGGGCGCGGAGGGGGCCGGCGAACGGCCCGGGGAACGGGCGTCGCCGCCGGTTCCGTCACCCGGGCGCGAACGCCGGTTCCCCGACGGCGTGTTGGGATGCGCGAGGGCCCCGGCCTGACCGTCGGGGACGGGGTGGCCGGGGCCCGTGGGGCGGGTCGGACGGGTTCAGGGGCGGGTCAGGGCGAGGACCGCGTTCTGGCCGCCGAAGCCGAAGGAGTGGCTGACCATGGCGTCGAGCCGCCCCTCCCTGGCCTTGTCGGCCACCACGTCGACCGGGCAGTCCGGGTCCTGGCGTTCCAGGTTCGCGGTCGGCGGCACCGTCTGGCGTTCCAGCGTGAGCACGCCCACCGCCGCCTCGATGGCGCCGGAGGCGCCCAGGCAGTGGCCGGTGACGCCCTTGACGGAAGTGACGGCGGGGCCCGTGCCCAGCACGCGGGAGATCATCCGGGACTCCACGGCGTCGTTCAACGGCGTTGACGTGCCATGGGCGTTGACATGCCCGATGTCATCGGGCGACAGCCCGGCGTCCGCCAGCGCGGTGCGCAGCGCCGCCTCGGCGCCCCGGCCCTCGGGGTCGGGGCGGGTGGCGTGGCCGGCGTCAGCCGAGGCACCGTAGCCGCTGACGCTGGCCAGCGTCCTGGCGCCTCGGGCGGCCGCGTGCTCGGGGCGTTCCAGCACGAGCACGGCCGCGCCCTCGGCGAGGACGAAGCCGTCGCGGTCGGCGTCGAACGGTCGCGAGGCGCCGGCCGGGTCCTCGCCCCGGCCGGACAGCGCGCCCATCTTGGCGAAGGTGGTCAACACCAGTCGCGTCAGGGCGGATTCGGTGCCGCCGGTGATCACGATGTCGCAGGCGCCGGAGCGCAGCAACTCCCGCGCCGTGCCGATGGCGGTCGTTCCCGAGGCACAGGCAGTCGCCGTGACGAAGTTGGGGCCGCGCGCCCCGAACGCCGAGGCCAGCTGGCCGGCGGGCATGTTGACCGCCGCCATCGGGATCAGCATCGGGGAGACGGTGCGCGGCCCCTTGGCCGCCAGCTTGGCGTACTCGCTGTCCCAGGTGGACATGCCGCCCAGCGCGGTGCCCAGCACCACGCCGACCCGGGAGCCGTCCCAGTCCTCCGGCGTGAGGCCGGCCTGTGCCAGGGCCTCCCGGGCGGCGACCAGGGCGAGCTGGGTGCAGCGGTCCAGCGACCACGCGGTGCGCCGGCCGAGCGCGGCGTTGCCGTCGAAGGCCGTGGCCGCGCAGCCGAACCGCACGGGCAGGTCGTCGAAGGCGGGGATCTCGGCGGCCGTCGGCCGGGCCGCCACGATGGTCTCCCAGCTCCGCTCCGTGCCGACGCCGGCGGCGGTCACCAGGCCGAGGCCGGTGACCGCCGCGTGGAACGGTGGGTTGCCCACGGTCATCCGGCGGCCTGCCCCTGCGCCGTGAGCTTGTCGGCCATCAGCGCGGCCAGTTCGCCGACGGTGTTCTCGGCGGTGACGTCCTCCTCGTCCACCGGCACCCCGAAGTCCTCCTCCAGGGTCACGGTGAACTCGACCAGCGCCAGCGAGTCCAACTCCAGCGAGCTGAACGTCACCTGGGGGTCGATGGTGGTCTGGTCGAGTCCGAAGCGCTCGGCGAGCAGGGCGATCAACTGGTCCTGGATCGCCAGGGGCTGGGCGGTCGTCATGTCGACTCTTCCTCGTTCTCTCGGGTGTGAGATGGGATGGGGTGGGTCGGATGGGTTCGTTCGGCGGGGCGGGTCGGCGTTCAGACGGCGACCGGGGTGATGTCCGGCCAGGTCAGGGCCGCCCCGCCCCAGGTGGCACCCCCGCCGAAGGCGGTGAGCAGCGTCCGGTGGCCCGGGCGCAGCGCGCCGGCCGTGGCGGCGTCGGCGAGGGCGAGTGGGATGGACGCGGCGGCGGTGTTGCCCAGCCGGTCCAGGTTGACCGCGCAGCGTTCCGCCGGCAGCCGCAGCCGTTCGCCGACCGCGCTGATGATCCGCGCGTTGGCCTGGTGGGCCACCAGGTGGTCCACCTCGGACAGCCGCCAGCCGGCCAACTCGCAGGCCCGGGTGGCCGACTCCACCATCCGCTGCACGGCGTGCCGGTAGACCGACTTGCCGCGCATGGTGAAGTACCGTCCTTCGGCGGTGAGTTCGTCGCCGACGGGGTGGCGCGAGCCGCCCTCGGGGATGGTGATCAGGTCCCTGAGCGCGCCGTCGCTGCCCAGCGTGACGCCGGCCAACTCGCCCGGCTCGCCCGGGTGTCCGGCGCGCAGCACCATGGCGCCCGCGCCGTCGCCGAAGATCGCGCGGGTGGTGCGGTCGGTCGGGTTGAGGATGGTGGAGTAGGTGTCGGCGCCGATGAGCAACACGCGCTCGGCGGCGCCCGATCTGATGAAGCCGGCGGCGCAGGACAGCCCGTAGAGGAAGCCGCTGCACACCGCGGACAGGTCGAAGGCGGGCACCCCGGTCAGCCCGATGCGCTGCGCCACGTCGGGCGCGGTCGCCGGACAGGGATGGTCGGGCGTGGTGGTGGCGAGGATGACGAGGTCGGCCTCGCCGCTGCCGGCGGACTTCAGGGCGCCCTCGGCGGCCAGCACCGCGAGGTCGCCGGTCGAGGTGCCGGGACGCACCACCCGACGCTCCCGGATACCCGTCCGCTGCCGTATCCAGGCGTCGGACGTGTCCAGGAACTCGGAGAGGTCGTCATTGGTGACGACCTGTTCGGGAATGGAGGTTCCCATTCCGCAGACGATGGGCGCCGGATTCAATACTTCCCCCTTCCGTTGAGAATTGCGGAGAGCAGAGAGAGGCCCTGTTGTCGTGGCCGGATGGCTTTCGCCGGCGCCTGGGGCGGGAACACGCGAACGGGGCAATGGGAACGGCAGGTTCCGTTTTGGCTTGCGTGGGCGACTGGACGTCGCAATGGCGGCGACCGTAGCACCGGCCGAGATTGCCGCGCAACTCCCGTTTCTCGGGCCGTAGTTGGGCATGGGTTTCATTTTGCCAGCGTTACATGAAAACGACTCCCAATTGCACTGCCCTGACCTGCGACTTTAAGGAAATTTAGGGGTGGGCATGGGTGAGCCTCTTGTTGATCTTGCTTTCGTTCATTCCCGCCGGTTGAATCCCTGTCATCTTTCCCTTCCCGCTTCGATTTCCCGGTCTTCGCAAATGTGAAGTGGCGGACGTGTCGGGGCAGTGACGTGCTGAGAAGGAATACTCTGTGGTTTCCGTAATCCCCGTTCGTGGCCGGCGTATGGTGCGCGACTTCCTCGCGTTGCCGCTGCGCCTCCACCGGGAGGACCGGCAGTGGGTCGCTCCCCTCACCTCCGACAACCGACGCTTTATGGACCCCCGCCACAACCCCTATTTCGCGGAGGCGGAGATCGACCACTTCCTGGCCCGCGACCACGCGGGCCGCACCGTGGGGCGCATCTCCACCACCGTCGACCCGCGCTATGTGGAGCGGTTCGGCCGGCACGGCTACTTCGGCTGGTTCGAGTGCGTGGACGACCCCGAGGTCGCCCGGGCGCTGCTGGAGACGGCCGAACGCTGGGCCGGGGAACGCGGCATGGAGCGGTTGACCGGGCCCCACTCCTACTGCGCCACCCAGGAGTTCGGGCTGCTCGACGCCGGCCACGACCGCAGGCCGGCCGCGTTCCAGCCGCACAACCCGCCCTACTACCGGGAGCTGTTGGAGAAGGCCGGCTACACCAGGGAGTTCCGGGTCGACACCTTCAGCTACCGCGCCGACCGCGACGAGGAGCAGCTGCGCCGCCTCGTGCGCCGGGGCGAACGGATGGTGGCCGCCCACGACCTGACGGTCCGTGACCTCGATCCCACCCGCTGGGAGAGCGAGATGGACCTGCTCCACGAGCTGGTCACCGTCTCCTTCGCCAGGGACCGGGCCATGGTCCCCATGAGCCGCGAGGTGCTCGGCTTCCAGACCGACCAGCTCAGGCCGTTCCTCGACCCGCGCCTGACCCGGATCGTGGAGCTGGACCAACGCCCCGTCGGCTTCAGCATGTTGATGGCCGACGCCAACGAGCTGCTGGCCACCATCAACGGCCGACCCACCCCCGGCTTCCTGCTCCGCTACCCCTGGCTGAAGCGCCGCATCGGCGCCGCCATCGTGCTGATGATCGGCGTCCGCCCCGAGGTCGCCGGCCTGGGCGTCGGCCGGGTCCTGGCCGGCGAGATCGGCCGTGTCGGCCTGGGTGAGGTGCCGCCCTACCGAGCCGTCCACACCACCTGGGTCCACGAGAAGAACTGGCAGAGCCGCGCCTACATGAACCTCACCGGCGCCGCGCCGGCACGCACCTACGGCATCTACGGAAAGGAGTTGAGCTGAGTGCCCCGCATCCTGGTGACCGGCGCCTCCGGCAGTCTGGGCGCCACGTTCACCCGTCAGCTGATCGACCGGGGCGCCGACGTCGTCGCCCTGCTCAAGCCCGGCGAGGGCCCCGGCGGACTCGCCGGCGTCGAGGGCCGGTTCGAGACCCGCCAGGCCGACGTGCGCGACCCCGCCGCGCTGCGCGCCGCGATGCGCGGCATCGACGAGGTGTACCACTTCGCCGGCGTCGCCATCACCCTCAACCGGCTGCGCGGGCTGATGGAGGAGATCAACGTGCGCGGCACCGGCCATGTGGTGCGGGCCGCCGGCGAGGCCGGGGTGCGGCGCGTCGTTCACGCCTCCTCGATCTCCGCCATCGGCTACCCGCCCGCCGGCGAACTCGCCGACGAGGACTTCGACGTGCGGCGCTCGGTCACCCGCAACAGCTACATGGACACCAAGCTCGGCGGCGAACGCGAGGCCCTCCGCGCCTCGGCCGAGACCGGCGTCGAGGTCGTCATGGTCAACCTGGGCGCGGTCATCGCCCCCTACAGCCACCCGCGCTACGGCTGGGCGATGCTCGTGGAGCAGACCAGACGCGGCCGGATGCGCGGCTACCCGCCCGGCGGGCTCGCGATGTGCTCCATCGAGGACCTCACCTCGGGGATGCTCGCCGCCATGGCCAAGGGGCAGCCGTCCCGCCGCTACATCGTCCACTCCACCAACATCAGCTACCGCGACCTGATCGGCACCATCGCCGGCGTCGTCGGCGCCCCGCCGCCCCGCCACGCCGTGCCCGCGCCCGCCATCCGCGTCGCCGGCCGCCTCGGCGCCGCGTTCGGCGCGCTGCGCCGCGACCCGATGCGCTCGCCGTTCGTGGTGCCCGAGAACACCACGCTGATGCTGCTTCCCCTCTACTACGACACCACCCGCGCCGAGACCGAACTCGGCCTGCGCCCCACCCCGTTGGAGAACTCGATCGCCGCCGTCGACCGGTGGCTCGACAAGGAGCGGAAGCGTTGAACCCGCCCGGCACCACCCCGCAGCTGCCCCAGCCCGCCACCCTCGCGCACGCCCTGGCCCGGCACGCCGCCGAACGCGGCGACGCGCTGGCCGTGCACTACCTGACGGCGGGCGGCGTCCGCCGCGAGCACAGCTACGCCGAACTCCACCGCGCGGCGCTGGCCCTCGGCGCGCGGCTGGCCGACCTCCCGGGCGACCAGTCCGACCAGCCGTTCGTGCTGATCGCGCTGCCAGGCGGCCTCGACTACGTCACCGCGTTCTTCGCCTGCCTGGCCGCCGGCGCCACCGCCGTCACCTACCACCCGCCGGCCCTCTCCAGCGCCCGGGCCGGCCGGGGCTACGACGAGCGCCTCGCCCGCATCCTGCGCGACTGCCGCCCGTCCGCCGTGCTCGCCGAGACCGACCTCCACGAGCGGCTGGCCAGGGTCGGCGCCGAGGTGGGCCTCACCCCCTGGCTGCTCGACCCCACCCGGGCCGACGAGGCCGCCGAAGGACCGCCGCCGCTCGCCGAACCCCTCGCCAGGCCCGAACGGTTGGGCCTGCTCCAGTACACCTCGGGCTCCACATCCGAGCCCAAGGGCGTGATGGTCAGCAACGCCAACCTCGTGCACAACGCGGCCGGCCTGGCCGCGAACCTCGGCTCCGGCCCCGGCCAGACCGCCGTCGGCTGGCTGCCCCTCTTCCACGACATGGGCCTGATCGGGATGATCTGCCACCCCGTGCTCGCCGGCATGGCCGTGCGGATGTCCACCCCGGCCGTCTTCCTGCGGCAGCCCGTCAGCTGGCTGCGCGAGATCTCCGACCACCGCGCCACCGTCACCATCGCGCCCGACTTCGGCTACGCCACCGCCGCCCGCAAGATCCCCGAACACCGCAGGGACGGCCTCGACCTGTCCAGCCTGCGCCACGCCCTCAACGGCGCCGAGCCCGTCCGGCCGCGCACCATCGAGGAGTTCGCCAAGCAGTACGCGCCCTGGGGCCTCGACCCGCACGCCATGATGCCCGTCTACGGGCTGGCCGAGGGCACCCTGTGCGTCACCTGCCTGGACCACCGCGCCGAGCCCGCGCTCAGCGAGGTCTCGGCGCCCGAGCTGCGCGCCGGCCGCGTCGCACCGGCCGATGGGCCGCGCCGGGTGGTGCTGGTCGGCTGCGGGCGTTCGTTCACCGAGGACACCGACGTCGCCGTCGTCGACCCGGCCACCCGGCGGCGCCAGCCCGAGGGGCACGTGGGCGAGATCTGGGTCAACGGGCCCAGCGTCGCCGGCGGTTACTGGCGTCGGCCCGAGGCGACGGAGGAGATCTTCGCCGCCGTGCGCCGCGCCGTCGTGGAGACCCACGGCGTGCCCGTCTCCGAGATGGGCCTGCTCCGCCCGGGCGCCGTGCCCCGCACCACCAGCGGCAAGGTCCAACGCCGGGAGAGCGCCCGCCGCTGGGCCGCCGGCGAGTTCACCACCCTGGCCCGCTGGCCCGACACCGGCGACGCCGACCCCCGCACCCCCGACACCACCACCGAGGAGTCTCAATGACCGACACGCCCGTGGCGCTCAGCGAGCGCGAGACCGCCGAGCTGGTCGCCAGGCTCGTCGCGGCGGACCTCGACCTGCCCGAGGGCCAACGCGTGGACCACGACACGCCGTTCACCGACCTCGGGCTCGACTCGGCGGGCGTGCTCGCGGTGGCCGGCGAACTCTCCGACGCGCTCGGCGTCGAGGTACCGCCCGAGTGGCTCTTCGACCACGCCACCGTCGCCGCCCTCGCCCGCCACCTGGCCGCCGAGGCCCGCACCAGCGGCGGTGCCGATGGCTGACGGGGAACGGGAGGAGGCCGTCGCCGTCGTCGGCATGGCCTGCCGGGTGCCGGGCGCCGAGACCCTGGACGACCTGTGGCGGCTGCTGCTGGCCGGCGGCGACGCCATCGGCCCGGTGCCGGCCGACCGCACCGCGCTGGCCGCCGCCGTCGGCGACGCCGAGGACGGCGCCCGCTACGGCGGCTTCCTGCCCGAACTGGAGTCCTGGGACCCGGAGTTCTTCGGCGTGACGCCCGCCGAGGCCGCCCGGCTCGACCCCCAGCAGGCACTCGCCCTCGAAGTGGCCTGGCACGCGCTGGAGGACGCGGGACTGGTCCCCGCCGAACTGGCCGACACCCGCACCGGCGTCTTCTTCGGCCAGGCCACCCACGACCACGCCCTGCGCGCCGCCGCCGAAGGCGACGAGATCGGCGCCACCACCAACTCCGGCCTCTCGCAGGCCATCACCGCCAACCGGCTCTCCTACCTGTGGGACCTGCGCGGCCCCAGCCTGGTGGTCGACACCGCCTGCTCCTCCTCCCTGGTCGCCGCCCATCTGGCGCTCGCCGCCCTGCGCTCGGGCGAGTGCGACCTGGCCATCGTCGGCGGCGTCAACGCGCTGCTCTCCCCGGTGCCGCAGCTGGGCGCCGCCCGCTCAGCGAGCCTGGCGCCCGACGGCCGCTGCCGCACGCTGGACGCCGCCGCCAGCGGCTATGTCCGCGCCGAGGGCGCCGGCGCCGTGGTGCTGCGCCGGCTGGCCGACGCCCGCGCCGCCGGCCAGCGGGCACACGCGGTGCTCGCCGCCACCGGCGTCAACCAGGACGGCCGCACCAACGGGCTGACCGCGCCCAGCGGCCGCGCCCAGACCGCCCTGGTGCGGGACGTCCTGGAGCGCGCCGGCGCCAAGCCCGAACGGCTCGGCCATGTCGAACTCCACGGCACCGCCACGACGTTGGGCGACTCCATCGAGGCCAGGGCGCTGGCCGCCGCCCTGCCCGGGCGCTCGGCGCCGCTGACGGTCGGCTCGCTCAAGCCCAACCTCGGACACCTGGAGGGCGCCGCCGGCATCCTCGGCCTCATCAAGACCGCGCTGGTGCTGTCCAGGGAGACCATCCCGCCGCTGGCCCACTTCGAGCGGCCCAGCCCGCTGGTCAACCTCGCACGGCTGGGGCTGACCGTCCCGACCTCGCCCCAACCGCTGCCCGACGACGCCGAGTTCGCCTCGGTGAGCGCCTTCGGCTTCGGCGGCACCAACGCCCACGCGGTGCTGGCCAGGGCGCCCGAGCCGACGGCGGAGCCCGCCCGTTGGCGGGGCCCGGTGCTGCTGCCGCTGTCCGCCAGGGACGGCGAGTCCCTGACCGAGGTCGCCGCCGCCTGGGGCGACCGGCTGCGCGCGGAGAAGGACTGGTCGGCGGTGGCCGCCGACGCCCACGCGGCGGCGACCCTGCGGACCCACCACCGGCTGCGCGTCGGCGTGGCCGGCGCCGACCGGGCGGCGCTGCTGCGCGGGCTGTCCGCCGTGGCGGCGGGCGAACGCGCGCCGCGCGACGCCGGGCGTGCCCGCGCTGACCGGGGCCGGCTGGCGATCGCCTTCGCCGGCGACGCCGACTACTGGTCGACGCTTGCCGACCAACTCGCCGCGCACGACGAGCACTTCGGGGCCCACCTGACAGGGGCGACCGGCTCGGACGCGGCCGAGCGGGCGCGGAGCGCCCTGCTGGCGACCCTCGCCGAGCTGGGCGTCGAGGCGGCGGTCGAGCCGGCCGGGTCCGCGCCCGGGCCCGCCGAGCTGGAACGGCTCGCCGACCGGGGCGTCAGCCATCTGCTGCTGCTCGGCCCCGCGCCGACGGCCGACCACGCCGACGGGCCCGTGACCGTCGTGAGCGCCCCCGGCGAACGGCCGACCACCGTCGCCGCGATCGCCGGCGCCCTCTACGAACACGGCCTGGCGCCGCGCCCCGCCGTCACCGCCGCGCACTTCGCACGCGCCGGCGACGTTCCCCGCCACCCGTTCCGCCGCCGCCGGCACGCCCCGCCGGCCGGGCCGGAACGCCAAGGCGCCGCCGCGCTGCGGGAGTTGTCGATCCTGCCCGGCACCCATGTGGCGGAGCTGACCGACCTCGCCGCCGGGCACGGCCCCGGCGACCCGGGCACCCTCGTCCACGATCCCGTGGCGCTCGCCCGGTGGGCGGCCGAGGAGCTGGGCCAGCCGGCCGGCCGCGTCGCCGACCTCACCATCCACCCGGGCGCCCCAGCCCCCCGGCAGCTCGTCGCGACCCTCACGCCCGATGGCCTGAACGTGCGGCTGATGGGCCGGCGCCACCAACGGTGGCTGCCCGCCGCCAGCTGCCTGCTCACGGCGGGGAACGGGGCGCACGCGGCGCCCGAACCCGCCCTGCGCGCACGGCTGTTGGCGCTGCCCCCGGGCGAGCCCCGGCACGCGGTGCTGCGCGAGCGCCTGACCGAGCTGCTGGGCGCCCTGCTGCCCGGCGGTGCGCCCACCGAGCGGCAACGGTCCGCCACCTTCGCCGAGTTGGGGCTGCCGTCCCTGCTGGGCGTTGAGCTGCGGAACCGACTCCAACGGGAGTGGGGCGCGCCGCTGTCCATGGCCGTGGTCTGGGGCCATCCGACGATCGACCGCCTGTCGGCCGCCCTGGCCGACGGCCTGGACGGCGAGGCCGCCGGCGGCGGCGTGCCGTCGCCCGGCGCTGGCGCGCCCACGGGCGCGGGCGACC
>NZ_RFFJ01000130.1 GCF_003696235.1 Streptomyces triticirhizae
GTTCCGCCGCACCCGCGCCGCGCCGCGTCCCGCCGCGCCGGCGCCGCCAAGGCGCCGAGCGGCTCCCGCGCAAACAGACCCGCGCCCCGCGCGAGGTCCGGGGGGAGTACCTCGCGCGGGGCGGATCGTGGGAGTGGTCTCAGCCGGCGGGTACCGGTTCGGGCAGCGACGCGTGGACGAAGGCGGCCAACTCGTCGAAGGTGGGGTGGTCGTAGACAACGGCCGGCGACAGTTCCAGGCCCGTGGCCTGGGTGAGGCGGTTGCGGAGTTCGACGGCCATGATCGACGTGAAGCCGAGGTCGAGCAGCGCGGCGGCCGGGCTGATCTCGTCGGCGGAGTCCGCGCCCATGATGTCGCGGGCCGCGTCGAGGATCAGCGACAGCAGCGCCGCCCGGCGTTCCTCGGGCCCGAGGCCGGCCAGCCGGCCGCCGCCCGCACCGTCCGAACTCCCGTCCCCGGCCTCGTTCCCCTCGCCGTCCGGCCCCGCCTCGGGCAGGGCCACCCGCGCGGCCTCCAGCCGCGCCGCGAGCGCGGTGAGCACGCTACTCAGCGGGGCGTCCGGCGCCACGCCCAGCGCCTCCGCCGCGCCCTCGACGTCGGCGGCGCGCACCGCGCGCCAGAACGCCGGCTGGAGCGCGGCACCCTCCCCCGCCGCCGAGCCGTCGGCGGCCGGGCCCGTGGGCAGCCAGTACGTGCGCCGCTGGAAGGCGTAGGTGGGCAGCGCGACCGGCGGCGTGGCGACCTCGCCGAGCGTGGCCGCGAGGTCGAAGGGAACGCCCGAGACGTGCAGCCTGGCCAGCGCCGTCACCACGCCCACGGCCTCGGGCCGGTCGCGGTGCAGGGTCGGCACCACCTGCGGCGGCGCACCGCCGTCCCTCGCACGGCCGTCCCTCGGGCCTTCGCCCTCGGCCAGGCACTCGCTGACCATGGGCGTCAGCACACTGTCCGGGCCGAGTTCGAGGAACGTGCGGGCGCCCCTGGCGGCGAGCCACTCGACGCCCGCGTGGAAGCGGACCGGTTCCCGCACGTGCCGCACCCAGTAGTCGGCCCCGGTGATCGCGGCGGGCGCCGCGTCCCCGGTCAGGTTGGAGACCAGGGCGAGGGTCGGCGGGTGGTAGGTGAGGGACTCGGCCACCGCGCGGAACTCGTCCAGCATCCCGTCCATGTGGGGCGAGTGGAAGGCGTGGCTGACGCGCAGCCGCTTGGTGCGGCGCCCCTGCCCCCGCCAGTGCGCGGCCATCTCGTCGATGGCCGCCAGGTCGCCCGAGACGACCACGGAGCGCGGGCCGTTGACGGCGGCGACGGAGACCCGTCCGGCGACGGCCTCCAACACGGGCGCCACCTCGTCCTCGGTGGCGTTGACCGCGAGCATGGCGCCGGCGTGGGCGGGCAGCGCCCGCATCAGCCGGCCGCGCGCGGCGACCAGGGCGACCGCGTCGGGCAGGGACCAGACGCCGGCCACATGGGCGGCGGTCAGCTCGCCGATGGAGTGGCCGCCGACCAGCTCGGGCCGGACGCCGAAGCTCTCGAAGAGCCGGAACAGGGCGGTCTCCACGGCGAAGATCCCGGCCTGCGCGTACAGGGTGTCGCGCAGCCCGGCTCGTTCGTCCTCGGAGAAGAGCACCTCGCGCAGGGGCACGGGGAGTTGGGGCGTGAAGTGGTCGCAGACCTCGTCCAGGGCCTTCGCGAACACCGGGTAGGCGTCGTACAACTCCCTTCCCATGCCGGGGCGTTGGGAGCCCTGGCCGGAGAAGAGAACGGCCAGCGGGGTGGCGCCCGAGGCGTTCGGGGAGCCGGTGACGGCCTGGCGGCCCTCGGTGCCGGCGGCGATCCGGGCGAGTCCGTCGAGGAGTTCGGCGCGGTCCCGGCCGACGGCGGCGGCGCGGTGGTCGAAGAGGGTGCGGCCGGTGAGCAGGGTGCGGGCGACGGCCGCCGGGTCGGCGTCGGGGTGCGCGGCCAGGTGGCGGTGCAGCCGGGCGGCCTGGTCCCGGAGAGCGGCGGGGGTGCGGCCCGATACGGGCCAGATGACGGTGCCGGGGTGGGGCGCGGGCGCGGCGACCGGCTCCTCGTTCGGCTCGGTCGCGGGGGCCTCGGCGAGGATGACATGTGCGTTGGTGCCGCTGATGCCGAACGAGGAGACGCCGGCGAGGCGCGGGGTTCCGTCGGGCCGCGCGGGCCAGGGGCGGGCCTCGTTCAGCAGCCGGACGGTGCCGGCCGACCAGTCGACGTGCGGGGTCGGCTCCTCGGCGTGGAGGGTCCTCGGCAGCTGCTCGGCGTGCAGGGCCCGCACCATCTTGATGACGCCGCCGACGCCGGCGGCGGCCTGGGCGTGGCCGATGTTGGACTTCAACGAGCCGAGCCACAGGGGGCGTTCGGGGTCGCGGCGCCCGTAGACGGCCTGGATGGCCTGGACCTCGATGGGGTCGCCGAGCGCGGTGCCGGTGCCGTGTGCCTCGACCACGTCCACGTCGTCGGCGGCGACGCGGGCGTCGGCGAGGGCGTCGACGATGACCTGACGCTGCGCCGAACCGTTGGGCGCGGTCAGGCCGTTGCTGGTGCCGTCCTGGTTGACGGCGCTGCCCAGGACGGTGGCCAGCACGCGGTGCCCGTGGCGGCGGGCGTCGGAGAGCCGTTCCAGCAGCACCATGCCGACGCCCTCGGCCCAGCCGGTGCCGTCCGCGTCAGCGGAGAACGACCGGCAACGGCCGTCGGGCGAGAGGCCGCGCTGCCGGGAGAACTCGACGAAGACGCCCGGCGTCGACATCACGGTGACGCCGCCGGCGAGGGCTTGGACGCACTCGCCGCGCCGCAGCGCCTGGCAGGCGAGGTGCAGGGCGACGAGGGAGGAGGAGCAGGCGGTGTCGACGGTCAGGGCCGGCCCGTGCAGGCCGAAGGTGTAGGCGATGCGCCCGGACGCGATGCTGGGGGCGCTGCCACTGCCGATGTGGCCCTCCAACTCGGGGGGCGCCGGCCGCGGTCGGCTGCCGTAGTCGTTGTACATGACGCCGGTGAAGACGCCGGTCCTGCTGCCGGCGAGGCTCCGGGGGTCGGTGCCGGAACTCTCCACGGCCTCCCAGGCGGCCTCCAGCAGCAGGCGGTGCTGTGGGTCGATCGCGAGGGCCTCGCGCGGGGTGATGCCGAAATGCCCGGCGTCGAAGTCGCCCGCGTCGTGAAGGAAGCCGCCTTCCCTGACATAGCACTTTCCGGTCGCCTCGGGGTCGGGGTCGTAAAGCCCGTCCAGGTCCCAGCCGCGATCGGTGGGGAAATCGGAAATGGCGTCGCGGCCGTTCGCGACGAGTTCCCACAGTTCGGCGGGAGAACGCACACCACCGGGATACGCGCAGCTCATGCCGACGATGGCGATGGGCTCGTGGCCCCTTTCGGCCAGTTCGTCGAGGCGGTCGCGGGTTTCCCGCAATTCGATGGTCGTCCACTTCAGATAGTCGAGCAGCCGCTCTTCCTCGGTCATCCCAGACCCCATCCTGGTGTACGCCACGATCCGGACGGACCGACCCTAGCGAGCGGCACTCAAGACTTTCTTAAATCGCCGTCGCAGCACCCGGATATCGCGTGGGCGGCGTGCGGGGTAGCCTCGGGAGCCCGAGGAGAGACGCCCGCGAGGATGGAGTCGTATGGCCATCGGAGACCGGCACGAGACGGATCTGGACCCCTGGCGCGGGCACTACGCGGAACGGGCGGCGGGGATGGTCGCCTCTGAGGTGCGGGCGCTGTTCGCTGTGGCGTCGCGGCCGGAGATCGTGTCGCTGGCCGGCGGGATGCCCCATGTGGACGGGCTGCCGCTGGAGACGTTGGGCGAGCTGATGGCGGAGCTGACGCGGGAGCGCGGGGGCACCGCGCTCCAGTACGGCTCGGCGCAGGGCGACCCGGGGCTGCGGGAGTCGGTCTGCGGGGTGATGTCCCTGGAGGGCATCGACGCGCACCCGGACGACGTGGTGGTGACGGTCGGCTCGCAGCAGGCACTCGACCTGGTCGCCCGTGTCTTCCTCGATCCGGGCGACACGGTGGTGACCGAGGGGCCCACCTATGTCACGGCGTTGGGCGTGTTCGCGGCCTGTCAGGCGCGGGTCGCGCAGGTGGCGATGGACGAGGAGGGCGTCGATCCGGGCGCGTTGGCGGAGACCTTCGGGCGGCTGGCGGCCGAGGGGCGGCCGGCGAAGCTGTTCTACACGGTGCCGACGTTCCAGAACCCGGCCGGGGTGACGCTCTCCGCCGAGCGGCGCGCGGCGGTGAGCGAGGTGTGCCGGCGGGCCGGGGTGCTGGTGATCGAGGACAACCCGTACGGGCTGCTGCACTACGACCGGGGCGAGCCGATGCGGGCGCTGCGGGCCGACGACCCGACGGGCGTGGTCTATCTGGGTTCGTTCTCCAAGACGTTGGCGCCGGGGCTGCGGGTGGGCTGGGCGCTGGCCCCGGGCCCGGTGCGGGACAAGCTGGTGCTGGCCGCCGAGTCGGCGATGCTCTCGCACTCGGTCTTCTCGCAGCTGGTCGTGGACCGCTATCTGCGGACGCAGCCGTGGGCGGAGCAGCTGAAGGAGTTCCGGGAGTTGTACCGGGAGCGCCGCGACGCGATGCTGAGGTCGCTGGAGGCGCACATGCCTCGGGGCGTGCGCTGGACGTCGCCGGGTGGCGGGTTCTTCGTGTGGGCCTCGCTGCCGGAGGGCCTGGACAGCAAGGCGTTGCTGCCGAGGGCGGTGGGCGCGCGGGTCGCGTACGTTCCGGGCACGGGCTTCTACGCCGACGGGGGTGGGCGTTCGCACATGCGGCTGTCGTTCTGCTATCCGCCGATCGAGCGGATCGAGGAGGGCGTGCAGCGGCTGGCCTCGGTGATCGGCGAGGAGTTGACGCTCCGCGACACGCTGGGGCTGGCGCCCGGCGCCGAGCGGTGAGCGGCGCGACGGGGCCTGTTGAACGTGGCGGGCCTGGTGAACGTTGCGGGCCTGGTGAACGTGGTGGCCCTGGCGGCCCCGGTGGACGTGGTGAGGGAGAGATGAGCGATCTGGAGCGGGTGGTGGTGCTCGCCGGCGGGCTGAGCAACGAGCGTCAGGTGTCGCTGCGTTCGGGCACGCGGGTGAGCGCGGCGCTGCGGGCGGCCGGGGTCGAGGTGGCGGTGTGGGACGTGGACGCTTCCCTGATCGACGAGTTGGCCGCCGATCCCCCGCAGGTGGTCTTCCCGCTGCTGCACGGGGTCGCGGGCGAGGACGGCACCGTCAAGGAGGTCCTCGAACTCCTGGGCGTTCCCTATGTGGGCGCGGCACCCGGGGCGTGCCGGACCGCGTTCGACAAGGCGGTGGCCAAGGAGGTCCTGTCCCGCGCCGGGGTCGCCACGCCGGCCTCGGTGACGCTGCCGAAGGCCGCGTTCCACGACCTGGGGGCGACGGCCGTGATGGCCAGGGTCGTCGAGCGGCTGGGGCTGCCGCTGTTCGTGAAGCCGAGGGCGGGCGGCTCGGCGTTCGGCGTCACGCGGGTGGAGCGGGCGGAGGAGCTGCCGGGCGCGCTGATGACGTGCTTCGGGCACCACGACGAGGCGCTCGTCGAACGGGCCGTCGCCGGAACGGAGATCGCCGTCGCCGTCGCCGACCTCGGCGAGGGGCCGCGTGCGCTGCCGACGGTGGAGATCGCGGCCGACGGAGTCTACGACTACGCGGCCCGCTACACGGCGGGGGCGGTGCGGTTCCACATCCCGGCGCGGGTGCCGGCGGCGGTGGCCGAGGAGGCCGCGCGGGTCGCGGTGCGCGCGCACCAGGCGCTGGGGCTGCGGCACCTGTCGCGCACCGACGCCATCGTCGACGCGGCGGGCGGGGTGTGGGTGCTGGAGACCAACGTGGCGCCGGGGTTGACGGAGACCAGCACGTTTCCCCTGGCCGTGGAGGCGGCGGGCCTCGACTTCGGCCTGTTCTGCCGCGAGTTGGCGGCGAGCGCGGTGCCCTCGGCGCTGGGGGCGCCGGGGGCGCGGTAGGGAGTGTGGGGGTGCCCGGTCTGTCTGCGGGCCGGTGGCCGGTGCGGGGCAGCCCGACTGGTCGTTTGTTGGTCGACGAGGCTCGTTGCGGGGGGTTGGGGTTCTGGCGCGGGCTACGACGCCGGGCCTATGTGGCGCACGATCGGCCGGGTGCGGGTGTAACGAATGCCGGCAGGAGGCTGGCTGGGAAGGGGGGCGTGCTTCCGAGAGGTGGGTTCGTTGCCGTCGGGGTGGTCGGGAGTGGCGACCGTGCCCTACGGGCGCAGGGACCGCGCCGAGTTCGAGGGTCGGTTGGCCGCTGGGGGCGTGCGTGGCGCGCACCGGCTTCGCCGGCCTGCCCCGGCATGTCGCCCGTCTCGGATGTGGCCGATCGTCGGGCGACTGAAGGGGGACGGCCCCCGCCGCTCCACTCCGCCGGCAGGACGGGGCGTTCGGTCAACGACCACGCTGCCGCGCGAACAACGCCTGCCGTCTTGGTAGTCCGCGCGCCGTCGACTCCCGAAGGCGGGCGCGCCGGGGGGTGGGGGGACCTTTTTCTAGGTGCCCGTTTGAAAGTGAACAGATCGTTCAACTCTAGACGGGCACCTAGAGAAAAAGACCCCGACCCCCCTGCCCGGAAGCCGACAAGGCGCGGACTACCCCACCAACAGGCGATGTTCGCGCGGCAGCGTGGTCGTTGACCCGACCCCACCACTCACCGCGCCGCTTGCCGACAACCGCCACCGGCCCCGCGAGACGCCCGACGCTCCGTCATGTCCGAGACGGACCATGTGCCGAGGCAGGCCGGCGAAGCCGGTGCGCGCCACGCACGCCCCCACCGGCCAACCGACCCCCGAACAAGGCGCAGTCCCCGCGCCCAGAGGGCACGGTCGCCATCACCCACCGCCCGTGGCGGCAACGAACCCACCTCCCGGAAGCCGCGCCCCTCTTCCCAGCCAGCCTCCTGCCGGCATTCGTTACGCCCGCACCCGGCCGATCGTGCGCCACGTAGGCCCGGCGTCGTAGCCCGCGCCAGAACCCCAACCCCTCGCAACGAGCCTCGTCGACCAACAAACGACCAGTCGGGCTGCCCCGCACCGGCCACCGGCCCGCAGACAGACCGGGCACCCACCCCCCAGAGGGCGGACGCTCCGCTGAGCAACCGTCGACTCACGTCCCGCGACGAGTGATTCATCTCACACGTCACCTGAGGCGCCTTTGAAAACACCCATCGCATTCGTACGCTTGCGCACTGTGTAACGAGTGCATCGGTGTTCCTGAGGACCCGGTGCCGGAATGTCGCGTTCCTTGGGGGGAATCGTGGGCTTTGGTGTGTCGCCACGCCGTGGCAGGAGCTCGTCCGACGCGACGCGAGGAGGGGTGCGGTGAACTGGCCCGCACCGTCGGTCGAGCCGGACTACGAACAGGCGTCGCAGTACCCGGCGTTGGGGTTCGTGCCCTGTCCTGGGCACACGGACGCCATCGACAGCGTGGCCTCGGAGGTGCGAAGCACCACCACGGCACTGTCCGACATCGTGGCGCTGCTGCGCGGCACCGGCGACGGCCAGTGGCGCGGCCGCTCCGCCGAGGCCTTCCGCGAGCGGTTTGACGACGACTTCAAGCCCAAGGTGGAGGTCATCCACGAGTCGTTCCTGATAACCGCCCGGGCACTGGAGGACTGGGCCGCGTATGTGCCGGGCCAGCAGAGCGCCGCCCGCGCGTTGGAGGAACGAGCCCAGGAGCTGAAGTCACAGCTCGACGCCCTGCCGCCGCCGGCCTCCTTCGAGGACCTGGCCCAGGACCTCGCGACGGAGGACGAGGAGGCGGCGGAGGAGGCGGCCGCCAACCGTCGCCAGGTGGAACAGGACCGCCAGCGGCTCCAGTCCTCGTATGACGAGGTGAGACGCAAGGCCGAGGCCCTGCGCGACAGCTTCGTCGAGTACGGCGAGTCCATCGCGGACCGCATCGGTCGGGCGATGGACCTGGCCCCGAACGAGCCCGGCATGTTCGCCCGCATCGGCAACGCCCTGGTCGACGCGGCCAACTGGGTCGCCGATCGGATCGGCGACATCGCCGCGGGCCTGGCCGAATGGATCGTCGAGAACGCCCAGCGCATCGCGGCCATCGGTGACGTGCTGGCCGTAGCGAGCACCTACATCGGCCTGCTCGCCTTTGGCTTCGCGGTGTTCGTGGGGGGTGGTGCCCTTGCCACCGCCGCCCTCGCCGGGGTGTCCGCTGGGTTCGCGGGCGCCGCGCTGGTGTGTCACGGGGCAGCGAGGCTCGCCGGTGCGGACGTATCCCTGCGAAGCATCGGGCAGGACGCACTGGGCGCCATCCCGGTGGTTGGCGTCTTCGCCCGAGCGGGCGGCACGATCGGACGCGCCGCCCATGCGGTCAGCAAGAGTGACATCAGCACTGGCCTGGGCAACGTCTCTCTCACCGACAGCATCGTAGGGCTGGTTGGGGACTCGTCGGCTCTCAACCATTTCGTACCGCGCAACCCCAGGCAGTGGGGAGAGATGGCGTTGACAGGCGGCTGGCTGCTGGTCTCCTTCGAGAACGCCTGGCGGTCCGGTGGTGAGGACAGCTGACCCGCCCAACTGACCGGTTTCTGGGCAGGAGTGACGCCCTTTCCCGCGCCGCCAGACAACTCAGACGGGAGCATGGGTGAAAGACCATCAGATTATCGCGCTCTTCGAAGGGTCGCCCCCCGAGGTCGAGGTGGTGATCCGGACGCGCGCTACCAACCTCTTGGCCATCGCCCACGAATTCGGTTACGTGATCAGTGCGCACCGCATCTACCCACAGACCGGAATTCTGCGGTTCGTCTTCGCCCGGGACGACAGCGAGATGGCGCGGCGGCGCGCGGCCTGGGCGCACTACCACTACCGCATCAACGGCGCCTGGTGGGCGACGTCCAATCCGGGGCCGTCGTTGACCGCGATCTCACCGATGCAGGCCGGCGAGGCGCGGTACGGGCTCTATCTACAGGAACAACGACCACACAGCTGGTACCAGTGGCGAGCCGCCGGCGTCGCCGGGGCGGCTGCCGTGCTGGGCATCGTCCAGCTCTTCAGCTCCCCGCTGGGTGCCATCATCTGTCTGGCGATCGCCCTGTTCTTCGTCTCGTTCATGATCTGGGGGCCGCGCTGGCGAGCACGCAAGGAGGCCGAGTACCGCAGGACACTGGAGGACTTCGAACGGCAACGGGTCTTCTGGAGCTACGACCAACAGGGGGGAGGCGGCTGATGTATGTCGCTTTCGACGTGCCCGAGCACTTTCAGCATCCGCCGATCGGGATGAGTCCGGAGGAGAGCCACGCGTTCGCCGCCGAGAGCGCCCGTGCGTTGGCGGTTGGCGATCCGGACATCGAACGGCGCGTTCTCCGGGAGGTGCACGGCGGTTCGCAGGCACTGGCCCGGGCGGGGGCCCTCTTCGCGGGCGCCGTCACGGGGCTGATGGACGGTGAACTCTCGTTGGCCACGCTGATGGTCACCGCCACGGAGTTCCCCTACGGGAACAGCGCGAAGGTCGCGGCCGAGGGGACCCTCCAGTCGTTGGTGGCCTCCCGGGGCCAGACGTGGAGCGGCGACGTGTACCCGCTGCCGTGTGGCCAGCCCGCCGCCGTGGTGACCGGGCCGCGCGTGTACCGGATGCCCCGACTGGAGCCCACGGACGTGCCGTTCGCGGAGATCCAGGCGTTCGTGCCAGTGCCCGACGGCCCCTCCCCCGTGCGGGAGCAGCACATGCTGACGGTGACCTTCGCCACCCCGGCCGTTCGGCACTGGGAGCGGTACATGCCAACCGTGGTGCGGCTGTTGCGCGGCATCACCTTCGCCCACCGGCCCGCCTCCGCGCCGGCGTCCTCCTGAGGGCCCGTTCCCCCGGCCACCGAATCCGCATACGGCCTACCGGAGTTCGCATGAGCGACAGCGATCTGTATCTCGACTACGACCAGCTCAGCACCAACCGCGACAACATCCGTGCCATTGCGCAGCTCCTGGAGGGCCCCTGCCGTTCGATGGCTCAGGTCAACGGCTCCGACATGGGCGTGCACCGGCTGGAGCGGCGCATGGACGACTTCGGCGACGAGTGGGAGTACGGCATCGGGAAGTTGGCCGAGTTCTCCGACGCGGCGGCCACCGTCCTGGACGAGGTGTTGAACGGCTTCCGTGAGATAGACGAGGAGCTGGCCCGCGCCTTTCCCGAGGGCTGACGGGCGCGCCGGCCTACGGCGCCCCGCGCAGCGAGGTGACCAGGAGGGCGAACAGCACGATGCCGGTCAGCGTGAGCGTGCCGGAGCCGACGTAGCGCCAGTACCAGCGGCGCAGCGGGGAGGCGTCGGCGGGCAGGGCGCGCAGCGTCTCCGCCGGGGACGCGGCGAACGCCGCGCCGAGGCGACGCCACAGCGGACCGCCGAAGATCAGCCACAGGCGTTGGGTGTGGAACGCGGGATGCCGCCACGGCGGCACCCCGGCCGCCGCCAGCCGCGCCCGGCGGTAGGCCAACTCGGCGCGCCACGCCCGGCGTTGGGTGCGGGTCACGCGGCGCGGCGTCAGGAACGCGCGCAGCGCGCAGATCCGCAGCGCCGGCGCCCAGCCGGCCAGCAGCACCGCGCCGGGCAGCAGCATCGGCCACAGCCAGGGCTCCGCCAGCATCCCGGCCGCGACGCCCGCCACCACCAGGGTCTCGGCCACCACCAGCGCGAACGCGCCCAGCGCCCAGGCCAGTTGGCGGCCGAGGTTGCGGAAAGCGGCCGAACCGTCGGCGCCGTCGACGAAGCCGGCCGCCGCGTCGGCGGCGCGCACCGCGCCGTAGACCTCGCGCACGGCCGCCCACTCCTCCTCGGCGCCGCCGGTGGCCGTCGGCGGCAGGGCGTAGAGCGCGTCCCACGCCTCGTCCCGCCGACGCGTCGCCGCGCGGTGCGCGGCGGCGACCGGGCCGTGGTGCGCGGTCAACGGCCGCAGCACCCGCCATGTCCAGCGGCCCGCGACCACGGCCAGCGGCAGCCCCGGCAGCAGCAGCCACCACAGGTGCTCGGGGTCGGCGAGCGGCAGGACCAGCGCGAGAACGGCGACCGCCGCCGCGCCGATGGTCGCCGCGACGCCCGCCAGCACCCGGCCGGCCGGCACCTCGTTCACATGGCGGGCCTCCAGTTCGACCAACTCCGCTACGGCGCCTCGCAGTTGGGTCAACAGCCGGTCGTGGGTGCTCACCGCGCCCCGTCCCCGTCGGCGCGGGGCGGCGGCACGGGCGCGTCGGAGGCGTTCGTCCCCGTCGGGCGGTCGAGCGTCGCCCGGTCGGCCGTGGCCCGGTCGGCCGTTGCCTGGGCGGCCGTCGCCCGGGCGGTGTCGAACGCCAGGGTGCGGCCGATGCGCGCCAGGTGGCCGCCGAAGAGTTCCAGGTGGTCCAGGGTCGGCGTGAACAGCGAGACATAGAGGGTGTAGCCCCGGGGCGCGGGGACGACCAGCTGCATCGCGGCCACGCCCAGCGTCAACCCGAGGCCCGGCTCGGAGCCGGGGATCTTCAGGGAGCGCAGCGAGGTGAGGGAGACGCCGGGCCCGCAGGGCAGGCGGGTGGCGAGGAGGGTGTCCTGCGGGCCCTGGACGCCCTTGGCCAACGGGGTGTCGATCTCGGCCAACGCGTCCTGCGGCAGGTCGTCGAAGAGCCCGGCCCGGTTGGCGCGGAAGATGGCCTCCGCGATCACCAGGTCGCTCTCGTGGGCGGTCCACTCGACGGAGAACGTCAGGACGCCGACGACGAGTTGCTCCTCGCGGTGCCCGACGCACAGCGCGGTGCGCACGGTGTTGCGTGGCACGAAGCGGTCCATGACCTCGCGCATCGACTCGGCCGCCGCCGTCAGGTCCTCCTCGTCGCTGGCGGGCAGCAGCTCGCGCAGCGCTGCGCGCCAGGCGTCGGGGGCGTCGTTCTCGGGGAGGGAGACGAAGTCCTCGGAGACCTCGCAGGTGAAGTCGTAGTCGAACGGCTGGGCCTGGTCCGGGGCTGGGGCGGGATTCCGGCCGGGGCCCGGGGCGCCTCCGGCGGGGGCGGTCATGCGGCCGTCCCGAGGTCGCTCTGGCTGAGGCCGTTGACGAACGCGCCGCTCGCGGCGGTCAGGCGCTCGGTGGCGTTGACGGTCGGGGGCGCGGGCTGGGAGGCGGCGGCGGCCCGCGCGTTGTCCCGTTCCCGCGCCTCGATGAAGTCGTTGATGGGCCCCACGAACGGCACGCTCCAGTTCCGGTAGAGGTCGGTGCCGGCGGCGGCGTTGCCCGCGACGGCGCCGCCCCAGTTCATCGCCTGACCGGCGGCGATCACCTGGTAGCCGCGCATGGTCATGCCGACGCCACGGAAGTACTCGCCGATGCCCCAGACGCGGCCGGCGCCGCCGAGGATCGACCAGTTCCACGGGGTGACCGCCTGCCGCAGGCTGCCCAGGCTGAAGAACCGGCCCCAGCCGGAGGCGCGCATCCCCTGCCCGGCGGCCACGGTCGCCCGGCCCGCGTTGACCACCCGGCCGGCGTAGATCCCCAGGGCGCCGCCGGCCACGCCGATGGCGTCGCAGATGATGGTGTCCCAACCGACGTCCGCGCCACCGATCTTGGCCGCCACGTGGAAGCCGAGCGCCAGCGCTGAGGCGCCCAGCGCGATCCAGGCGAGCGGGCCGAGCGGCGTGAAGCACATGACGATCAGGCAGACGACGCCGAGCACCATCGCCACGTTGGAGAAGAAGTCGCCGATCGCCTTGAGGGTGTCGGGGTCGGTGAGCGCCCGTCCGACCTCGACGAAGAAGTCGCCGATGCCCTCGAACGCGCCGACCACCGAGTCCCACAGACCCGGCTCGGGCGGCGCGGCGTCGGCGGCGTTGCGCAGCTGGCGGGCGGTGTCGTCGGCGTGGGAGGTGTACTCCAGGTTCAACGTCCGAGCCCGCTCGCGGATGTCCGCCAGCGCGGCGTTGGCGCGGTCGAGCCGGCCGCGTTCGGTCTCGGCCTCCTCGTCGTGCCGCTCCCGTTCCTCGTCGGTCATGTCGGAGGTGTCGGTGGGCAGCGCGTCCACGCTGGCCTGGGCGGCGCTGACGGAGGCGGCGGCGCTGGCGGCCTCCTCCTCCAGGGCGCGAGCCCGCGACTGGAGGGTGTCGAGCTGGGTGACCCAGGTGGACAGCGCGCGGCTGGCGGTGTCCAACGCGTTGACGGCGCGCTCCAGATAGGGCGGGACCTCGGAGAACGCGTCCGAGAACGCGTCGGCCGCCCGCCCCACCCACACGCCGCTGTCGGTGTTGATCGACAGCAGCGTGCCGTGGGTGAGGGAACTCGCCGTGGTGATCTGACGCATGGTCTCCGCGACGCGCTCGGCGGCGGAGACGTCACCGGGGCACGGGTCGAACCCCAGATGGGGGAAGTCGTCGCTCATTCTGTTGACTCCCGGGTCACGGTTCCTTGAGTGGGTGTCGGGCTCAGCCCTGGTTGGCGTTTCTGATGGTGGCCTCCAGCTCCTCGTCGGTCGCGGTGAGCGTGTCCGCCGCGTTGTTGGCCACGTCGCCTATGCCGCTGGTCAGGTCGGAGAGCTGGCCGAAGCCGTAGTCCCAGGAGTCGGCGAAGTCCTCGCAGCGCGAGGTGAGTTCGGAGGTGCCGAGGCGGCTGGCGTCGGTGCCGGCCAGTTCCCTGGCCGCGTTCCGCATGTCGTCGCCGCTGCTCACGAGTCGCCTCGCCATCTCCCTGACATCGTCTTCCAGAAACCGGAGAAAGGACACCGTTCCTCCACGCAGCGTGGTCGCCGGGGTTGGGAGCGTCGGCATGGTAGCAGCCGGGGCGACGGGAACGCCCCGGTCGGGCGAGGGGCGCGCGTCAACGGGCGGGCGCCGGGCGCGGGCGCGTCAACGGGCGGGCGCCGGGCGCGGGTTGCCCTGGTGGGTGAACGCGGCCCACAGGTGCGGGTGGTGCGGGTCGGGGCGGCCGGCCTCGCGGCGGAGCGGGCCGGGGAGAGTGGGCGGCGGCTCGCGGTGCGGGTCGAGCATCCACAGCTGGGCGGCGCGCAGCGCGTCGGGCGGGGCGCGGCCGCTGGCGGTGAGGTGGTGGTGGAAGACGGCCATCAGCACGGCCGTCGCGCCGTCCACCACCGCCCAGCGGGAGCCGACGACATCGGCCGCGCCGCAGGCGACCAGGGCGGTGGCGAGCGTCAACGCCTCGTCGTGGCGGCGGGTACTGAGGTCGGTCTCGCAGGCGCTGAGCACGACCAGGGGGCCGGCGTCGGCCTCGCCCGGGGCGTCGGCGGGGCCGCCGGCGACGGCGTCCAGGATCTCGGAGACCGTGAGCCGGCCGGCGTCCGGTGGCGCGCCCGGCGGTTGGGCCAGCCGCAGCGCGGACGCGGTGGGGCGGGGCGCGGCCAGGGCGTGACAGGCCAGATGGATCAGCTGGGCCGGGTTCGCGCCGCCGGGTAGGGCGGCGAGCAGCACCTGCCGCCCGGCGGCGGGGGGCGCGCGCCGGCGCGCTGCGGCGGCCAGGAACTGGGTGCCCGACGGCGCGTAGCTGAACACGGCCAGCTCGCAGGGGTAACGGGACGGCGTTTCGCCGCCTCGGCGAGGTTCCGGAGCGCCGACTCGGACACCACCCGCACGTCGCCGGTGACCAGCAGCGCGGGGCCCGCACCCCGGAGCGCGGACCTGGCCCAGGGCACCAACAGGAGGACCAGCGCCATCCGGGCCTCCACCACGTACGGAAGCTCCAGCGGCCCCTCGGCGTCGGCCCAGCGCAGGCGGCGGAGCGCCTGCGCCCGGTCCTCCGGGGCCGCGTCGGCGCCCGCGCCGAGGCAGCGCACGCCGAGCGCGATGCCCAGGCACACGGACACCAGGTTGCTGTTCTCGCCGTGACGAGACAACTCCGCTTCGACGGCGGTCAGTTGGTCGATGGCCGGCGCCAGCGACTCGGGCGGCGGCCAGCCCTCGTTGTCGGTCCCGCCCAACGCCCGGCGGGCCTCCTCCACGGCTGCGGCCACCCGCGCCTGCCGTTCGTTGGCGTCACTGGCGCCGCGCGCCGTCGGCTCGTCCGTCATGGGATCGGTCCTCACGCGTGCGGGTCGAGGTGGAGGTCGCGGCGCATCGCCGTGCGGAGGGTGGGGAGGGTGGTCTCCCACAGGTCGGTGATGCGGGCCTGGGCGCTGGCCGGGGTCTCGTCGGGGGCGGCCGTGGCGGTGGTGAGGCGCATCAGGACGCCGTAGGTGGCGTTGAGGGTGTGGTTGACCTCCTGCGCCGCGGCCAGGACGGGGGCGGGGGCGATGAGTTGGATCTCCGCGTAGCAGTCGGCGTGGGTGGCGCGGGCGCGGCGCAGGTCCTCGGTGGTGCGGCGCAGGTCCTCGGTGGTGCGGGCGGCGCCGCCCTCGCCGCGCAGCGCGTGCAACTGGTCGGTGAGGGCGGCGACATAGCGGCGGGCGGCGGTGTTGAGCGCGGTGTAGGTCGCGCGGTTGGACTCGGTGGAGCTGCGGCGTTCGAGCCGGTTGAGTTCCTCCGACAGGGAACGGTGGGCCTGCCGCTGGGCCAACAGCGCCGAGATCAGGGTCCCCAGCACGGCGACCACCGTGATCAACAGCGATTCGGTTGTCGCGTTCACGGTTGGTCACCCTCCGTTGTCAGTGGCGTCTGCTTTGCTGTCTCCCAGTCAACAGCCGGTTCCCGGGCGTGAGTGGCGGCGCAACTGGTCGTTGGTTGGGCGATTTTCCTCCGATCCCGGTGCGGGGCGGGTGGGCGCGGTCGGAAGTGGCCAGGATGAGACGGGAAGCGGGACCGGGAAGCGGGACCGGGAAGCGGGACCGGGACGGGACGGGAAGCGGGTCGCGACCAGCGGGAGGGGAGGGACGGCGGATGGACGCCGAGGTGGAGCGGGCCCTGGAGGCGGCGGACCGGTTGCTGCCCGCGATGGGTGCGGGCGAGGGGGCGGGTGCGGGCCCGGGCGAGGGGGCGGGCCCGCGCCCCGACCTCGACGGGACGGTGGCGGAGTTGGCGCGCGCCGAGCGGGAGTTGGGCGGCGGCGACGCGCCCGGGGCGGCGCTGCTGTGGGCGCGGCTGGGCGGCCTGTACGGCAAGCGGTATCTGACGGGCGTCGGCACGGACGCGGACCGGGCGGAGGGGATACGGCTGCTGCGCGCGGCCCGCGCGGTGGCCGGGCCAGGGGCGCTGGGCGAACGGGAGCGGGTGCGGGCGGCGTTGGTGCTGACGACGCTGCTGCTGCCGATGCCGCAGCCGGACGCCGGGGGCTGGATGCCGGCAGCGGAGCGGATCATCGCGTGGGGCCTGCGTGCCGAAGGGCGCACGCCCCAACTCCTCGCCGATGCGGCCGAGGCGGAGGCGCTGCTCCGCGAGCTGGAGGTGGCCCGGCTGCCCGAGCCGCTGTCGGCCGAGGCGGGGCGGCTGCGTTCGACGCTCGCACTGATGCGGACGCTGCTCGGCGCCGGCGACATGCCGGGGATGGTCGATCTGGGAGATCGGCTACTCCGTGAGCGGCCCGAGCTGACCGCGGGGCGCGGGCTGCTCCAGGGGATGCTGGGCATGATGCGCGGCCTGCCGGCCCTGGCCCAGGCCCCGGCCCTGGAGCCGGAGCCGGAGCCGAAGCCGCCGACGACGGAGCCGGATGAGCCCGATCCGACGCACGTGGCGGCGCTCGCGCTGGTCGCCGAGATCACCTCGCCCGGCGTGGTGGGGACCGCGCGGCTGCGCGAGTTGGTCGAGACGCTGCGCCCGGCGGCCTGGGGCAGCGGCGACCCGGCGCGGGACGCCCTTGACCTGGGCCTGAGCGCGATGGGCGACGCGATGCTCGCGCTGCGCACGGGCGAGACCGACCGTGTCGACCGCGCCTACGCCGAGCTGCGGCGGGCCGCCGCCCAGCTTCCGCCCGACCACGAGGCGGCCACGACGCTGGCGGCCATGCTCGGCGTGATCCCCTCGGTCGCGACGATCACCCGGGGGAACCTCAGGGACGAGGAGGAAACGGCCCGCGTGCTGGGCGCGTTGACCCCCGGGCCGCTGCGGGACGTCGCGGCGCTGTCGGGCCCGGCGGACGCCCGCCGGCTGACCGTGCTGTCGCGGTCCCTGGTCATCGGGCTGCGGCTGCGGAGGCTGTGGGGCGAGTCGGACGCGCCGGGTGCGCCGGGCGGACGGGGCGACCGGGGCGCGGCTGGCGGGCCGGGAGGGAACGGCGGGCCGGACGAGGCCGCGATCGTCGACGAGTGCCTCGCGGAGCTGCGCGCTCTGCTCGCGCGGGTGGACCGGCGCGATCCGGTGTATCCGCAGGTCGCGGCCCAGCTGATCCTCGCCCACGCGCTGCGGGCCCAGCTGCGGAGCAGCGTGAGGGACCTGCGCGCGGCGCTGCGCCTGGTCGAGGAGGTCAGAGCCGACGAGGCCACCCTCCCCGTCGTGCGGCAACTGCTCGACTCGGGTTGGCCGTTGATCCTGGCCAGCAGCTCGACGCTGGAGCGCGACCCCGACCGCATCCTCCAGGCCGTGGCGGCCAGCCGGGCCGCGCTGGACTCGGTCGAGTCGGGTGTCGTCAACCAACGGGCCATGACCCTGCGGAACATCGCCGAGGCGCTGCTGACGCACCACAGGCTGACCGGCGACCGGCGGTCGTTGGACGAGGCGGTCACGGAGAGCCGGCGGGCACGGGCCGCGCTGGTCGCACGCGTGGACGGCGAGGGCGCGCGGGACGTGCTGTGGACACTGGCCCGGGCCCACGCGCTCCGCGCCGACCGGGGGTTGGGGGATCTGCGGATCGCGGCCGAGGCCGGGCGGCTGGCGCTGCGCGTGGTGAGCGACGACGTCCTGATGCAGGCGGGCGCCGAACACGGTCTGGAGACGGCGCGGCGCGGCGCCGACTGGGCGTTGCGCGTGGCGGGCTGGGCGCTGGCGGCGGGCGACGCGGCGGGCGCGGTGCGGAGCCTGGAGGTCGGCCGGGCGCTGGTGCTGCGGGCCGCCG
>NZ_RFFJ01000131.1 GCF_003696235.1 Streptomyces triticirhizae
GGAGACGCCGGGCCCCGGTGCGGGGCCGCCACAGGGGCCGCCGGCCCGCCTGGGGCCGGGCGGGCGGGTGGGGGCCGGCCTCGCTGTGGGGGAAGGCCGGCGCCGTGGCCCAGGGCCCGCGCGCCGACCGGGTTCGTGCCGAACGCGACCGCGACGTTCCGTGGCGCGCTCCCCACCGATTGTTCGAACCGGTCGGCGATCTGGCTAGCCGTGTGGAGGCCCTGTGGACAGTCGGCCGCATTTGCCGTGATATGGGGGCAGGACGTCCAGGGAGGGGAGGCTCACGGGGATGCCGGAGGACCAGTTGCCCAGCGGGGGCGAACGGCCGCTCGACGCCATCGACGAGGCGATACTGCGGCTGCTGCGGAACGACGGCCGGGCCTCGGTCCGTTCGGTCGCCGAGCGGGTGCACATCTCGCGGGCCAACGCCTACGCGCGGATCAACCGCCTCGTCGAGAGCCAGGTGATCCGGGGCTTCACCGCGCGGATCGACCACGAGCGGGCCGGCCAGGGCACCTGCGCCTATGTGACGTTGAAGATCGTCCAGGACAGCTGGCGGACCGTGCGGGAGCAGCTGGCCCGGCTGCCGGGGGCGGCGCACATCGCGCTGGTCAGCGGGGACTTCGACGTGCTGCTGCTGGTGCACACCTCCGACAACCGGCAGCTGAGGGAGCTGGTGCTGACCCGCATCCAGGCCATTCCGGAGGTGCTCTCCACCCGCACGCTGCTGGTCTTCGAGGAGACCGACCTGCTGCCCGAGCCGTGAGGCGGCGGGCTCGGCACGGGCCCTCCGGGCGGCGGCGCCCGGGTAGCGGCGCGCCCGGCGAGGGGTGACGGTGGTCGGGAGGGAGGGCGTCGCGTGGGCGAAGGAGCGCTGGCATGAAACTCACCCTGACCCAGTTCGTCTCGTTGGACGGCGTGGTGCAGGGCCCGGGCGGGCCCAACGAGGACACCAGCGACGGCTTCACCCGGGGCGGCTGGGTCGTTCCCTACGCTGACGAGGCGATGGGCCGGCTGGTGTCGGGCTGGTTCGACGCCGCGGACGCCTTTCTGCTGGGGCGGCGCACCTATGAGATCTTCGCCGCGCACTGGCCGCTGATCAGCGACCCCGACGACATCGTGGCGGCGCGGCTGAACGGCCGGCCCAAGTATGTGGCGTCCGGCCGGCTGAAGACCCCGTCCTGGCAGGGCACCAGCGTGCTGTCGCGCGATGTGGCCACCGAGGTGGCCGCGTTGAAGGAACGGCCCGGCCGGGAACTCCAGGTCCACGGCAGCGGCGGGCTGGCCCAGACGCTGCTGCGGGAGGGGCTGGTCGACGAGGTGCGGCTGCTGACGTTCCCGGTGGTGCTGGGCGGCGGGCGGCGGCTGTTCCCCGAGGGGTCGCCGCCGCGCGCCCTGCGGCTGACCGGCGCGGAGAGCACCCCGACCGGCGTCGTGGTGCAGGTCTACGAGCCGGCGGGCGAGCTGACGACCGGTTCGTTCGAGCTGAGCTGAGCGCCGTCCCCCGGCGACGCGACCTCGTGCGGCGACGCGACCTCGTGCGGCGACGGAACGTCGTGGGGCACCGGGCAGCGGCCCTCGGCGCGCGCCCTGGCGTCGTCGTCGAGGAAGAAGTTGGGCTTCAACTCGTCCTCGTCGTAGTAGCGGTGGAAGACGGGGGTGATCCCGCCCGAGAGCGGCGGGACGATCCAGCTCCAGTCGGTGGGCGCGGGCCGGCCCAGCGCTTCCTCGCGTTCCACATGGGCGAGGAAGTGGCGGGAGGCGGTGTGGTGGTCGGTGATCTTGACGCCGGCCCGCTCGAAGGAGCGCAGCACCGCGACGTTCAGCTCCACCAGGGCGCGGTCACGCCACAGCGTGGTCTCGCTGCTGGTGTCGAGGCCGAGCAGGTCGGCCACCACGGGCAGCAGGTTGTAGCGGTCGGCGTCGACGAGGTTGCGGGCGCCGATCTCGGTGCCCATGTACCAGCCGTTGAACGGCGCCAGCGGGTAGTTGACGCCGCCGATCGACATCCGCATGTGGGAGATCGCGGGGACCGCGTACCAGCGCAGGTCCAGCGCGTCGAAGCCCGGCACGTCGGGGTGCCTGATCGGGACCTCCAACACGTCCTCGCGCGGCACCTCGTAGAGCCGGGGCCGGTCGTCGGGCACCTCGATCACCAGCGGCAGGATGTCGTGCGGCCCGCCCGAAGGCTGCCAGCCGAGCCGGCGCACCACGTCGGTGAACGGCACCTGGGCCGGGTCGCCCACCACCTCGCCGCCGGGTGAGCGGTGGCCGGCGTAGCGGATCAACTGGCTGTTCCAGAGCCTGGGTCCGGGCCGCTGCGGCGTGTCGGGCGCGAAGACGGAGATCACCGGCCGGATGCGGCCCCCGTTGGTGGCGACCCGCAGATGGTCCAGCAGGTGGCGGTGGATCTCGTCGGGGGTGGTGGCCGCGCGCCGGTCGAGGACCTTGAGGCTGCGCCAGTAGAGGCGGCCGTTGCAGCGCGCGGTGTTGCGCCAGGCGATCTTGCAGCCGAACTCCAGCTCGGGCGTGGTGTGCCGGTAGGTGCCGGTGCGGTCGATCTCCTCGCGCACCCGCGCCAGCCGGGTGGCCAGCGGGACCGGCTGCGCCGGCTCCTCGTGGTGGAACTGCCGCAGGAACTCCTCGACCTCGCCCCAGTCGGGCGGCCGTCGGTCGGGCGCGGCGCCGGGGTCATCGGCGGCCTCGGCGGCCCCGGCGGTGGTGGGTGCGGTGGTGGCTGGGCAACGTGCACGGTCGTGCGTCATGGGCTCCCCGGTCATCGGTGACATGTGCGTCATCTCCCGCGCCGGATCACAGTAGTTGACCGTCCTACCGACGGGTTCGGCGCGCGCGGCGGTTCGCGGGGGCCGGTGACCGAAAAGCGCGTGGGAAACGCTCGGCCTGCCCCGGAATGTGGGGCGCAATGCCGCGAAACGGACCCGAACAACCGGGAGTACCGGCCGAGTTGGGGCTGTTCTTCGCCACCGGTGGGAGGGGGTGCGGGCGCGTCGGGCGCCCGTTCGACGGATGAGTGCCGCGCTCTGGCACGGGCCGAGGGGTCGGCCGCACAATCGATCTCACCCAGATCGCGAGGAGTTGGCCAACGATGACCCCTTCGCTCACCCGCTCCCTGCTCGCCGAGCGCCACCGCCCGACCCTGGAGAGCGCCACCCGCGCGCTCCGGGAACGCGGCCACTTCTCGGCGTTCTCCGACAACCCGCGTGACTATCCCCGCGAGGCCGGGGCCGCCGCGTTCGAGGCGCTCACCCAGCGCCGGTTCGACCTCGACCAGCCGGGCACCGACGCCTGGGTGGGCGGCGAGGTCTCGCCCTACGGCATCCCGTTGGGCATCAGCTATCCGCACCCCGACCCCGAGGTGCTGCTGCCCGCGATGCGGGCCGCGCTGCCCGCCTGGCGGGACGCCGGTCCTGAGGCGCGGGCGCTGGTCTGCGCCGAGATCCTCGCCCGACTCGCCGACCGCACCGCCGAGTTGGCGCACGCCGTGATGCACACCACCGGGCAGGGCTACGCCATGGCGCTCCAGGCCGGCGGCCCCAACGCGCTGGACCGGGGGCTTGAGGCGGTCGCCGCCGCGCTGGAGGCGCAGACCGCGCACCCGGCCCAGGCCGAGTGGACCAGGCCCAGGGGCCGGCACGAACCGCTGCGGATCGCCTCAACGTTCACCCCCGTGCCGCGCGGCGTGGCGCTGCTGGTCGGCTGCCGCACGTTCCCCACCTGGAACGGCTACCCGGGCCTGTTCGCCTCGCTGGCCACCGGCAACCCGGTGCTCGTCAAGCCGCACCCGCGCGCGGTGCTGCCGCTCGCGCTGACCGTCGCGACCGCGCGCCGGGTGCTGGCGGAGGCCGGGTTCGACCCGCAGCTGGTGGCGCTGGCCGCCGAGGGCGAGAACGAGTACAGCGCGCGGGCGTTGGCCGTCAGGGACGAGGTCCGGATCGTCGACTACACGGGCTCGTCGGCGTTCGGCGACTGGCTGGAGGAGAACGCCGGCCAGGCGCGGGTCTTCACGGAGAAGTCCGGCGTCAACACGGTGCTGGTGGACTCCACCGACCACTACGGCGGCCTGCTGCCCAACCTGGCCTTCTCGCTCTCGCTGTTCAGCGGCCAGATGTGCACCACCCCGCAGAACCTGCTGATCCCGCGCGAGGGGATCGAGACCGACCAGGGGCACCGGAGCTTCGACCAGGTGGTCGCCGACCTCGCCGCCGCCGTCGAGGCGCTGTTGGGCGACGAACGGCGCGCCGCCTCGCTGCTGGGCGCGGTCGCCGAGCCCGGGGTGCTGTCGCGGTTGGCGTCGGCCGGGGAGACCGGCGAGGTCGCGCTGGCCTCGCGGGAGTTCGCGCACCCCGAGTTCCCGGAGGGCCGGGTGCGCACCCCGCTGCTGGTGCGGCTCGACGCGCGGCAGCCGGACGCCGAACGGACGCTGCTGGCCGAGTGGTTCGGGCCGGTGGCGTTCGCGGTCGCGGTGGACTCCACGGCGGAGGCGCTGGCGCTGCTGCGGCGCACCCTGCGGGAGCGCGGCGCGCTGACGGTGCTGGGGCACACCACGTCGAAGGAGGTGGAGGCCGCGCTGGTCGAGGTGTGCCTGGACGAGCGGGCGCAGCTGTCGCTCAACCTGACGGGCGGGGTGCACGTCAACCAGACCGCCGCGTTCGCCGACTACCACGGCACCGGCGGCAATCCGGCGGGCAACGCGGCGCTCGTCGACGGGGCGTTCGTCGCCACCCGTTTCCACTGGGCGCAGGTGCGCCGGCCGGCATGACGCACGAGGCGATCCGGCCGGTGCCGGTGCCGGTGTCGGCCCCGCGCCGGCCCCGGCCGGATCGTTTCCGCTGGGAGTGGGGGGCGGCGGGCGGCGCCTCAGGCGGGGCGCCAGAAGCGCCAGTTCTCATCCAGCACGTCGGCGTTGCGCTGCTCCCACTCCGTGGCGGCACGCACGGCCTCCGCCGGGCAGTGCCAGGGCCGGCCCCTGGTCAGCGGCCGCAGCCGCAGCCGTGGACCGATCCGCCCCGTCACCCGCCCGACCCTGCCGCTCCTGGTGTCCACCACACAGGCGCCGTCGGTCCAGGCCATCGAAACGCTCCCTCGCTCTGACACAGCCGTTCCGGCACGAACGGTTCGGCCGGCGTTGGCCGGCCGGTGCCGGGTGTTCTCCGGTACCCACTGTGCGCGCTGCCCAAGGGTGCGGAGTGCGAGGTTCCACCGCATTGCGCAATGGACGACCCCATCGGGGGACGGTGCGCGAGTGACCTTGGCCGGCCGTTCGATAACGCGCGGGCCACGGGAACGCGCCGGGAGCGCGGGGTCGCGCGCCGGCACGCGCGGGTGCTGGGCGCAGAATGCCGCATCGGACCGCGCCGCGTCCCCGTTTCGCCGGGATGCCGCCCACTCGGGGGACGACCCCGTTCCGATCGGACGAACGGCTCTATACGCTGCCGGCCATGATTCGAGCGGTGGTGTTCGACGTGGGTGAGTGCCTGGTGGACGAGAGCCGGGAGTGGGCCGGTTGGGCCGCCTGGCTCGGGGTGCCGCGACACACGTTCTCCGCGCGGTTCGGGGCGGCCATCGCCCAGGGCCTCGACCCCCTGGAGGCGTTCGAGACCTTCCGGCCCGGCTTCGACCTGACGCTGGAGCGCGAGAAGCGGACGGCCGCCGGGGAACCGGAGTGGTTCGGGGAGAACGACCTCTACCCGGACGTGCGGATCACCATCAGGGTGATGCGGCAGGCCGGGATGTGGCTGGGCATCGCCGCCAACCAGAGCCCCGCCACCACCCAGGTGTTGCGCACCCTCTTCTCCGGCTACGCGGGCCTGGTCCTCACGTCGAGCGACCTGGGCGTGGCCAAGCCGGACCCGCGCTTCTTCGAGCTGCTGGTGGAGGAACTCCAGGTCGCGCCCGAGGAGGTCCTCTACGTCGGCGACCGGTTGGACCACGACATCAGGCCGGCCTCCGCCGTCGGGCTGCGCACCGCGCTGATCCGGCGCGGGCCGTGGGCGACGATCCTGAGCGACCACCCGGACGCGGAGCGGCTGCCGACGATGCGGATCAACGGGCTGCGCGAGATCCCGGAGCGGGTCACCGCCTTCAACGAGCGGTACGCGGAGGAGGCCGGTCAGGGGGTTCTCTGACCTGGGCCGTCAACGGGCGGGCTCGCCGGTGTCGTTGTCGATCCACTCGGTGCCGCCGATCAGGTAGCCCCACTCGGTCTGGCCGCCGACGGCGCTGGTGCGGAACGGCTCGCCCTCGTCGTCCACGCGCAGCGTGCCCGCCGACTCACCGCTGGACCAGTCGAGTTCGAGGTGCCAACTGACGTCCGCCGCCTCGGTGTGCGCGTCGACGTAGAACACCACGGGCTCCGCCTCGTCCACCCACAGCGGCAGGTTTTCCTGGCCGGCGACCGCCGTCGGCTCGGGGGCCGGGGCGTCCAGGTCCACGTCGAACGCGGTGGTCCGCACCGGGCCGCCGCCGCAGCCGGAGTAGCCGGCGTACAGCTCCCAGGGCAGCGGCTCGCCGGTGGCGGTGACGCGGACGCGCAGATCGCGCAGCACGACGGTGGCCGTTTCGGTGCCCTGGATGGTGAGTTCGACGCGCTGGGTCCCGGCCGGGACGGCGCCCAGCGCGCGCACCCAGCCGGGGGCGTCGGTCCCGGTCGGGGGCGGCGGGACCTGGGCCGGCGGGCGGTCGACGAGGTAGCGGCCCTCGCACTGTTCGAGCGTGTAGGGGCGGGTGGCGACGGTCAACGGGGCGGATTCCGCCGCCTGTTCGACGGCGTCGCCGCCGGGGGCGCCGCCGTCGCCGCCGAGGACGCTGCCGTCGCCGTCGCCTCCGGTGAGGAGCGTGGCGAGCAGGGCGATCGCCGCGACGACCGCGAGGGCACCGGCCGCGCCCCAGACGAGGCGGGGCCCGGGTCGGCGGAACGGGGGCGTGGGCGGCGGGGGTTGGGGGACGGGCGTCGCCGGCGGGGCGGGCGCTCCCGGCGTGGGCGGCGCCGGCCTGGGGCCCTTACGGTCCCGCTGCCGCGCCGCGTCGGCGGCGATCCACCGCCGGTGCGCCTCGGCGTGCTCCTCCGGCGTGGCCCGGCACTGACGGGCGAAACGTTCCACGATCGCGAACTCCGGCGGCAGCGCCTCGCCCCGGCAGTAGCGGTGCAGCGTGGACGCGCTGAGGTGCAGCCGCTTGGCCAGCACGCCGTAGCTCAGCCCTGAGCGGTCCTTCCACTCCATGAGCAGCGCGGCGAGATCCGCCGTCTCCGCACCCGACGCCACCCGTCCCACCCCTCGCCGCGTCCCGTCCCGGCATTCGATCCGCGACCATCCTCGCAGCTCACCCGGCCGAAACCGTCCCGGCCCCCCAACTCGCCCGCGTTCGCTGGCCGGTGGGACGGGACCGGGCCCAGGCTTCGGTCGTCGGCCCACCGAACGCCGGGGGCCGACGCCGACCAACACCGAGGAACGAGGGAACGAGGATCGCCATGAGGACGAGGACGAGGATCACCCGGGCCGGGACGCGCGCCACCGTCGCCGCGCTGGGCGCGACGCTCGCGTTGGCCACGCTGACCGGCTGCCAGGACGACGAACTCGACAGCGGCTCGGGGCCCGAGTCGCCGGTCGAGACGCCCACCGAGTCGTCGGATGGGTCGACGGAGGAGGGGCCCGCCGGGGACGGCGCCGGGGAGGACGGGTCGGCCGGGGAGGGGGAGTCCGGGGAGGAGCCCGTCGAGGACATCGAGCCCTGCACGGACGCGACGACCGAGGTGACCGTCACCTCCGTCGAGCGCCCCCTCAACCATCTGCTGCTCACGGCCACCAACACCGGGGACGCGACCTGCTTCGCCTACAGCGCGCCCTTTCTGCGCTTCGGCGAGGCCCAGGCCCCGGTGCCCCCTTACGAGGACAGCGCGCCGCAGTCCGTCGTCGCGCTGGACCCGGGCGACGTCGCCTATGCCGCGATCTCGACCTCGTCCGCCGCCGGGGAGGCCGGCGAGGGCTGGACCGTGGACAGCCTCGGCGTGCGGTTCGCGGGCGCCGAGGGCGAGGGCGTCGGCGGGATGGTCGATGTCCCGCTGCCCGACGGCGAGTTGTATGTCGACAACACCGCGCTGGTCACCTACTGGAACACCGCCCTGGACGAGGTGCTCTAGAGCACCCGAGGTCCGCCGTCCGTGGCGAGCCAGTGGTACAGCGTCATGGCCACGCTGGTGGCCAGGTTGTAGCTGGAGACGCCGGGGCGCATCGGCAGGGAGACCAGCGCGTCCGCGCGGGCGCGCGCCTCGGGGGAGAGACCGGCGCGTTCGGAGCCGAAGGCGAGCAACGCGCCGGCGGGGAGGGCCAGTCCGCGCAGGTCCTCGCCCTCCGGGTCGAGGGCGAGCAACGGTCCGGCCGGCAGCCGCTCCACCTCGGCGCGGCCCACCGGCACCGCGTAGTGCAGCCCGGCGGAGGCGCGCAGCACCGTGGGGTGCCAGGGGTCGACGGTGCCCGTGGTCAGCACCCCGGCCGCCCCGACGCCCGCCGCCAGGCGGATCACCGCGCCGACGTTGCCCAGGTGGCGCGGCTGGTCCAACACCACCAGGGGCGCGCGGCGTTCGTCGGGCGCCGGCAGCTCATCGACGCGCGCCGGCGCGGGCACGGCCAGCGCGGCCACGCCCGTCGGGTGCGGCCGGCCGACCAGGCCGCGCAGCGCCTCCGGCGCCACGTCGACCAGCGTGGCGGCCAGCCGTTCGCGCAGGTCGGGCGCGAGCCGTTCGGCCAGCTCCAGGGCGGCGGGCCGGTCGGCCACCAGGGCCAGCGGCACCTCGGCGCCGAAGCGCAGCGCGTGCTTGAGCGCGTGGAAGCCGTCCAACAGCACGGTGTGCCGGGAGAGTTCCCGCCAGCGGGTGGCGGGGTCGGCCGCCGACGTCACGCGCGTTCGGCCCAGGCGGGCGCGGGCGCCTCGGCCGCCGGCGACCGGCCGCCCTGGTCCTCCGGCCCCCGCTCGTCCCGGCCGCGCCCGGTCAGCCGCGCCAGCGGCGCGGTGACCCGCCGGGCGATCCGCCCGGTCCGGTCGCCGGCCCACAGCAGGAAGACGGTGGGCAGGAAGACCGCGTCCATCGCGATCATCGCCAGCGAGAAGAACGGCAGCCCCAACAGCACGGCGATGCCCAGGTGTTCGCCCATCATCACGAACAGCAGCACGTTCTTGACCCGGCGGTTGAGCAGCGCGAACGGGAACGCGACCTGGACGATCACGGTGCCGTAGCTGAGCGCCAGCACCAGCAGCCCGCTGCCGGCGATGATCTCGCTCAGCTCGGGCCAGGCGTTGAAGTAGTCCAGGTTCAGCGGGTAGTAGACGGCGGTGCCGTCCTGCCAGCGGGAGCCCTGGATCTTGTACCAGCCGGCGGTCGCGTAGATCACGCAGACCTCGACCATGATCACCAACAGGGCGGCGTTGTGCACCAGGTTGCCGATCATCTGGGCGACGATCCTCGGCTCGCCCGGGGCGTACCGGCGGACCAGCCACCAGAAGGCGTGCACCAGCCACATCCCGCCGAAGAACAGCGTCCACACCGTGCTGTCCAGGCTGCCGGTCACCACGGACAGCAGCAGCGCGGCGCCCAGCACGGCCCAGATCGCCACGCCCGCCGGGTCGTGGGTGGCCGGCACCCCGGCGGCGGCCCGCCGGGCGCGGCGCCTGGCGTCCAGCGACCAGACCTGGCCGCAGCGGGTGAGGACGAGGTACATCGCCATCAGGTGGATGACGTTGTCCCCGCCGTCGCCCATGAAGACGCTGCGGTTCTGCACCGCGAGCACGCCGATCATGAACACCATCGAGCTGGCCCGGGTGCGCCAACCGAGGAGCAGCGCCACGCAGGCGAGGATCGCGAGGTGGTAGACGAACTCGAACCAGAGCGCCGAGTCCGTCCACAGCAACGGGGTGAACGCGCCGGTGTCGTCGACGAAGCGGCTGGCCAGGTCGTAGCCCCAGGGGCTGTCGGGGCCGTAGAGCAGGCCCCGGTTGGGCCACTCGCGCACCAGGTACAGCAGCATCGTGAAGGCGAAGCCGATCCGCACGATGGCCGTCTGGTACGGGCCGAGCGCGCGGCGGGTGATGTTGCCGATGCCGCGCAGCAGCGCGCTGTCGAACTTCGCGCTCAACCCGTCGAACGGCGAGGCCGCCGGCGGCTTCTGCGAGACGGTCGGTGGCTGTCGCGGGGCGCCCGGTGGCTGTCGGGGGGCGACGGCGGCGGTCGGCTCGGGGCGCTGACCGCCGTTCTCGCGGCGCTGGCCGCCGTTCTCGGGGCGCTGGCCGCCGTCGGGGGCGGAACGGGGCGGGGGAACGCTCATGGCCGCGCCTCCTGGTCGGTGTCGGCGGCGGCGCGGGAGCGCGTCCGCGCGTCGGCCGGCAGGTCCTCGCTGGTCACCGTCCACCAGCCCAGCTCCTGGTAGGAGGGGTCGGTGTCGAAGTCCTCCTGGCGCCAACTCGGCGCCGGCACCCGGGTGTGGGAGATCCGCAGCTGGACGCGCTCCACGGTGGTCACATCAAGCCGGTCGCTCAGCCGCTCCAGCGCGATCCGGTGCAGATAGCTCGCGGAGACCTCGCCCCGCATCCCGATCGGCTCGCCCTCGTCGTTGTGCGACTTGTCGTAGAAGTCCCAGGCCCGGCGCAGCATGTTCTGGTTGGAGTGGCTGGGCAGCGGGTGGTGCCGGATCCGCTCGACCTCCCAGGCGGTGAGGTCGATCCACTCGGTGGTGACGGGCGACCGGCCCTCGCCCTCGCGTATCTCGGCGCGGACGTGGACCGCCGTGTCGCGCTGGAGCGGGTTGGGCGCGAACAGCTTCCAGTTCTGCTCGAACTCCGGGTACATGTAGCCGCGCACGGTGCCCCAGTGCTCCTCGCGGACCGTGTTGGACGGGGCGACGAAGAGGAAGACCATCGCCAGGTGCCAGCAGAGGTAGACCGCGAGGCCGCCGACGGCGACCGCGACGAGGGACCTGGCGGGCAGGGACAGCGACCCCAGCCGGACGGACTCCAGCGACTCCTCCCCCGCCGGTCCGTTCTCCCCCGGCGGTGCCCCGGCGCTCGCACGCTCGCCGTCGGGCTCGCCGCTCGCCCCTGCGGCGGTGTCGGATGGCAGCATCTCGGCCAGCTCCCCCAACGCTGCCCTCCGGGCAGCACTCCTCACGCTCTGACCCCAGCACCGTATCCCGTCCCGCACCGCCGGTGACACCGGAGTGGCCGCACGCCCGGGCGGCCCGGGGCCGCCGGCGCGCGGTCCCTATCGTGGGGCCATGCGCCGCTCAGGAGAGACCTCGATCTTCACGGAGATGACCGAACTCGCCCACCGCACCGGGGCGGTCAACCTCGGCCGGGGCGTGCCCGACCTGGACTCGCCGCCCGAGCTGCTGGCCGGCGTCGCCGAGGCCGTGCTGGCCGGGCGGAACCAGTACCCGCCGGCCGCCGGCCACCCGGCGCTGCGCGCGGCGGTCGCCGAGCACCAGCGCCGCCACTACGGGATCGAGCTGGACCCGGCCAGCCAGGTGCTGGTCACCACGGGCGCCACGGAGGCGCTGGCCTCGGCGGTGCTGGCGCTGACCGGCCCCGGCGACGAGATCCTCACGTTCGACCCGTGCTACGACGCCTATCCGGCGGATGCCAGGCTGAGCGGCGCCACGCTGGTCCCGGTGCCGCTGGCGGTGGAGCGCGGCGAGAACGGGAACGGTGCGGGCTTCGCGCTGGACATGGACGCGCTGGCGGGCGCGCTCACCCCGCGCAGCCGGCTGCTGCTGCTCAACTCCCCGCACAACCCGACGGGCAAGGTCTTCACGCCCGAGGAGCTGGCCCGGATCGCCGAGCTGTGTGTGGCGCGCGATCTGACCGTGGTCACCGACGAGGTCTACGAGCACCTGGTCTACGGCTCCGCCCGGCATGTGCCGATCGCGACTCTGCCGGGGATGGCCGAGCGGACCCTGACCGTCTCCTCGGCGGGCAAGACGTTCAGCGTGACCGGCTGGAAGGTCGGCTGGATCTCGGGCCCGGCCGAGCTGGTGGCCGCCGTGGCCTCGGTCAAGCAGTGGCTGACCTACGCCTCGGGCACCCCGTACCAGGAGGCGATCGCCGCCGCGCTGGGCACGGTCGACGACTGGGCCGCCGGGCTGCGCGCCACCCTCACCGAGGGCCGGGACCTGCTGGCGGCTGGGCTCACCGAGGCGGGCCTGACGCCGTTCCGCGCGGACGCCGGCTACTTCCTCCAGGCCGACGTCCGCCCCTGGGGCTTCACCGACGGGCTCGCGCTCTGCCGCCAACTGCCGGAGCTGGCGGGCGTGGTGGCGATCCCGACCCGGGTCTTCCAGCAGGGCGAGGACGTGATGCCGTGGCTGGTGCGCTTCTCGTTCTGCCGCCGCCACGAGGCGCTGCGGGAGGCGGCCGGCCGGCTGGCCCGGCTCGGGAGCGACCGCTAGCCAACGGCCGGCTGGGGAGCGGCGGTCGGGCTAGAGAACAGTCGGCTCGCCCTCGTCGCTGACCAGCGGCCGGCCGACCGCCTGCCAGGCGTGCATCCCACCGTCCACGTTGAACGCGGTCACGCCCTGCTGCTGGAGGAACGCCGTCACCTGCGCGGAGCGGCCGCCGGCCTTGCAGACCACATGGACCGGGCCGTCCCCGGCCAGCTCGACGATCTCCGGCAGCCGCTCGACGACCTGCCCCAACGGGATGTGAACGGCGCCCTCGGCGTGCCCCGCCGCCCACTCGGCGGGCTCTCGCACGTCCAACAGCAGGCCCTCGTCCGGCACTTCGCCCGCCCCGACGGCGGGAACCCCAAAACTCATGGGCCCCACCCTGCCACAGCCCACTGACAACCACTGGTGCGCCGGGGCCGCCCTACCCGGTGAGCCGGGCCAGCTCCGCCTCCTTGGTTGCGATCTGCCGGCGCAGCCCCTCGGCGACCTCGTCCAGCAGGGCGTCCGGGTCGTCCTCGGCCATCCGCAGCATGGAGCCGACGGCGCTGTCCTCCAGCGCCGCCGCCGCGTCGGCCAGCAGTTCCTTGCGGGCGGCCAGCCACTCCAGGCGGGCGTAGAGCCGGTCCGCGTCGGGGAGCGGGCGCTCGCCGTCCGAGGTGCCGCCGGCCTCCCACTCCTCGGTGAGCGTCCGCAGCTCCTCCGCGTCACCGCGCGCGTACGCCTGGTTGACGCGGGAGAGGAAGGCGTCCCGGCGTTCGCGTTCCGTCGGGTCGGTGACCAGGTCCGGGTGGCAGCGGCGGGCCAGTTCGCGGTAGAGCTTGCGCGCCTCCTCGCCGGGGCGGACGCGGGGCGGCGGCTGGACGGACTGGTCCGTCATCATCGCGTAGCCCTCGGGGGTGAAGCCCTCGCCGTCCAGCCAGCCGGAGAACAGCTCGGCGACGCGCGGGATCGGCGTCACCGCCTCCCTCGCCTCGCGGGCGCGGCGCTGGTCCTCGGGGTCCTGGGTGCGGGCGGCGATCGCCTCGGCGATCCGGGCGTCCAGCTCCTCGATCCTGGCGTAGAGCGGGCCGAGGCGCTGCTCGTGCAGCCTGGAGAAGTTCTCCACCTCGATCCGGTAGGTCTCCACCGCGATCTCGAACTCGATCAGCGCGTCCTCGGCCGCCCGCACGGCCTGGGCGAGCCGCTCGGTGCCGGCCGCGCCGTCGGCGCCCGCCCCGTTCCCCGGGCCGCCGTTGCTCAATCCGTCCGTCGCCTCGTCGCTCACCGGCTCAGCCTAAGCCGTCCCCGGGAACGAACGGGAACGGCGGGGGCCGGCGACCGCCCGAGCCTCAGGTGTCGATGCGGGGGCAGCGGTCGCCGCCCACCAGGTGGGCCTCGGCCCAGCGGGTCAGCTCGGCCAGGGCGGGCCGCAGCCCCTCGCCGGCCTCGGTGAGGCGGTAACTCACGCGCAGCGGGGGCCCGTTGTGGACCTCCCTGGTGACCAGGCCGGCCTCGGCCAGCTCGCTGAGCCGGTCGGAGAGCATCCGTTCGCTGATCCCGGGCACGGAGCGGCGCAGCTCGGCGAAGTGCCCGGGGCCGGCCATCAGGGCCGCGATCAGCAGCCCGTTCCAGCGCTTGCCGAGCAGGCCGAAGACCTCGTTGACCGCGTGGGCGGGCTCGCGACAGCCGCCTTCGGCGGTTCCGACGTCGGCCCGCCGCTCGCCCCTGATAGCGCTCATGGCTCCAGCGTACTTGCGGCCCACCGAAAGAGATGTACTGTGAAAAAGTAAGCAGCTACGTTAATCATCGCTGCATCCGTTATCACAGTTCATTACTTTCTGGAGACACAGCCCATGGCCACCCTGCTGCACATCGACTCCTCGCTCAACGGCGACGCCTCCGTCTCCCGCGAGGTGACCAGGACCTTCCGCGAGTCCTGGCAGGCGGCACACCCCGAGGGCACGGTGATCCACCGCGACCTCAACGCCGACCCGGTCCCGCACCTCACGGCCGCCGGCCACCTCGCGCCGAACCTCGCGCCCGAGGAGCGGACCGAGGAGCAGCGGGCCGCCTACGCCCTCCGCGACGCGCTGACCAGCGAGTTCGAGGCGGCCGACGCCGTGGTGATCGGCGCCCCGCTCTACAACTACGGCGTGCCCAGCACGCTCCAGGCCTATCTGAACCAGATCCTCATCATGGGGCGCACGGCGGGCGAACAGTCCACGGTCGCGGGCAAGCCGGTCACGGTGGTCACCAGCCGGGGCGGCTCCTACCGGCCGGGCACCCCGCGCGCGGGGCAGGACTTCAACGAGCCCTATCTGAGGCACCTGTTGGGCACCTCGATGGGGCTGGACGTGCGGTTCATCGTTCCCGAGCTGACCCTGGCCCGGATGGTGCCCGCGATGGCGGACCTGGTGGAGCTGGCGGACACCTCGCGCGCCGAGGCGCACCAGGAGGCGCGCGCGCAGGCCGGCGCGCTGGCGGCCCGACTGGTCGCCTGAGCGGGCCACAGGGCGCGGTTCCCGGGCACCGGCCGGTCAACTTCCGTCACGGAGACGCGCGTTCGGGCCCCGCCCGGGGCGTGGCGGCCCACAATGGAGGGCCCACCCAGAAAGGGACCGCCCGTGGACCCGACCACCGGGACGCCGCGACGCGCCCCAGCACCGGACCCGTTGGCCGTCGCGCTGGCCAACGCCTCGCTGCTCGGCGCCGGTTACGCGATCCTTCGACGGCGGGCGCTGGCGCTGGGCGCGGCGGCGGTCTCCGTCGGGCTGCTGAGCCTCCTGGTGGCGACGGGCGGCCGTTGGCTGGAGGCGCTTGTCGCGCTGTGGTGGCTGGCCTGCACCGCGCACGGCTGGCGCCTGGCGCGATCGGCGGCGAAGTCGGCGGCCGGCGACGCGGGGTGGCGCGGGGGCGGGGCGAGGTGGCGCGGGGGCGACCGGCGTCGGCGGCTGCTGGCGCTGGCCGTCACCGGCCCGGTGCTGCTGGGCTTCGCGATCGTGCGGATCGACGCCCAGCTGATCGAGCGCGACGCCACCGCCGCCCACCGGGACGGCGACTGCGCGCGGGCGCTGTCCCGGCTCGACCAACACGGCCCGTTCCACCGGCTGTTCGCCGCCCCGCTGACCGAGGGGACGGAGCGGGAGACCGAGGCGTGCGAACTCCTCGTCGCCGCCCGGCGGTTGACCGACGAGGGCCAACGGGGCGCGGCGGCGCAGGCGTTCACCCGGTACGCCGCCCACCCGGGCGCCCGCTGGGACGAGGCGGGGGACCGGGCCGCCGACCTCCACCTCGCCCAGGCCGAGGACGACCTCGCCCGTTCCCTCGCCGGCGAGACGCCGGAGCTGGCGTCGGGCTTCGGCCACCTCGCCACCGTCCTGGACCGGCACCCCGGGCGGGAGGCCGAGGTCGAGGCCGTCCTGGACGGGTTCCTGGGCGGGCTGCCCGCCGACGACCCGTGCGCCACGCGGACGATCGCCGGCTGGCTCGACGAGCGGGAGGCCGACGGGAGCGCGCTGGACCGCGCCGCCGAGGTCGTTCCGGCGCTGGAGCCGGCGGCGTCCTTCGACTGCGGCGACCGGCTGCTGGAGCGGTCGCGGTGGGAGGAGGCGCACGAGGTCTACCGGGACCTCGTCGAGGCCCACCCGGACCACGAGCGGGCGGGGGAGGCGGCGGACGGGGTCGAACGGGCCGAGGCCGGGATCGAGTTGGTGGCGGTGCGCGCCCTCCTCGACCCCGAGCCCCTCACCGGGGAGCCGCGGTACTGCGAGGACCCCGCGCCCTACCGCGCCGCCCCGCCCTACCGGGGCGGCGGCCCGCACCCGGTGCTGCTCCTCGGCGACGAGGAGGGCACCGAGACCGGCGGCGACCTGCCCGACTCCTGGCTGGCCGACGGCCCCGAGGACGCTGTGCTGGTCGTCTGCCTGGACACGCCCCGGATGGGGGACGCGGTCGAGACCTGCCCCTACGAGTCGGATCTCGGCGTCGACGGGTACAGCGACGTGACCTTCCGCGAGACGCGGGTCCCGCTGCGCGCCTTCGAGCTGCGGACCGGGGAGCTGGTCTCCGACCGCGCCCTGGAGATCGGCGGCGCCAGCTGCCCGGACGTGCTGAGCCACGAGACCATCTCGGGCTACGACATTCCGCCGTCGGAGGTGTATGTGGAGTCCTCACCGTCCGATGTGCGCGCGGCCTACGCCCCGCTGGTCACGCCCTGAGCCGGGGGCGCACGGGCGTTCGCGCTCCGGCGCTCGCGCCGGCGGCCGATGAGTTCCGCGCGCCGGCGGAGTCCACCCGCCATGAGCGATCAGACCACGACCACGCATGGCGACGGAGGCCCCGGCGGCGGGCTCCCCGATCTGGGCCCGGTGACGGAGCGGCTGGCCGGGCTGCTCGACGGGGTCACCGATGACCACTTCGACGCCCCGACCCCCTGCCCCGCGATGCGGGTGCGGGAGCTGCTCTCCCACCTGCTGGGGCTGACCCTCGCCTTCCGCGACGCCGCCCGCAAGGAGCTGGGCCCGACCACCGATGTCTCCCCGGGCGACCCCAACGCCCTCGGGCCCGCGCCGGTCGGCGACTGGCGTGGCCAACTCCGTTCCCAGCTCGTCGAGTTGGCCGAGGCATGGCGCGACCCGGCCGCCTGGCGCGGCGAGACCAGGGCCGGCGGCATCGACCTGCCGGGCGAGGTCGCGGGCGCCGTCGCGCTCAACGAGGTGCTGATCCACGGCTGGGACCTCGCCCGCGCCACCGGCCAGCCCTACGACGTCGACCCGGACTCGGCCGGGGTCGCGATCGAGCTGCTCGCCGCCGACGCGGACGACCCGAAGGCCCGCGAGGGCGGCCCGTTCGGCCCGGCCCACCCCGTCCCGGCCGGCGCCTCCCCCCTGGAACGCGCCGTGGCCCTCAGCGGACGCGCCCCCTCCTGGACACCGCCGAACGGGGCGTGATCCCCCACCGGACAGGTCGGCCCACGCCCCCGACCAACTTCCCGCCGCCCTCGCCCCGTTCGGCCCCTGGCCGGCGGGCGTTCGGCGCGCCTACGCTCGTGCTCCGCACCCGTTACCGCCGGCGCCCGGCCCCACCCCGGTCGGGGTCAGCCCCAACGGCCCCCACAGGAGCGCGCCTTGAGCACTGCGAACGCGGATCAGCCAGCCCACATGAACGGCGCGACCGGCGCGGCACACCCCGCCCCGGGCCGCGCCGCCCCCGCCCGCCGGGCCCTCCTCGGGACGGGCCTCGGCCTGGCGCTCGGCGCCGGCGGCCTCG
>NZ_RFFJ01000132.1 GCF_003696235.1 Streptomyces triticirhizae
CGGCCGACGCCGCCTGCGCCCACCCCGACGGGGGCGGCGCGCACGCCGACCACGCCGACACGGTCTGCGCCGCCGCCTCTCTCGGCGGCGCCCCGGCCTGGCCCGGCCCCTCGCCGGCGCCGGCCGTCACCCCCGACGGGGCGGACGCCGTTCATCTCGCCACGCCCGCCACGCCCTTCGAGCGTGGCCCGCCCGACCTCAGCCAACTGCGCGTGCTGCGGATATAGGAGCGCCCGCGCGGCCCGACCGGCCGCGCCCACGCCACCTCGCCCTGCCGGGAAACGCCGGCGGGACGAGGCACCCACCCGTGCACACTTCGCGCAGAAGGCAGTGAACTCACCATGTTCGTATCCCGATTCCCACGGCGCGTTCGCGCCGCCGCCACGCTGGCCGGGGCCGCCGCGCTCGCCGCGTTCACCCTCACCGCCTGCGGCGGCGACGACGGGGGCCGTGACGCCGACGCGACCGCCGCCACCCCCGAGGCGTCCGCGCCCACCGCGCAGGCTCCCAACGCCGCCGACGCTCCCAACGCCGCCGATGTGGCCTTCGCCCAGGGCATGATTCCGCACCACCAACAGGCCCTGGACATGGCGGTGTTGGCCGCGGACCGGGCCGCCGACCCCGAGGTACGGGCGTTGGCCGACGAGATCAGCGCCGCCCAGGGGCCCGAGATCGACACGCTGACCGGCTGGCTCACCGAGTGGGGCGCCGAGCCGGCGCCCGAGGACCACTCGGGGCACGGCGGCGGGCATGAGGAGCACCAGGGAATGAGCGGCATGATGACCGAGGACCAGTTCGCGGCCCTCGCCGCCACCGAGGGCCCCGCGTTTGACGCCCTCTTCCTCGACCTGATGATCGAACACCACGAGGGCGCGGTGGAGATGGCCGAGAACCAGCTGGCCGAGGGCGCCCACGCCGACGCTCTCGCCCTGGCCGAGACCATCGTCGCCGACCAGCGCGCCGAGATCGACCGGATGGCCGCACTGCTCCCCGCCGAGGACTGACACCCCGGGAGCCACCCCACCCCGCCCCGAGCCGCCCGGCCCGGGGCGGGGCCCGTCCTCGAAGCCCCGACGACCGGGCGAGGGGAGTTCTTCGTGCCAGGGAACGGCGTCCGCCCTGCCCCCGTCCGTGGCTGCCACGGGGCACGGTGGAGCGTCGGAAACTCTGTCAGATCGGTTGCGAAGGGGGCATGGTGCCGCTGCACCATGCCCCCTACGGTGAGGTACGCATCACTATGTCGCAGACCTGAACGGGGGAGGGCAGCGGTATGGCGCGTCCGAGTGACTGGTCGCCGGTGGATATGGATCGGGATCCGACGCCGGGGGATCCGGATGAGGTGCGGGATCTGGCGGATGATCTCCAGGAGTTCGCCGACGATGTGGGTGAGGCGTTGGGGAAGATCCGGGGGTTGGCGTCGGAGCGTGCGGTGTTGGACTGGGCGGGTCTGTCCGCCGACGCTTTCCGTTCGGAGTTTGAGGGTGTGCCGGACAATCTGACCAAGTTGGAGGATTCCTACTCCCTCTGCTCGCAGGCGCTGCATACCTACTGGCCCAAGCTCCAGACCGCGCAGGGCATGGCGGACCGTGCGTTGGATCGGGCGATCTCCGCCCAGGCCGATCTCGCCTCCGCGCAGGCCGCGTTGGGGGATGCGCAGGACTGGGTCGGTCGGGCTGGGGATGAGGCGGAACGTCTCCAGCGGGAGGGGGAGCGGGAGAACGTCGAGCCGCCCGACGAGGCCGACGTCCGTGCCGCCGCCCGCGACCAACAGGCCGCTGAGGCCGCCGCCGGCGCGGCCAGGTCCCGGGTCGACGACGCGGAGGAGCGCCTGGCCGCCGCGCGTCAACTCGCCCTGGACGCGCAGGAGATGCGGGAGGAGGCGGCGCGGGTCTGTGCGCAGGGCATCGAGGAGGCGTCCGACGCCGGCATTCAGAACCGGAGGTGGTGGGAGAAGGCGATCAAGTGGGTGACCGACAACTGGGACACCCTTGTCGAGGTCTGCAAGGTGATCGTCGCGGTGTTGGGCATCGTGGTGATGATCATCGGTGGGCCGCTGGCCTGGGTCGTCCTCGCGGCCGCGCTGGTGGTGCTCGCGGACACGTTGATCAAGTATGCCAAGGGTGAGGCGGGGCTGCTTGATGTCGCGTTCGCGGCTTTGGACTGCATTCCGGGTATGAAGGGTCTGACGACTCTGGGTGGGTTGGCGCGCGGGTTGAAGGGGTTGGCGTCGACGGGTCTGCGGGGGTTGCGGCAGGGTGCGTTGCGGTTGGGGCGGCGGACCCGGGGTGAGGGTGTCCCGATGAACGGGCGGAACGCGTGTGGTGACCCGGTGGATGTGGCCACCGGCGAACTGCTGATGTCGGCCACGGATGTCGAACTCCCGGGCGTGTTGCCGTTGGTGGTCGAGCGGCATCACATCTCGTCCTACGGCTCCGGGCGTTGGTTCGGGTCGTCGTGGGCGTCCACGTTGGATCAGCGGTTGGTGTTGGACGAGCATGGCGCGCGGTTGTTCACCGCGGACGGGATGACGTTGCTGTATCCGCGTCCGATTCCGGGTGAGCCGGTCTTTCCGGTGGAGGGGCCGCGTTGGTCGCTGTCGTGGGACGGCCAGCCGCTGGCGCCGATGAGCGTGTATCAGCCGGCGTCGGGGCGGACGTTGCACTTCGCGCCCGTCGACGGCCGCGCCGGCAGCGAACTTCCCCTGATCGCGATCACCGACCGGAACGACAACCGTATCCAGCTCGCCTACGACGACGCCGGTGCCCCGACGGACATTCACCACTCGGGTGGCTATCACCTCGGCATCACCACCGATGGCGGCCGGGTCTCCGCGCTGACGCTGCTGAGCGACCCCGACGAGCCGACCCTGCTGACCTACGGCTACGACACCGCCGGACTGCTGGCCGAGATCACCAACTCCTCGGGCCTGCCGCTGAAGTTCTCCTATGACGAGCGGGCGCGGATGTCCCGGTGGGAGGACCGCAACGGCTACTGGTACTCCTACGCCTACGACGAGCAGGGCCGCTGCGTCCACACCACCGGCACCGACCGCGCGTTGGAGTACCGCTACGCCTACGACGAGGCCGCGCACCGCACGGTCGTCACCGACTCGCTGGGCCACGACTCGGTCTACCAGTTCAACGACAGCTACCAACTCATCGCCCACACCGACCCGTTGGGCCATACCACCACCCATACCTGGGACCGCTACGACCGCACCCTCACCACCACCGACCCCCTCGGCCACACCACCCGCTACACCTACGACGACCAGGGGCGGCTCGTCCGCGTGGTGTGCGCCGACGGTGGGGAGATCGGCGTCACCTACAACGCGTTGGGGCTGGCCGAGGAGGTGCGCCAGCAGGACGGCGGGACCTGGCGCCAGTCCTACGACGCCAGGGGGAACCGCGTCGCGCTGGTCGATCCGGCCGGGAACCGCACTCGCTACACCTACGACGAGCGCGGTCGACTCGCCTCCGTCGAGGACGCGGCGGGCAGCGTGACCCGGCTGAGCTGCGACGCCGCCGGGCTGCCGCTCGACTCCACCGACGCTGCCGGGCAGGTCACCTCCTACCGCCGGGACGGCTTCGGGCGGCTGATCGAGATGACCGATCCGCTCGGCCGGGTGAGTCGGTTCGACTGGTCCCCGGACGGCTACCCGCTGCGGCAGATCGACGCGCTCGGCGGCACGCGGACCTGGGAGTGGGACGCGGAGGGGAACCTGGTCACGCAGCGGAGCCAGGACGGCGCGACCATCCGCTACGAGTACGGTCCCTTCGACCTGCCCGTCGCGCAGATCCGTCAGGACGGCGCCCGTTACGAGCTGACCCGGGACACCGAGTTGCGGTTGACGCGGGTGACCGGCCCGCACGGCCTGTCGTGGGACTACACCTTCGACCCCGCCGGACGCCTGGTGGCCGAGTCCGACTTCGATGGCCGGACCGTCACCTATCGCCTCGACGCCACCGGCCGCCTCGTGGAGCGGGTCAACGCGGAGGGGCAGACGGTCTCCTTCGAACGCGACGCGCTCGGCCGGATCGTGCGCAAGCGCACGGGCGAACAGGTCACGACCTACGCCTACGACCCGGTGGGCCGGCTGACGCGCGCCGAGGGCGACGGGACGCCCGTCGTGCTGGAGCGGGACGCCCTGGGGCGCGTCCTCGCCGAGACGGTGGGCGAGGGCACGGTGCGGCAGTCCTACGACCCGCTCGGTCGTCCGGCCACGCGCCAGACACCGTCGGGCCACCGAAGTGGCCTGGAGTACGACCTGTTGGGCCGCCCGGTGCGGCTGGCGACGGGGGCCCACACCCTGACCTTCGACTACGACGCGCTGGGCCGCGAGATCCGCCGGGAGATCGACACCGGCCTGACCCTCGAACGGCAGTGGGACGCTCTCGGCCGACTGACGGACCAGTCCGTCAGCCAGCTGGGCAGCCGGGTCGCCCACCGCACCTACCGCTACCGGGAAAGCGCCCACCCGGTGACGATGACCGACGAGGCGGTCGGCACCACGCGGTTCGAGCTGGACGAGGTGGGGCGCGTGACACGGGTCCACGCGCCCGGGTGGACCGAGTCCTACGCCTATGACGGCTCCGGGAACCAACTGGCCGCGCGGTGGCCGCAGCGTCCCGAGCAGGAGGCCGACGGCGAACGCGGCTACACGGGAACGCGGTTGGTCTCGGCGGGACGGCAGAGCTACCGCTACGACAGGGCCGGCCGGGTGGTGGCCGTGCGCAGGCGTCGCCTCTCGCGTAAGCCTGACCAGTGGCGCTACGTCTGGGATGCCGAGGACCGGCTGGTCGAGGTCGTCGGGCCGTCGGGGGACCGGTGGACCTACGCCTACGACCTGCTGGGGCGGCGGATCGCCAAGCGCCGACACGGCGCCTCGGGCGAGGTGGTGGAGGAGACCCGCTTCGTGTGGTCGGGCAGCAGGATGGTGGAGCGGACACACGGCCGACCGGGCGCCGACTCCACCACGTTGACCTGGGACTACCACGGTCTGGCGCCGGTGGCCCAGACGGAGCGGCGCCGGGAGCGCGACGAGACGGACCGGCGCTTCTACGCGATCGTCACCGACCTGGTCGGCGCGCCCAGCGAACTCGTCGACGAGGAGGGGCGGGTGGCGTGGCGGGCCGGGCAGCGCAACCTCTGGGGGGCGCCGGCGGGGACCTCGCCGGACGGGGTCGGCGTTCCGCTGCGCTTCCCCGGGCAGTACGAGGACGAGGAGACGGGTTGGTACTACAACTACCACCGCCACTACGACCCGGAGACCGCGCGGTACACCTCGCCCGACCCGCTGGGTCTGGCGCCGGCGCCGAACCACTACGCCTATGTGCACAACCCGCTGGTCTCGGTGGACCCGCTCGGCCTGTCGGCGCATGTCTTCGACAACAAGATGGCGAACAACCTCGACAACGAGCTGAGGGTCGCGGACAACCTCGGTGTGACCCCGGTCAGGCCGGGCACCCAGGCTTTCGACGACGTGATCGGCGGCGGACAGGTGAAGTGGGCCGTCCTGGAGAACGGCGATCTGGTCGTGGTGCCCAAGTTCGTTCAGGGCACGGAGATAGCCCACCCGGTCCTCAGCCGGGGCAACCCCGTCCAGGCGGCGGGCGAGGCCAACATCGCCGGCGACATGGAGCTGGGCTACTTCGGACTGGACATCAGCAACCACAGCGGGCACTTCCAGCCCGACGCCGACAGCCTCCAGGTGGGGCTCGACGCGTTCTCGAACGCCGGAATCGCCTTTCCCGAAGCGGGGATCAGCTTTGCGTAGGATGATCGGCCATGGCTGCTGACGGGACATGGGCGGAGCGCGAACCCGCCGAACTGGTGGCGGAGCTGGCCGCTGGGCGGCCGGCGCCGGGGGCGCTGCCGCGCGGGGAGTGGCAGACGGTGGTGCAGCTGGTCAGGCCGTTGGTCGTCGACGACGAACGGCCGGCGGGGACGGGGCCGTCCTGGGAGAGCAGCGCGGCCGCGTTCGAGTACGCGTTGGACGCGGCCGTCGAGGCCGGTGCGATGCGGCGGCGGGATGCCGTGGTCAGTCGGCTCCAGGCCAGTCGGGCGCTGCTGCGAAAGCGCCCGCCCCGGCCGGGCGTTCCGCTACTCGACCCACGCCACCAGGTGGAACTCGCGCTCGCCGAGCTGCCGTTGACCGAGGACGAGGCGCGCGCGGGGGCCGCGACCTGGCGCGTCGAGCGCGACATCGAGGTGATGCGTCGGCTGCGGGGCGCCAAGCTGCTGCTGACCCCGCTGCTGGCGCTGCTGTCGGACGCCGGCCCGGAGTGGTGGGACGAACGCCTGGCCGGCTGGGCCGCCCTGCTCCCCGACCTGCCCTGATGCCCTGACCACGCCCGGTGCCCGCCCCGCCGATCGTGGCGGGGCCCGGGCACCGGGGCGCGGTGGCGCGCCGGGTCGGCGCGTTCGGGTCAGCGCACCGGGGTGAAGTCCCTCGCGCCGATGAACTCCGGGCGCGGCACCGGCGCCGCGAACGGCTCCACCGCCGCGTTCTCCACGCTGTTGAACACGATGAACACGTTGCTGCGCGGGTAGGGCGTGATGTTGTCGCCCGAGCCGTGCATACAGTTGCAGTCGAACCAGGTGGCCGAGCCGGCCTTGCCGGTGAAGAGCCGGATGCCGTGCCGGTCGGCGAACTCGGTCAGCGCCTCGTTGGACGGCGTGCCCGCGTCCTGCATCTGGAGCGACTTCTTGTAGTTGTCCTTGGGCGTCTCGCCCGCGCACCCGAGGAACGTCAGATGCGAGCCCGGCATGATCATCAACCCACCGTTGGTGTCGTAGTTCTCGGTGAGCGCGATCGAGACGGAGACGGTCCGCATCCGGGGCAGCCCGTCCTCCGCGTGCCAGGTCTCGAAGTCCGAGTGCCAGTAGAAGCCACTGGCCCCGAACCCCGGCTTGACGTTGATCCGGCTCTGGTGGACATAGACGTCCGAGCCGAGGATCTGCCGGGCGCGGTCCAACACCCTCGGGTCGCGGACCAGCCCGGCGAAGACCTCGCTGATCCGGTGCACCTCGAACACCGACCTGATCTCACCGGACTTGGGCTCCACGATGGAGCGTTCGTCCGCGCGCACCCCGGGGTCGGTCACCAGCCGGTCCAGCTCGGCCCGGTAGGTGGCGACCTCCTCCGGAGTGATCAACTGGTCGATGGCGGCGAAGCCGTCCCGCTCGAACGAGGCCAACTCCTCGCCGCTGAACGGGCCGGGCGCGCCGGGCTCGGACCACACCACGGGGTCCTGCCGGGGCGTCGCGACCTCGGCGGTCCCACGGGTCGGGTACAGGTCGGCGGTGCGTTCGGGTGCGGTGGTCATGGTGCTCCCTTCGTAACTTTCACGCCTCGGTCAGCAGCGGGTAGACCCCGTTCTCGTCGTGGTCCTCCCGCCCGGTGACCGGCGGGTTGAAGACGCACAGCACACGGAAGTCCGTCTTCGGACGGACGGTGTGCCGCTCGTGGCCGTCCAGCAGGTACATCGTGCCGGGCTTGATCAGGTGCTTCTCGCCGGTCTCCTCGTTGGTCAACTCCGCCTCCCCCTCGACGCAGAAGACCGCCTCGATGTGGTTGGCGTACCACATCTTCGTCTCGGTGCCGGCGTAGAGCACCGTCTCGTGGAAGGAGAAGCCGACGCCCTCCTTGGCCAGCACCAGCCGCTTGCTGCGCCAGGTGCCGGACGCGGACTCCACGTCCCGGTCGGTTCCCTCGATGTCGCTGAGCGATCGGACGATCACGTTGGTGCGCTTCCTCTCGTTTCCTGTCCTGATGTGGTTCCCCCGCCGGGCTGCCGGCCTCACCGGCCGCTCGCCGGCCGCCGCCCGGTTCCGGTCAGTGGTCAGTCGGTCTCGCGGACCGCCCTGGTCAGCACCCGCAGGCCCTCGTCCAGCTCCTCCGGCGTCGCGGTCAGCGCGGGCAGCAGCTTGACGACCTCGCTCTGCGGGCCCGAGGTCTCCACCAACATGCCCAGCTCGAAGGCGCGTTGGCAGACCCGACGGGCGCGGTCGGCCTCGTCGAAGGTGAGGCCCCAGACCAGGCCACGACCCCGGTAGCTGGCGCCGGCGTGGGCGTGCTCGACGGCCAGCGCGCGCAGCGCCGACTCGATCTGCTCGCCCCGGCTGAGGGTCTGCTTCTCCATCTGGCCGTCCGCCCAGTAGGTGTTGAGCGTGGCGGAGGCGGTGACGAACGCCGGGTTGTTGCCCCGGAACGTCCCGTTGTGCTCGCCCGGCTCCCACACGTCCAGCTCCGGTCGGAACAGCGTCAGGGACATCGGCATCCCGTAGCCGCTGATGGACTTGGAGAGCGTGATGATGTCGGGCACGATCCCGGACTCCTCGAAGGAGAAGAACGCGCCGGTCCGCCCGCAGCCCATCTGGATGTCGTCGACGATCAGCAGCATGTCGTGCCGCCTGCACAGCTCCGCCAGCCCGCGCAGCCACTCCGGCCTGGCGACGTTGACGCCGCCCTCGCCCTGCACGGTCTCCACGATCACGGCGGCCGGCTGGTTCAGCCCGGAGCCGGCGTCCTGGAGCAGCCGCTCGAACCAGATGAAGTCCGGGGTCTGCCCGTCCAGGTAGTCGTCGAACGGCATCGGGGTGCCGTGCACCAGCGGGATGCCGGCGCCGGCGCGCTTGAACGCGTTGCCGGTGACGGCGAGCGCGCCCAGCGACATCCCGTGGAAGCCGTTGGTGAACGAGACGATCGACTCGCGGCCCTTGACCTTGCGGGCCAGCTTGAGCGCGGCCTCCACGGCGTTGGCGCCGGTCGGGCCGGGGAACATCACCTTGTGGTCCATGTCCCTGGGCGACAGCACCACGTCGCGGAAGGTCTCAAGGAACGCGCGCTTGGCCGTGGTGGACATGTCCAGGCCGTGGGTGATGCCGTCCCGCTCCAGGTAGTCGAGCAGGGCGCGTTTGAGTACGGGGTTGTTGTGGCCGTAGTTGAGCGACCCGGCGCCCATGAAGAAGTCCAGGTAGGTGTGGCCGTCCTCGTCGTAGAGATAGCTGCCGCGCGAACGGTCGAAGACCGTCGGCCAGTTGCGGCAGTAGCTGCGCACCTCGGACTCAAGGGTCTCGAAGATGCTCAGGTCGGGCTGGGTGATGGTCACAGCGGATCTCCAGGTGTGGCGAAGAGTGGTCGTCGGGTCAGCGCGCGGCGGCGACGTCGGGGACGCGGATCGGGCCGATCCGGTACAGCACTTCGGGCTGGTGGCCGCTCTCGGGGAACGCCTGGCTGTCGAAGAGCACTTCGTGGCGCACCGTGGCCCGGTGCCTCTCGGCGAAGGCGGCGAACAGTCGGTTGGAGGCGGTGTTGTCCGGTGTGACGGTGGTTTCGATGGTGGTCACCCCCAGCTCCCGGCCCGTCCTGCGGGCCAGGGCGTCGAGCATCGCGGCGGCGAGTCCGCGTCCCCGTTGTGCGTGGTCCACGGCGACCTGCCAGATGAGCAGCGTCGCCGGCGCGTTGGGGCGGAGATATCCGGTGATGAAGCCGACCGGCTCCCCCGACGCGTCCCTCGCCACGATAGAGGTGCCCGGGTAGTCGCGACACCACAGCAGGTAACTGTACGAAGAGTTCAGGTCAAGAACGCGGGAGTCTCTGGCGATCCGCCAGAGGGACGCCCCGTCCGCCAGTCGTGGTGTGTCGAGCGTGAGCCCTGCCGGTGCTTCCACTGTCCCAGGTATTTCCAAGTAATCGACGGCACGTGCATGGTCTGCTTGTGCGGGGGTCATGCGAATTGAATTTACCCAGCATGAGTTGAGATTGCATCGCCGGCCGGGGTTAACAGACGTGGGGGAGATGTGTTATCGCGCGCGCGTGGGTCCGGGCGCATAAGGTCGATGAAAGATGCTGGTTTGTCCGTTAGTTACCGGACAAAACGGGTGCGCTCGTGAGCTTGGTCACATGTTCGTAACGACGGTGTGACCCTGCTGACCCGCTGGTGTGACGGTGGAACGACCGTCGGGTGAGGCGGTTTAGGGATCAGAAAACCGGGAAGAAGCGCCTCGTGCCCCCACCCCGATAAACCGTGGGAAACGTTCGCCGAATTCACGCCGACCAGCGGGCACGCGATGTGACGGAAGAGTTCTCGTCGAGTGCGGAAAGGATTATCGACGGGCCCGTGATCAAATGCGAGCCGGGCTGGGCTGATCAGTGGAAACCGCCACTGACCGTCACCGGACCCGACGGCCCCTCGCCCGTGATCCGATAGCGGTCGAGCCCCGCGCTCCTCGGCCCCGCGTCGTGGTCGTACTGCCCGGCGAAGACGTGCGCGCCCGGCGGCACCTCCGCGCCCGGCCGCAGCTCCCAGCGGAAGACCAGGTCGCCGCCCTCGCGGACGGTCGAGTAGACGAAGTCGCTGGCCGGCAGCGTCCGCCAGCCGCCGGTCGGCCGCATCCCCTCCTCGGCCACCACTCGAAGCTCCACCGTCAGCGCGGTCAGCGGGTGGCTGGTTTCCAGCGTGACATTGCTCTGCGACCAGTAGGGGTTGCTGCCCGGATCGACCTCCCCCGACGCGGAGAGCGCCACCTCGGCCGGGGCCGAGGCGGCCGGCGCCGCACCCCGTTCGCCCCCGTCCAGCCACACGCCCACCAGCGCCGTCACCCCGAGCGAGAAACAGCCGAGCGCCACCACCGCGCCCACCACCAGCAGCCGCCGCACCCCGGCGGGCCTCCCGGCCGGCCGGGACGGCGCGGCCCCGGCGATGCCGCGCCGCACGCGCTCCCGCATCCGCTCCCGGTCCGGCCGGTGCTCGGCGGCGGCCGCGCGCAGCAGCTCCCGAGCGTCTCGGCGGTCGGCCATGGGGGTCCTCACTCCCGGTCTCCCGGGTCCGTTCTACGTCGCTGGGGCACTGGATCGCTGGGGCACTGGATCTCCGGATCGCGGGGATCGCCGGATCTCCCGCTTCGGCGGCCGCTCACCAGCCGCGTCGCTGGAGAGGGCCGGCGGACAGCGCCCGCAGCATCTCCGGGGCCCCGCCCTCGCGCTCCGCGCGGACCTCGGGCTCGCTGAGCAGCCGCTGCAACTCGGCCAGTCCGCGCGAGGTCTGGCTCTTCACCGTACCCACCGAGATGTTGAGGGTGCGCGCGGTGTCCCGCTCGGAGAGGTCGAAGGCGTGCCGCAGCACCACGCACGCCCGCTTCCGGTACGGCAATCTGGCCAACGCGGCCCGCACGTCCACCACCGCCGGCACGTCAGGACCCTCGGCGTGCTCCGTCTGCCGCGCCCAGAACAGCGCGATCCGGCGCCGCTCCCGCATCCGGGCGCGGATCTGGGAACGGGCCATGTTGGCCACCACGCCCCGGGCGTAGGCCAGCGGCCGCTCGGCGTCGACCAGCCGGTCCCAGCGGTGCCAGATCGCCACCAGCGCGTCGGCGGCCAGGTCGTCGGCGCCCTCTCTGCCGCCGTCGCCGCCCAGCAACAGATAGGCCAGCCGGGAGAGTTCGGCGTGATGGCGTTCGAAGAAGGCGTGGAAGTCTTGACTCGGGCTGGCCACGCCGGCCTCCTCGGGGTTGCGGCTCCTCGACCCGCCCTTGTTCGACGGGTCGTTCAGTGTTCGTACGTTCGCCCAGCCCCGGGAGTTGGGAGCGTAGCAGGCGATCGGTAGGCTGCGGAGACTCGCGGACCGGCCCAACTGAGACGAAGTTCCCGGCCGGCCTCCCCGCCGATCCCGGGGCGCCGGCGCGGCGTCCTCACGTTCCGTCCATCTTCCGTCCAGGGAGGTCCCGTTGACCCAGGGCCAGGTGCTGCGCGTGGCGGGCCGGGTGCTGACCGGCCCGGCCGCCGCCGGGGACGAGGGCGAGACGCTCGACGCGATCTGGGTCATCGACGGCCGGGTCAGCCTCACCCCGCCCGCCTCGACGCGCGAGGTCACCACCGTGCGCGGCTACGCCCTCCCCGGGCTGGTCGACGCCCACTGCCACGTCGGGCTCGGGCCCGAGGGCGCCGTCGACGACGCCACCTCCGAGGAACAGGCCCTCGCCGAACGGGAGTCGGGCGCCCTGCTGCTCCGCGACGCGGGCTCCGCCGCCGACACCCGCTGGATCGACCGACGCGACGACCTGCCCCGCGTCATCAGGGCCGGCCGCCACATCGCCAGGCCACGCCGCTACATCCGCGACTACGCCCACGAGGTCGAGCCATCCCAACTCGTCGACCAGGTACGGCGGGAGGCCCGCGCCGGGGACGGCTGGGTCAAGCTGGTCGGGGACTGGATCGACCGGGAACGCGGCGACCTCGCGCCGCTCTGGCCGGCCGACGTGGCGCGCGAGGCCATCGCCGCCGCGCACGCGGAGGGGGCCAGGGTCACCGCGCACTGCTTCGCCGAGGACTCGCTGCGCGACCTGGTCGAGGCCGGCATCGACTGCGTCGAGCACGCCACCGGGCTCACCGACGAGACCATTCCGCTCTTCGCCGAGCGCGGCGTGGCCATCGTGCCGACGCTGGTCAACATCGCGACCTTCCCCCGGCTCGCCCTGTCCGGCGAGCAGCGTTACCCCCGATGGGCGGCGCACATGCGGCGGTTGCACGCCCGCCGGCACGCGACCGTGCGCGCCGCGTGGGAGGCCGGCATCCCCGTCTACGCCGGCACCGACGCCGGCGGCTCGCTGCCGCACGGGCTGATCGCCGCCGAGGTCGCCGAACTGGCGGCCGCCGGGCTGCCGCCGCTGGCGGCGCTCTCGGCCGCGACGTGGGGCGCCCGAGCGTGGCTCGGGCGCCCGGGACTGACCGAGGGCGCCCCCGCCGACCTGGTCGTCTACGCGGAGGACCCGCGCCGCGACCTCACCGAACTCGCCCGCCCCACACGGGTGGTGCTGCGCGGCCACGTCGTGAGCTAGGCGGCTTGCCGCCGTGGCGAGCGGGGCGCCGGCGCGTGCGGCTGTGCCGCTGGGCGGTGGGTGGCGTGTTTGGTGCGCTGGTGCGCGTGGTTGGGGTGCCGGCCTGCTGGCCGCGCGTGCGTGTCGGTCGGGGTGCGTCCGCCTGGTGGCGCGGCTTTGCTGGTGGGCGGTGGCCGGCGGCCTGGGTGGCGCTGGGTTCGATGAGCGAGAGCGCGCCCAGCCTCGGTAGGTGGGCGCGGGCGGTGGCCGCCGACTCGTCAACGGTCGCCTCGGCGCGGGCGGTCGGCCCCCGCAGCACGTCGAAGGGGCGGCCGCCGGCCATCCCGTCGAGGGCGACGGTGAGCAGCGTGTCCGGGGCCGTCGGTGTTGGGGATCAGGGCGTTGCCGTTGCGTGGCCCGGCCGGGCCGGGGGCGTTCCGCCGCGCCGCCGGGCGTTGGCGAGCCGCTGCCGGCGTGCGGGCACCGGCGGCTCGCTGGGCAGCGGCCCGCGACCGGAGGCGGTCGTCGCCGCCGGGCGCCCGCGCCGGCGGCCGAAGCCAGCCGCACGGTGGGGCCCGTCCGGTCGTCGGGCGGCCGTTCCGCCGGTGTGGCCGTCCCTGCCCGGGGCCGTGAACGGCTCGTCGCCGAGGGGCACTTCGGGACCTTGCCTCTCAACGGTCCCGCGCAACGCGCCCGCCACACCCCGCGCAGCGGGGCGTCGCCGGTCCGGGGAGCCCAGCGGCCAGCGCCCAGCGGGAACGCCCGTTCGGGGAGCGGATACCTCGAACGGGTGAAGTCTCCGTGATCGTCACCGGGCGCGGCGGCCAGGCCAAAGGATGGCGACGTCCCGGTCGCCGCCGCGTCGATGTCCCTTCGCGTGGCGGCGGCGTTCACCATCTCGTGGGGGTTATTCACCCGTGTACAACTCTGCCTTCGGGCGGCCCATCTCCCTTGCCCTGGTTGCCGGTTGCGGTGCGCTGCTGGCCGCCGCCGCGCCCGCCGTCGCCGACGACGGGCAGCGGGGGGAGAACTCCGGCACGGCGGACGCCGCCGTGCTGCGCACCGCGCTCGACGTCTCGCTGCTGGACGGAACGGCCACCCTGCCGCTCGCCCTGACGCTCAACGAGGTCAGCGCGCCGGCGGACGGCTCGCCCGCCGACGAGACGACGCTCACCGCCACCCTCGACGGGGTGGCCGGCGGCCGTCCCTTCGACGTGCTGCGGGCCGAGGTCGCCAGCGCCGAGGCGACCGTTGACGAGACGGCGGCCACCGCCGACTCCGAACTGGTCGGCGCCCGCGTCCACCTCCCGGGCCTGGGCGCGCTCTCGCTGGTCGAACTCAGCGCCGTCCACGCCAGGGCGCACTGCGCCGTCGGCGAGGAGCCGGTCGCCGAGACGACCGTTCCGGCCTCCGCCACCGTGCTCGGCCAGGACGTCACCCTGGACTCCTCCGGGCAGACCGAGGTGGCGGTGCCCGGCGTCGGGCAGGTCACACTCACCCTGGGCGCACGCGAGTCGGCCGACGCCTCGGCGGCGGCCACCGCGCTCGAACTGGCCGTGGAGATCAACCCGTTGGACCTCAACGTGGCCACCGTCACCGGCCGGATCACCCTGGCCGAGGCCACCTGCGCCACGCCGGCCGGCGCGCCGGCGCCGCCGTCGGAGGAAGGAGAGGAGGGAGAGGAGGACGAGCCGGCCGGGCCCGAGCCGCAGAGCTGGAGCGAGGGCGAGGCCCCGGAGGCCGACCTGGCCGAGACCGGCGGCGGCTCCAGCAGCCCGTATGTGGTGGGCGGCGCGCTGGCGTTGCTGGGCGCCGGCGCGGCCACCATGGTCGTCGCGCGCCGGCGCGCGACCGGCGCGCGAGACGCCTGACGGCGCTCGGCTGACAAGCGTTCGCCTGACAAGGGTGGGCCCGGTCCCGGCACAACGGTGCCGGGGCCGGGCCCCACCGGGTTCGGGGTGCCGTCAGGCGGCGATGATCCAGATGCCGTAGCAGACGGCCGCCGCGCACAGCCCGAAGGAGAGATAGCCGGCCGACCTCGCCGAGGCGCCGCCCCTGCCGTCCTTCCCCCCGCCGATCGTGCGGATGCCGAGCGAGAAGAGCCCGACCAGGGCCAGCGTCAGCAGCACGGACACCAGGATGACCTGGCCCAGCACGTCCCATTCGATGTTCATCGGTGCAGACCTCGGACTCGTGAGCGGATCGGATCAGGGGGCGGTCGGCGCGGAACGCTCCGTCGGCGGGGTCGGCTCGGGGGCCGCCGCCGGTGGCGCCAGCGCCGAGACGGGCACCGGCTGCTCGCCGTCGACCACCGTCGACCCGTTCCCGGAACCGTTCACCGAACTCTTCGCCGATCCGTTCACTGATCCGTTCACCTTGGCGGTGGTCACCACCTCGTCGTCGGCGACGGGCTCGACGGCAGCGGCAGCGGCGGCAGCGGGCTCGACGACGGGCTCGACGTCGTTCACGTTCTCGTGGGAGATCGGCTTGCGGCGCGAGCGGGCCCAGATCAGGCCGCTGACCACCACGAGCAGCACCGCGACCGTGGCCACGCCCCAGTCGCCGCGCTCGGCGAGCAGCGCGCCCAGCGCGCCGACCACGCCGGCGGCCGGCAGCGTCAGGAGCCACGCGACGACCATCCGGGAGACCGTGTTCCAACGGACCACGCCCCCGCGCCGCCCCAGCCCCGAGCCCGTCACGGCGCCCGAGCAGACCTGGGTGGTGGAGAGCGCGAAGCCCATGTGCGAGGAGGCCAGGATGGTGGTCGCCGCGCTGGTCTGGGCGGCGAAGCCCTGCGGCGGCTGGATGTCGGTCAGGCCCTTGCCCAGGGTGCGGATGATCCGCCAGCCGCCGAGGTAGGTGCCCAGCGCGATGGCGAGGCCGGCCGAGGTGATCACCCACAGCGGGGGGTCGGAGTTGGGCGCCAGCGAGCCGCCGGCGATCAGCGCCAGCGTCATCACGCCCATGGTCTTCTGCGCGTCGTTGGTGCCGTGGGCCAGCGAGACCAGCGCGGCCGAGGCGATCTGCCCGGCCCGGTACCCCTTGGCGCTGGTGGCCTCGTCGGCGTCCCTGGTGATCCGGTAGGTCAGCCTGGTCGCCATCACCGCGGCGAAGCCGGCGACCAGCGGGGCCGCTATCGCGGGTATGACCACCTTGGTGACGACCGCGTCGCCGTTGATCCCGCCGAAGCCCACGGACGCCGCGGTGGCGCCGATCAGGCCGCCGAAGAGGGCGTGCGAGGAACTGGAGGGGAGGCCGGCGAGCCAGGTGAGCAGGTTCCAGACGATCGCGCCCACCAGTCCGGCGAAGATCACTTCGGGCTGGATGCCCGCCTCCTCGTCGATGATGCCGCCCGAGATGGTTCTGGCGACCTCGACGGAGAGGAACGCTCCTACCAGGTTGAGGATGGCCGACATCGCCACCGCGGCTCTGGGCTTCATCGCCCCGGTGGAGATGGTGGTGGCCATCGCGTTGGCCGTGTCGTGGAAGCCGTTGGTGAAGTCGAACGCCAAAGCCGTGATGATCACGATCGCGATCAACAGCGTGAAGTGTTCCATGTACCGGACAATCATTCGGCGGGGTGGGGACGACAAGCGCCGTTAACGTAGGGTGAATAGGTGAACGGAAGATGAATGAACGGCGGCGTAATGCTGTTGCTTCGCTCCTTTTTTCGGCAGGTCCTTCGGGCGGGCGACGCCCGCTGCCTCCGGAGTGGCGGTCCGCCTGGCGGGAGTTGGTGGCCGCCGCCCGCCAGACCGTGACCGACGGTCTTGTCGTCGGCACCTCGGGTAACCTCTCGGTCCGCCTCGGGGACACGGTTCTCGTCACCCCGAGCGGCGTTCCCTACGACCGGCTCGGCGCGCGCGACCTGCTCGCCGTCGATCTCGACGGGCGGGTGGTCGCCGGGCGGCTCAAGCCGACCAGCGAACTGCCGCTCCACCTCGCGGTCTACCGCGAGACCGAGGCCAGCGCCGTGGTCCACACCCACGCGGCCCGCGCCACCGCCGTCTCCACGCTGGTCGACGAGCTGCCGCCGATCCACTACATGGCCGCGGCGATGGGCGGGCCGATCCGGGTCGCGGCCTACGCCACCTACGGCTCGGACGAACTGGCCGACGCCGCCCTGACCGCCCTCGCCGACCGCAGCGCGTGCCTGCTGCGCAACCACGGCACGCTGGTGTACGGGCGTGACCTGCGGCAGGCGATGGACCACACGGCGCAGCTGGAGTGGATGTGCCAGGTGTGGCTCGCCGCCAGCTCCGTGCCGGGCCTGCGCCCGACCCTGCTCACCGAGCCCCAACTCGCCGAGGTCGCCGACCGCCTGCGCACCTACGGCAACCAACGGTGACCCTGCGGGGCGCCGGGAGGGCCGCCCCCTGGGGGGCCGGTGCGCTCCGCGCGGGTTCCGGTTGCCGTCGAGACGCCGGTGGCGCCGGGCCTCGGGAGGAAGGCGGGGGCGCGGTGCTTCGGCGAAGCCGGGCGCGTTTCGCACGGGCGCCGACCGGTCCCGGGCGGCGGGGCCGTCATGGTGCCGCTCGGCGGGAACGGCGTCTCGCCGCCGCCGTAACCGGGCCGCGGGTCCCGCCCGGCGGCGTTGGCCGCCCGAGGGCGCCGTCGCGTCCGCCCGCTCGCGC
>NZ_RFFJ01000133.1 GCF_003696235.1 Streptomyces triticirhizae
CTCCCGTGCGCCGACCCGCGCCAGCGCGGCGAACTCCAGGACGGCGTCGGCCAGTTCGGGATCGCCCGGGCTCAGCCCGGCCCAGCGGTGGCCGGCCAGCTCCGCGTCGTCGCCCGCCGCCTGGCGGACCCGGTGGCCGGTGGCCAGCAGCCGCTCGTCGCCCGCGCCGACCCGCTCGGCGGCGCGGGCGCGCCGCTCCGCGAGGTGCTCCTCGGCGGCGCGGAACCTGCGGGTGTCGAAGAGCCGGCCGAGCAGCCTGGCCCGGTCCTCCGCGCTGGCGCGCAGGAACCGCGCGAAGTCCCCCTGGGGCAGCAGCACGACCTGGCAGAACTGGTCCCGGTTCATCCCCAGCAGCTCGCCGATCTCGCGGCCGATCTCCTGGTGCGAGCCGCTGAGCGCCTCCCACGCGCCGCCCGGGGTGCGGCGTTCGCGCAGCAGGGTGCGGGCGCGTTCGCGGGTGGTGCCGCCGCCCCTGCGCTTGGGGCGAAGCTGTTCCGGGCGGCGGGTCAACTCCAATCTGCGGTCGGCGACGGTGAGTTCGAGGACGACCTCGGTCGGCGTGCCCGGGTCGGCGTGGTCGCTGCGCAGCGCCTGGGGGCTGCCCTGTCGGGCGCCGGGCACCGAGCCGTAGAGGGCGTAGACGACGGCGTCGAGGATGGAGGTCTTGCCGGCGCCGGTGGGGCCGTGCAGCAGGAAGAGGCCGCCGGCGGCGAGCCGGTCGAAGTCGACGCGTTCGGTGCCGGCGAACGGGCCGAACGCCGTGACCGTGAGCCGGTGCAGCCTCACTCCCCGCGCTCCTGTCCGACGCGGGCGGCGGTCAACGCGGCGCGCAGCGCGGCCCGTTCGGCGCCGTCGGGGCCCTGGCCGGCCCGGACGTGGGTGACGAAGTCCTCGGCGACCTGCTCGTCGGTGCGGCCGTCGAGGCGGCGCGCGTAGGAGTCGACGGCCTGGCCCGGGGCGCGTTCGGGCTCGAAGAGCAGGCTGACGGCGTGCGGGAAGCGGGCGGTCAGCCGGGCCATGGGCTCCTCGGGGCGGATCGGGTCGGTGAGGGTGGCCTCGACGAACGCGCCTTCGTGGGCGGCGAGTTCGGGGTCGGACAGCAGGTCGTCGAGGCGGCCGCGCAGCCGGGCCAGCGGCCGGCCGAGGGGGACGTCGACGCGTTCGGCGTGGACGGCGCCTGCGGCGTCGAGGTCGACCAGCCACAGGCTCTTGCGGTGACCGGCCTCGGAGAACGAGTACGGCAGCGGGGAGCCGGAGTACCGCACCCGCTCGGTGAGGGTCTGGCAGCCGTGGAGGTGTCCGAGGGCGGTGTAGTGGGCGCCGTCGAAGGTGGCGACGGGCACGGCGGCGACCCCGCCGACGGTGATGTCCCGTTCGCTGTCGGAGGGTTGGCCGCCGGTGACGAAGGCGTGCGCGAGCACCACGGCGCGGGTGCCGGCCGGCCGCGTCGCGAGGTCGGCGCGGACCCGGTCCATCGCGGCGCGCAGCACGGCGGCGTGCCGGGGCGCTTCGGCGCCGAGCGGCTCGCGGGTCAGCGTCGGCTCCAGGTAGGGCAGCCCGTAGACGGCGACGGGCCCGTGCGCGTCGTGCAGCTGCGCGGGGGTGCCGCACTCCTCAGGGCGGGTGCGCAGGTGGATGCCGGCGCGGGCCAACAGCCGCCCGCCGACGCCGAGTCGGTGCGGCGAGTCGTGGTTGCCCGAGATCATCACGGTGGGGACGTCGAGCGCGGCGAGCCGGTGCAGCGCCTCGTCGAAGAGGCGGACGGCGGCCAGCGGGGGCACCGCCCGGTCGTAGACGTCCCCGGCGACCAGCACCGCGTCCACGCGCTCGGCCCGCGCGACGGCGACCAGGTGGTCCAGGAACGCCTCCTGCTCGGCCAGCAGGCTCACCCGGTGGAAGGTGCGGCCCAGATGCCAGTCGGAGGTGTGCAGCAGCCTCACGCCGGGGCCGCCCCGCCACGCCGCCGTGTCATCAACCCGCGCCCTTCTCCCGGCCACCGGGCCGGTCCCGGTGGATCGCGCACCAGTCTGCCACCGGGGTCTGACAACGCCCGCCGCCGGCCGAGGTGGCGGGTCCGGCCACCGCCGGCCGTTCCCGGCGGCCAGCGGCGGCTACCGGCGGCGCAGCGCGGCGAGTTGTTCGGCGAACGGGGTGAACCTCAGCCCCGTCCCCTCGGCCGCGCGCCCGTCCGCCGCCCCGTCCGCGTTCCCGGCTCGTTCTCCGTCGTCGGCCTGCGCCCGGCCGGCCTCCCCCGCCGGGGCCGGAGCCTGGGCGGGGGTCCCGGCCAGGAGGAGGGTGGCCAACTCCCGTGCCGCGCGGTCGATCCGGGTCGGCAGGGTGTCGGTGAGCGGGTCGCCGTCGCCGCCCCAGTCCTCGGCGGCGGCGAACACCGCCGTGGGCACCACGGTGGCCCGCAGATAGGCGAAGAGCGGGCGCATCGCGTGCTCCAGGGTCAGCGAGTGGCGGGCGGTGCCACCGGTCGCGGCGATCAGCAGCGGCGTGCCGACCAGCGCGGTCGGCTCGAACAGGTCGAAGAACGACTTGAACAGCCCGCTGTAGGAGGCGGCGAAGACGGGCGTCACCGCGATCACCGCGTCCGCCCGTTCCACGGCCTCGATCGCCTCGCGCAGCGGCGGGGCCGGGAAGCCGGTGACGAGGTGGCCCGCGATGTCCCTGGCCAGGTCGCGGAGTTCGACGACGCGGGTGGTGACCTCCCGGCCGCCGGCGTCGTGCGCGGCGAGGTGGCGGCGGGTCGCCTCGGCGAGCCGGTCGGCCAGCAGCCGGGTGGACGACGGCTGGCTCAGCCCGGCGCTGACCACCACCAGGGTGCGCGGCGTCATGGGGACAACTCCTCCTGTGGTGCGTGCGGTTGGGGAACGGGCGGACGTCGGGCAGCGGGGCGGGGTCGCGGCTCAGGCCGGGGTCGCGGCGCGCCGCTGGCGCTCGGCGGCGGCCCGGGCGGCATGGGTCGGCCCGTCGGGCACGTCGGCCGGCCGCCCGGCCGCGAACTCCCGGCGCAGCACCGGGACGATCTCCTCGCCCAGGATGTCCAGTTGCTCCAGCACGGTCTTCAGCGGCAGGCCCGCGTGGTCCATCAGGAAGAGCTGCCGCTGGTAGTCGCCGAAGTTCTCCCGGAAGGTGAGCGTCCTGTCGATCGCCTCCTGCGGGCTGCCCACGGTCAACGGGGTCTGCTCCATGAACTCCTCCAGCGAGGGACCGTGCCCGTAGACCGGCGCGTTGTCGAAGTACGGCCGGAACTCACGGATGGCGTCCTGGGAGTTCTTCCGGACGAAGATCTGTCCGCCGAGCCCGACCATCGCCTGCTCGGGGGTGCCGTGGCCGTAGTGGGCGTAGCGCTGCCGGTAGAGGCCGATGAGCTGCTGGAAGTGTGTGGTGGGCCAGAAGATGTTGTTCGCGAAGAAGCCGTCGCCGTAGTAGGCGGCCTGCTCGGCGATCTCCGGGCTGCGGATGGAGCCGTGCCAGACGAACGGCGGAACGCCGTCCAGCGGCCTGGGCGTTGACGTGAAGCCCTGGAGCGGGGTGCGGAAGCGGCCCTCCCAGTCCACGACGTCCTCGCGCCACAGCCGGTGGAGCAGCGCGTAGTTTTCGATGGCCAGCGGGATGCCCTGCCGGATGTCCTGCCCGAACCAGGGGTAGACCGGCCCGGTGTTGCCCCGGCCCATCATCAGGTCGACGCGGCCGTCGGCGAGGTGCTGGAGCATCGCGTAGTCCTCGGCGATCTTCACCGGGTCGTTGGTGGTGATCAGCGTGGTGGCGGTGGAGAGGATCAGCCGCTCGGTGCGGGCCGCGATCCAGCCCAGCATGGTGGTCGGGGATGAGGGGACGAACGGCGGGTTGTGGTGCTCGCCGGTGGCGAAGACGTCGAGCCCGACCTCCTCGGCCTTCCGCGCGATGGTCACCATCGCCTTGATCCGCTCGTGCTCGGTCGGGGTCCTCCCGGTCGTCGGATCGGGGGTGACATCACCGACGGTGAAGATTCCGAACTGCATCACACCCACCTCGTCTCGGCTGGTCGGTCGGTTTAGTTTACCGTTCAACTTACTCCGGGCAACGGACTCCCCCGCCGTTCTGTTCCGGCCGCCGAGTACCCGCTTTCGGCCGGCTTCCGGCGGGCACCGCACGCGCACGTGGCCGGAAGGATCACCCCGTGCCGTGGGTCTCCTCGCCGGCGGCGAGCCGGGCGGCGCCCGCCGTCGCTGAGGCCAGCCAGGAGGCGAAGCCGTCCCACTCGGCCGCCGGCAGGGCGAGGGTGATCGCCACCTCGGCGCCGTAGCGCACGTCCCGCACGGGGTGGCCCAACGCCCGAAGCTCGTTCTCCAGCCGGCCGGCCCTGGCGTGGTCAACGGTCACCGTGGCCAGCCGCAGCCGCCGCCGGGTGACCAGCGGCTCGGCGTCCAGCGCCGAGCCCACCGCGCCGCCGTAGGCGCGGATCAGCCCACCGGCGCCGAGCTTGACGCCGCCGAACCAGCGGGTGACCACCGCGACCGTGAACCGCACCTCGCGGCGCAGCAGCATGTTCAGCATGGGCTGGCCCGCCGTGCCCGAGGGCTCACCGTCGTCCGAGGCCCGGCGCACCGCGCCGTCCGCGCCGATCACATAGGCGTAACAGTGGTGACTGGCGGTGGGGTGCCGCTCCCTGATCCGCGCCACGAACGCGAGCGCGTCCTCCTCCGTCGCGGCCGGCGCCAGCGCGCAGCGGAAGCGGGAACGGTTGACCTCGGTCTCGTGCTCGCTCTCGGCGGCCACCGTCAGATACGTGTCGGACACCGGCCCAGCCTAGGCCGTGTCCGCACAGTCCCGCCGGGCCCGCCCGTCCGGGCCCCCGGGGAATGCGCCGGGCGCGCGGGGTGGTTGTGGGGCACATGTATGGAGACCAGCAGACCGTTCGCGACATCCTCACCGAGACCGGGCCCGTGTGGGCGGTGGTGGGGCTGTCGAACAACCCGGCCAGGGCCGCCTTCGGGGTGGCCAGGGTCCTGAAGGCCGCCGGCAAGCGCGTGGTGCCGGTGCATCCCAAGGCGGAGACGGTGCACGGCGAGCCCGGGTACGCCACGCTGGCGGACATCCCGTTCCCGGTGGACGTGGTGGACGTCTTCGTCAACAGCGACCTCGCCGGCGAGGTCGCCGACCAGGCGGTGGCGATCGGCGCGAAGGCCGTGTGGTTCCAGCTGGGCGTGATCGACGAGGACGCCTACCGGCGGACGAGGGAGGCCGGCCTGGCGATGGTGATGGACCGCTGCCCGGCGATCGAGCTGCCCAGGCTGGGCGTGGGCTAGGGTTCTCGCCACCATGCCCGACCGCGGCGACGCCCTCGGTTCCGTGCGCGCCCTCGTCGTGGTCGGGGAGCCGCTCCCGGCGGGCGTGCTGATGGCTCTACACCGGACGCTGGGGCTCGGCGTCGCCGAGGTGCGGCGGCGCGTGGACGCCGGTCAACCCCTGGTGGACGTCGAGCTGTTCGGGAACGACCAGCGCGAGGTCACCGACCGGCTGCGGGCGTCGCTCGACCTGCTCGCGCCCTATCGGACCGCCGTTCACGAGTGCCTGGGCGACGCCGGGCCTTCGGAGAACAACCGGATCGAGCCGGCCGCGCTGCGCCGCCTGATCGCCGACCCCCCGGAGCGGGCCCGCGCACCCGTCCGCCCGGTGCCCGACCCGGCGCTGAGCGCGCTGATCGCCGACGCGGCCCGGGCGGCGTACCGGGAGCTGCGGCGCCGGCATCCCGAACGCCTCTACGTCTTCGCGCTGTTGACCTCCGGCGAGGCCAACGCCCCCTACGCGGCGGCCCGACGCGTTGCCGTGACGTGGAGAGCCCCGAACCCGCCCTCGCCGCTCCGGATCCGCACGCGGTGATATGCCGTGCGCGGTGCGCCGTTACCTGTGCGCCGTGCTGAGCTGCGCTGTTGACGGGAAGTCGAACCCGGCGTTGCTCCTCACGCGCCAAGGAGTGACCGGAAAGCCGCCGGCCCTCGGCGTGTGCACGCCTCCGGAGCGGCTACCCGCTCCATGTCGTTCCGGTCCCGCCCTGCGGGCCGGTCAGTCCAGCAGGTCGACCTCCCAGTTCATGCGCTGGATGCGCGTGTCGATCTCCCGGATCTCGCGCGCCAACGCGTCCACCTGGGCGCGCAGTTCGGCGACGGGCAGCGCGGAGACCATCGTCAGCTCGGAACGGAGCTGACGAACATGTCCGCGACCGCCCGCACCCGCCGCCGCGTCCGCCGCGGCCGTGACCACCGAGTGACGCAGCCGCAGCGTGTCGCGGCGCGCGAGCGCGTCGGTGAGCGTGCCGTCGGGGCCCATCTCCACGGCGGCGTTGGTCCGGTTGATCCGCCGGATCAGCGTCTCAAGGGTCTCCAACACCTCGCCGGCCTCGGCCAGCAGCGCCGCCGCGTCCTCGGCGGGCGTCTCCCCCTCCTGGTACCGCGCGCCGCTGACGACACGCGCCCGCAGCTGCTCCACCCGGCGCGCCGCCTCCGCACGTTCCGCCAGTGCCTCGGCGAGCTTCATGGCCGGCCCCCTCCCGTTCCCCCGCGACGCTCGAACGCCCACGAGTACAGGAACGTCAACCGCGCGCGGGCGGCCGGGATATCGCACCCGCCACGTGACCAGCGCCGTGCCGCCGGGCCGCACCCGGCACCGTTCAGTCCTCCACCACCGCCCGGATCGTGCCGGCCGCGCTCAGCGCGCGGTGCCAGGCGAGTTCGGCCGTCGCGCCCCGGGTCAGGAGGATGCCGGTGCAGCCGCGCTGGTCGTCGAGGTGGACGACCCGGTCGCCCGGCGCCGCCGTCGGGTACCACTCGGGCTCGCCGGGGAAGGCGGCCAGCGAGTCGAGGCCCGACCAGCCGACGAGGGTGCCGGTCCTGTCGGGGTAGATCAGCACCAACGCGCTGGCGTCGCCCGTGGGTTGGGGCCCGTCGAGCAGGGCGGGGCGGCGGCCCAGGGTGGTGTCGATCAGCGCGTGGTAGACGTTGACCCCCAGCGCCCGGCAGAGCGCCTCGCCGACCAGGGCGCCGCCGATCCGCCGGTTGATCTCGACCAGTTCGGGCCCCTTGGCGGTCCAGACGAACTCCACATGGGCGAACCCGGTCGGATGCCCGGCGGCGGCGAGCACGTCGCCGACCCAGCGCCGTACCGTCTCCGTCTCCTCGCCCGGCAGGGCGACGGGGAACGCCGCGCCCTCCTCGCGCACCCGGGGCAGCGGGGAGGTCTGGCGGCTGAAGACGCCCAGCAGCCGGGTGTGTCCCTCGAAGCTGAGGGTCTCGGCGCTGTAGAGCGGGCCGGCGAGGTAGCGCTCCGCGAAGAGCCGGCCGGTGAGGGCCGCGCCGCGCGCCCGCTCCAGCGCCGCGTCCAACTCGGCGCGGTCGCGCGCCAGCCACACGTTCTTCGAGGAGGTGCCGGCGGAGTCTTTGAGGACGGCGGGCAGCCCCACCCCGGCGAGGATCTCCTCGGCGGTGGTCGAGGGGCCGACGGGGATCGCCCCCTCGGGGCCCAGGCCCCGTTCCGCCAGCAGCCGGCGGACCGCCAGCTTGTCGCGGAGCCGCCGCACGGCCGCCGGGTCGGGGCCCGGCAGGCCCAGCTCGGCGGCCAGGTCGGCGGCCGGAACGCTCCAGCCGTCCGTCGAGTTGATCAGCCCGGCCAGGTCGGGCAGGGCGCGCAGCGCGGCCCGGCTGGCGTCGCGGTCGTGGGTGTCGACGTCCACGATGTCGAGGGCGTCGGCCGGGAGTTGGGCCAGCTCGTGCTGGTAGATGGCGCGGTCGCCGGTGAGCAGGGCGAGGCGGTGTCCGGCCGCTTCGGCCGCCTCGACGATCCGGGCCAGTCCGAAGCTGAGGGCCTCCAGGGCGGCGATGGTCATGCGTCGTCCTCTCCTTCCTGGCCGGCCGGGGTGGCCGGAACGTCCGGGTCCTGGGCCGGGGAGACGGCCGGCCGGGTGCCGCGCACGACCAGTCGGCGGGCCCGCTGGTCGTAGGGGGAACGGTCGAAGTCGCCGTAGACCTCGATGTCGACGAAGCCGGCCTCGGCGAAGAGCGCCCGCAGTTCGGCGGCGCTGTAGAGGAACGCGGTGATCGAGACCTCGCGGGCGCGGTCACCGCGCACCAGCGTCCAGTCGGTGCGCAGCCGGGTCCACTCGTCCAGGACCGTGTCCCGCTGGAAGACCAGCGCGTCGGGCAGCTCCACCACCTGGGGCCGGCCGATCCAGCCGGCGACGACCTCACGGCCCATCACGTCGACCAGCAGCCGCCCGCCGGGACGCAGCGAGGCGAGGACGTTGCGCAGCACCGTGAGGTTGTCGTCGCGGCGCTCGAAGTAGCCGAAGGAGGTGAAGACGTTGATCGCCTCGTCGTAGGTCTCGGGTTCGACATGGGTGAGCATGTCGCCGCGCACCAGCCGGACCTCGACGCCGGCCTCCGCGCAGGCGGCGCGGGCGCGTTCCAGCATCGGCCGGCTCAGGTCGACGCCGGTGACGTGGCAGCCCCGGCGGGCCAGCGGCACCGCGTAGAGGGCGGGCCCGCAGGCCAGGTCCAGCACCCGGGTGCCGGGCGGGTGGTCGAACAGCGGTGAGGTCGCGACCAGTTCGGCGATCTCCGCGCGGCGGCGGTCGGAGAACATCACGGGCGCGAAGTCCACCCAGAAGTCGTCATCCTCGTACCAGTGCATGGGTGAGGGAACCTCGATTCCGGTGACGGCCCGCGCCGTCGGCCCGATCCGGGGCGGGGGCGGGGCGAGCTGGACTGTACCCACGGTCACGGAAACGCACACGTGACGTCGCGGGGATAATGGCACGGAAATCCTTTACGGTTGAGCCGTCAGCGGCTCTTCGTCGGCTTCTTCGTCGCTTCTTCGCGGAGTTCCCCTTCGGTTGTCCCGGCGTCAAGTCCCCGCAGATCCGGGCGGGTTGCCGCCGTCGCCGAGGCTCCTACGGCCGGGGTCCCGTCGGGGTGGGGACGTCATTCACTTGTGAAGTCGTGGGCAACGGCGGGGAAGTTCCCGCGTGTTGGGAATCGATTTCCCGGTAACGAAATCCGCGTCGCGCATATCGTCACCCGAAGCGCTCGGTGTCACCATGGTTCTGTCATGGAAGCGGGCCGGATGTTGCGAGCCACGAGAGCCGCCGTATTCTCGGCGCTCTGCGTGGTGCTCGCCATCTCCAGCCACACGGCGGTCTCCGGGGACGCGGTCTCCTGGCGGCTGCTGCTGGTGGTCTTCCTCGGCGTCTGGGTGGGCGTCTGGTCGTTCACCGAGCGGGAGCGGGGCCCGGTCGCGGTGATCGCCGCCACCCTGGGCGTCCAACTCCTTCTGCACGGCGCCTTCTCCGCAGGACACGCCCTCCAGGCCGCGCGCCTGCACGCCGCGCACGCCGGCCATCGGATGGCCGGGACGGGCATGGCCGACACCGGCACGGCCGGCCCGTCGGCCGCCGGTGCCGTCGCGCCCGGCCACGGGCTGGTGGACGGCCCGGCCTCGATGGTCGCCGGCCATCTGGCCGTCGCGCTGCTGAGCGCGGTGTGGCTGTGGTGGGGCGAACGGGCCCTCTTCGGGCTGCTGCGCTGGGCGGCGCACCGGGTGCTCGGCCCGCCGCCGCGCCCGGTCAACCCGCCGACCCCGGTCGACGCGGGGGCCGCCCGGCCCACCGCCGACCGGCCGCCGCCCCCGCCCGGGTGGGAGCGCCCCATCGAGTCCAGGGGTCCCCCGGCACGGCCCGCGTTCCCGGCGTGACACGTCGGACGAACGCCGCGCGCCACGGCCGGGCACGCCCCGTCTGACCCCCAGCACCGTCCTCGTTCGCGGCGGCTCCCGGCCCGACCACACCGTGCGTTCCAGCGGAACGCCACGGCCTCCGTGAAAGGCGACAGGACCGTGACCGCACGTCTTGCCCCACCCCCCACCACCCTGCCCCGCCGCACGCCGGCCGGGCACGACCACACCACGCCCGACCCCGCCGCGCACCACCCCAGCCCGCACGACCACGCGGCGCCCGACCACGCGGCGAACGACCCCGCCACCGCCGACGAGGCGACCGTGACCCGTTGGGCGCTGGCCGCGCGGGGCGGCGACCGGCGGGCCGTCGAGTCGTTCTTCGCCGCCGTCCGCGACGACCTGCTGCGCTATCTGACCCGGCTCACCGGCGACCCGCAGGGCGCCGAGGACCTGGCCCAGGAGACGCTGCTGCGGGCGCTGCGCGCGCTGCCCGCGTTCGAGGGGCGCTCCTCCGCCCGCACCTGGCTGCTGGCCATCGCCCGCAGGGCCGCCGTCGACCGGGTCCGCTACGAGCGCTCCCGCCCGCCGCTGGCCGCCACCGCCGACTGGCTCACCACCGTGGAGCGCGAACAGCGCGGCCACATACCGGGGTTCGAGGAACGGGTGGCCCTCGACGAACTGCTGGCCCGGCTGCCGTCGGACCGCGCCCGGGCGTTCCGCCTCACCCAGATCGCCGGGATGCCGTACGCCGAGGTGGCGGCGGCCAGCGGCTGTCCGGTGGGCACCGTCCGCTCCCGGGTGGCCAGGGCCCGCCGGACGCTGCTGGCCCAACTGGCCCTGGCCGAGGGCGATCCGGCGCCCCGCTGAGCCCGCGCGGGGGCGACGCCCGTGGCCTCGCCCCCGCCTCCCCCACCCCGGCGCCATCCCCCGCCGGGCCCCCACGAGTCGAGGTGGCGATGCCATGCCCACGAACGTGCCAGCGAACGCACCGACCAACGCGCCGACCAACGCGCCCGCGAACGTTCCAGCGCCCGGGACGCCGGCCCAACCGCCGCCGAAACAGGCCCCGTTGAGGCCCCCGGTGATCCACGAGCACATCACCGACGCCGTCAAGGCACCCGATCTGGTGCGGCTCGGCCCCGGCGTGGTGCTGGCGCGCTTCGAGACGCTCAAGGTCTACGCGGCGCTGGGCGCGGTGCGGACGTTACTGGAGCGCGGCGTCATCCGGCGCGGCCAGACGCTGGTCGACAGCTCCAGCGGGATCTACGCGTTGGCGCTGGCGATGGCCTGCCACCGCTACGGGCTGCGCTGCCACATCGTCGCCTCCACCACCGTGGACCTCACCACCCGGGTGCAGTTGGAGATCCTGGGCGCCACCATCGACCAGATGCCGCCATCCGACGACCTGCGGCTCGACCAGAACCGGCGGGTGGCCCGGGTGCGGGAGCTGGTCGCGGCGCGGCCGGAGGCGCACTGGATGCGGCAGTACCACGACGCGGTGCACTACGCGGGCTACCGGGAGTTCGCCGACCTGGTGGCCGCCGCGCTGCCGGATGGCCCGTTGACGGTGGTCGCGCCGGTAGGCACCGGCTCCTCGTCCGGCGGGCTGGTCGTTCCGCTGCGGCAACGGGGCCTGGACGCGCGGCTGGTGGGCGTCCAGCCGTTCGGGAGCGTGACCTTCGGCAGCGAGCGGTTCCGCGACCCGGAGGCGATCATCGCGGGCATCGGCAGCGCGATCCCGTTCGAGAACGTGCGCCACCGGCTCTACGACGGGCTGCACTGGGTCGACTTCCGGCACGCCCTGGCGGGGGCCGTCGGGCTGGTCCGCTCGCACGCGGTCTTCGCCGGCCTGTCGACGGGGGCGGCGCATCTGGCCGCGCTGTGGGAGGCGGGGCGGCGGCCGGAGCGGACCCACCTGGTGATCGGCGCCGACACCGGGCACCGTTACGCGGAACGCGCCTTCGCCCGGCACCGGGAGGCGCCCGACCCGCGCTCGCTCAAGCCGCACCAGATCACCGAGCTGGCGGACCTGACCCCGCCCTGGTCGGCGATGGAGTGGGGGCGCCGGCCCTACGAGCCGGCCGGCACCGCCTGACGGGCCGGCCCGCGCGCCGGCGCGCGTCCGGGAGGTGTGCGCCGGCGCGCGGGAACGCCCCGCCTCAGCCGGCGGCGGCCTCCTGCTCGGCCTCGATCCGCTGGTTCCACTCGGCCTTGCTGGACTGCCAGCCATCCTCGTCCGAGCCGCGACGCCAGTAGCCGGAAACGGACTTCATCCGCTCCCTGGGCAGCTCCCGGTCGTGCCGCAGATGGCGGCGGAGCGCCTTGACGGTGTGCGCCTCGCCGTGCACGAAGACCTGGGGCTCGCCCGGCGGGAACACGGCGGAGGTGACGGCCTCCACCAGCGCCTCGCCAACCCGCCGCCCCTCGCGGTGCAGCCAGACCACCTCGATCGGGCCCTCGGGGTGGTTGAGCTTCTGCTCCTCCTCGCGCCCGGCGACCTCGACGAAGGCCAGCGCCCTGGCCCCCGCCGGCAGCGCGGCGAGCGCGGCGGCGATGGCGGGCAGGGCCGCCTCGTCGCCGGCCAACAGGTGCCAGTCGGCGTCGGGTTCGGGCGCGTAGGCGCCGCCGGGACCCAGCAGGTACAGCTCGTCGCCGGGGCGGGCGGCGTCGGCCCAGGGGCCGGCCAGCCCCTCGTCGCCGTGGTGCACGAAGTCGATGGTCAGCCGCAGCGCCTCGGGGTCCCAGCCGGCGACGGTGTAGGTGCGGGTCCTGGGCCAGGCGGCGCGCGGCATGGACGCCCTGACCTCGCCCATGTCGAACGGCTCGGGGTAGGCCACGTCGGGCAGCGGGAAGACGAGCTTGACGTAGTGGTCGGTGCACTCCCCGGTGGCGAACGCGGCGAGGCCCTCGCCACCGAAGACCACCCGGATCATGTGCGGGGTGAGGCGTTCCTTGTACACCACCTGGGCGCGGTGGGTCTGGGGCCCTTTTCGGGCGGGTCGGTCGCTCACGGACAGCTCCTGGACTCGGTGCGAGGGCGGGTGCGGGGACCGCGAAGGGGAACCACCACACCGGAGTTAGGTTAGCCTAACCTCATCGTCGCCCCAGGGGCCCAGGGTACCCCTTCGTTCCCTCGGCGGCCGGGTACCCCACCCGACCCCCCGCTACCGGTGCTACCGGCCGAGCCCCTCCAGCACCTCGGCGCCCGGCAGCTCGGCCAGCGCGGCGCCCGGCACGATCAGCTTGCCCCGGCGCGCCCCGCTGCCGATCAGCACGTGATCCCGCGCGACCACGGCCGCGTCCAGCAGCACCGGCCAGCCGGCGGGCAGCCCCACGACCGTGATCCCGCCGTACTCCATGCCGGTCTCGCGCACCGCCGTCTCGTGGGGCGCGAACGAGACCTTGCGCGCCCCCAGATGGCGCCGGACCACGCCGTTGACGTCGGCCCGGGTGGTCGAGGGAACGAGGGCGGCGGCCAGGGTGGTCTCCCCGCCGCGCCGACCGGCGACGATCACGCAGTTCGCCGACGCCTCGGCCAGGTCCTCGCCGTAGGTCTCGACGAAGACGGCGGTGTCCGCCTTCTCCGGGTCGGTGTCGACGAAGAGCAGCTCCTCGACCGGAACGCTCCCACGCCAGCCGCGCACCGCCTCGGCCACCGGGGCAACCAGCAGGTCCAGGGCCTTCGGCAACGGGACGGCCTCGTCGAAGTTTCCGATGGGAGCGCGCATGGCGGGCACCGTACCAGGCCGGAACGGGCGCCCCGCACCGGCTCACCCCGGCGCGGGCGGGACCACCACGGCCATGATCAACTCGACCGGTTCGGCGCCCCGGTTGTGGTAGCCGTGCGGCACATGGGACTCGAAGGCGGCCGAGGCGCCCGCCGGCACCGGCTGGTCCTCCTCGTCCACCCGCAGGGTCAACTCGCCCTCCACCACGTGGATCAGCTCGGTGGTCCCGTGCGGGTGAGCGTCGGCCTCGTGACCCTCGCCCGGCATCAGCCGCCAGCGCCACAGCTCCAGCGGCCCGGGCGCCTCGGTGCCGGCGAGCAGCGTGCTGTGGCTGCCGGCCTCGGTGTGCCAGAGCCGCACCGTCTGCTCGGCCGTGAACAGCCGCACGGTGGGCCGGGGTTGGGTGTCCAGCAGGGTGGTGACGCTGACCCCGAGGGCGTCGCCCACCTTGACCACGGTGCCGACGCTGGGGTTGGTCCTCGCCTGTTCGATCTGGATCAACATGCTGCGGCTGATCCCGGCCCTGGCGGCGAGCGCCTCCAGGGTGAGCCCCCGCTCGGCGCGCAGCCGGCGCAGGTTGCCGGCCAGGGACTGGGTGAGCTGGTCGAGATCGGTCACCGACGTCTCTCCTGCGGGATCGAGGTAAGCGAGATGGGCCCCGGGTCGCCCGGGTGCACCGGAGCGTACTGCGGGGTGTACTATTTTCGACGCGAGCGTTGAGTATTCCGGACTCTCCCGGCCCCTCCCGCCGCGTACTGGCTCGACACTGACACCGCGACCGCCCTTCCGGCCGTTCCGCCCCTGCGGGACGGCCCGTCGCGGCGCCCGAAACACTGTACTTGCGAGGTAACGATGGTCACCCTTGCCCTGGTCACCAGCCTGCTCTGGGGGCTCGCCGACTTCGGCGGCGGGCTGCTGACCCGACGCCTGCCGGCGCTGACGGTGGTCGTGGCCTCGCAGACCCTGGCCGCCGTGGTGCTGGGCGGCATCGTGGTGGCCACCGGGGCGTGGAGCGAGGCGGGCGGGCGGCTCTGGTTCGCGGTCGCGGCCGGGGCGATAGGCCCGTTGGCGATGCTCTGCTTCTACCGGGCGCTCGCGCTGGGCCCGATGGGCGTGGTCTCGCCGCTGGCGGCCACCGCGCTAGCGGTGCCCGTCGGGGTGGCGCTGATCCTGGGCGAGCGCCCCGGCCTGGTCCAGTACGCCGGGATGGCCGTGGCGTTCCTCGGCGTGCTGCTGGCCGGCGGGCCGACCCTGGGCGGCGGCGGGGGCATCCCCCGACAGACGCTGGTGTTCACGGCCGGCGCCGCCCTCGGCTTCGGCGCGGTGCTGGCGCTGATCGCCGAGGCGTCGACGACCGTCACCGGGCTCTTCCTCGCGCTGTTCGCGCAGCGCGTGTGCAACGTGGTGACCGGCGGGACGGCGCTGTGGGTGGCGGCCAGGCGCGGCGCCCCGCCGCTGCCGGAGGGCGGCCGGCGGCTGCTGGTCGGCGCGCTGCCGTCGCTGGCGTTCGTCGGGCTGGCCGACGTGGCGGCCAACGCGACCTACGCGCTGGCCGCCCGGATCGGGCCGATGACGGTGGCCGTGGTGCTGGCCTCGCTCTACCCGGTGGTCACCGCGCTGGCCGCGCGCGGGGTGCTGCGCGAGCGGCTGCTGGCCGCGCAGGCGGCCGGCGCCGGGCTCGCCCTGGCCGGCACCCTGCTGCTGGCCACCGGCTGATCACGGTCAACGGGCGGGCGCCGGCCGCCCGTTGACTCCCGGGCGCCCGCCCCTCAGTCGCGGTGCGGGCGCAGCGTCCAGACCACGGTCATGGTGCCGGTGACCTCGCCGTCGGCGCGGGTGATCTCCACCTCGACCGGGAACTCGGGGCGCTGGCCCGCGTCCAGCTCGGCCACCACCTCCGCCACCGGCCGACCCAGGGTGGCCGTCGCGGTGATCTCGCCGGTGGCGATCTTCCGGTAGGAGACCTCGGCCCGCACCGGCAGCGGGAGCGCGCGGGACATCTGGTCGCCGAACGCGGCCAGGGCGATGGCCCCGCTGGCCGACTCCCCCAGCGTGAACATGGCGCCGGCGTGCGGCCCGCCCACGTGGTTGTGGAACGTGGGCTGGTCGGGCAGGCGCAGCACGGCGCACTCCGGGTCGGTCCGCACGAACTCCAGATGGAGCGCGCGGACCATGGGCACGGTCGCGGCGAGCTGCTCGCCGACGGAGATCCGGTCAGTCATACCCCCACGTTACCAGCGGGTAATGACGGTGGCTTGGGGCGCCCGCCCGCCACGTTCCGCCCCAACGCCCGCGCGCCGGGGCTGCCTTCTCGTCGCAGGTCCGTCGCAATACGGTGACAGGTGTCCTCCGCCGGCGCCGCCACCCTTAGGGTTCTGAGCCATGAGGCCAGGAGAACAGCAGCCGGGGGGCGAGCCGGGCCGGGAGTGGTCCAACCCCTATCAGCAGCCGGGGTACCAGCAGCCCAACCCGTACCAGCAGCCGCCGACCGGCGGCGCGGGCGCGGGGTGGGAGCAGCCCGGGCAGGGGGCTCAGCCGGGCGTGCCACCCGTCCCGCCGCCGGGAGCGCCCGGCGGCGCGTGGCAGCGGCAGGGCCCGCCCACGCTGCCGCCTCCGTCCCCGCCGCCGAACGACGGCGACAGCAGGAGGTTGAAGATAGCCGTCGGCATCATCGTCGCGGTCGCCGTGGTCGCCGGCGCGGCCGTGACCGGCGTGGTGCTGATGGGCGGGGACGACTCCCCCCAGGCCGGCCAGAACCGGGACACCCCCGGCGACTCCGGCGATCCGTCGGGCGACCCGTCCGAGGACCCGACGGAGGAGCCGACCGACGAGCCGACGCGGCCCAACGACCCGGACGACCCGCGCCAGGGCGTGCTCCAGCGCCCCGACCCGGTGATCGCGCCCGACTGGCAGGTGCAGACCCTGGAGAACCGGCACATCGCGTTCGACGTGCCGCCGGACGAGTGGACCGTCAACTCCGAGGGCACGACGTTCGGTTACGAGGACGAGCGGGAGGGCGCCGAGGAGGGCGACATCCTGGTGGCCATGTCGGGCGTGGCGACCTACATGGACGGCTGGTGCGCCGACGCCGAGTACGGCGTCAGCAGCCGCGCCATGGCCGGCACCAAGGGGGCCCAGGGCGCCACCAACACCGCCGAGGCCGCCGAGAACGAGGCGATGAACTGGGTGTTGGGCGGCTACGACCAGCACCAGCGCGGCACCTTCGAGATGTCGGAGCCGGAGGAGTTCGAGAGCGACCACGGCATCAGCGGCCACCTGGTGACCGCCACCGTCCGGGACGTTCCCGAGGACGAGGAGGACCCCAACCCCTGCGGCCAGACCGACGGCAAGGTGTACGCGGTCTCCTACCTCGACCTCAACAACGACATGGCGACCTGGGTGCTGGTCGCGGACGCGGGCGTCGAGGACGAGCTGCCGGACGAGACGATCGAGCAGATCATGAGCAGCCTGCGGCCCTACCCGTTGGAGACCGAGCAGAGCTGAGCCGCGCCGGGCGGACCCGAGGCCGTCAGCCGACGCGGAAGGCGTCGGCCGGCGGCCTCGGCGAAGGAACGGCGGTCTCCTCGGTCACCGGCCGCGCGTCGCCGACCAGTTGGGCCACCTCGCGGCCCGTCACCACGCGGGCGGGGAACGGGTCGGCGGCGACGCGGCGGGCCAGCGCGGCCAGCGGCGGCGGGCGGTCGCCGGCCAGCACGACGAAGTTGCCGAACCGCCGCCCGCGCAGCACCGCCGGTTCGGCCAGCAGACACAGCTCGGCGAAGCAGGCGGCGAGCGTGGCCAGTTGGGAGCGGAGGAACGGGAAGGGCGCCGCGTCGGCCAGGTTGGCGGCGTAGGTGCCGCCGGGCCGCAGCGCCCGGGCTGCGGCGCGGGCGTAGCCGAGGGTGGTGACCTGGGCCGGCACCCGCGCGCC
>NZ_RFFJ01000134.1:0-5394 GCF_003696235.1 Streptomyces triticirhizae
GCCTCGGTGGCCCGGCGGCTGGCCGCCGGGTGTGAACGGACCGGCGTGGAGCTGGCGTTGGCGGTGCGCGCCTGGCGCGTGGGCGGCGCGCCGGCGCTGGCCGTGCTGGAGGCGCCGGGCGCGAGCCCGGACCCGCGCGCCCAGGAGGAGGTGGCGCGTGCCTTCGTGGAGTGGGGCGACGGTCCCCCGCCGCGCCCCCGGGGCAACCGCTGGACCGTGCGCGGCGCCGGGGTGCAGCTGCGGTACGGGGACGGTCGGTGGTGGCCGTACCGGCGGGAGCGAGGCCGCTGGTGGCCGGCGGGTCCCGCCGAGTCCGACCCGGCCTCGGCGCTGGCCGCCGCCCGGGAGGAGTCCCGAACGGCGGCCGGTGCGCCGGGCGTTGAGGGTCAGGCCAGCGCCTCCAGGACGGCGTAGTAGCCGCCGGACTGGCCCGCCGCCGTCGGGTGGTAGGAGTCGCCCACCGGCACGGTGACGCTGTGCAGCCACTCGTCGGCCGAGCAGATCTCGTGACCGGTGAAGGCGGGCCGGACGTCGCCGTAGGTGAAGCCGTGGGCGGCGGCGCGGTCGCCGGTGACGGCGCTGAGGTTGTCGGCGGCGCCGTTGATGGCGGCCCGCGACTCCTCGCTGATGCCGAGCACGCAGCCGCCGTCCAGCTCGTACATGCGCGGGTAACCGAGCACCACCACCTGCGCGTTGGGGGCGGCGGCGCTGATCGCGTCGTAGACGGCGTCCAGCCGTCCGGGCAGGGTGCCGCTGATGTAGGCGTTGGCCTCGGCGACGGCGGCCAGGCAGGCGTCGGTGCCCTGGAGCACGCAGGTCTGCATGGTGTCGGCGAAGCCCGCGTCGTTGCCGCCGACGCTGACGCTGACCAGGGTGGTCGAGGCGCTCAACGGGCCGAGCTGCTCGTTGATCACGTCCGTGGTCACCGCCCCCGAGCAGGCGGTGAACGCGAACGAGGCGGGTCCGTTGGCGTCGGCCCACAGCTCCGGGTAGGCGACGGTGCTGCGGCGGCAGTCGCCGCTGGCGTCGTCGTAGGAGCCGGCGCCGACGCCGGAGGAGTAGGAGTCGCCGAGGGCCACGTACTCGGCGGCGGTGGGGGACGGGTCCGCCTGGGCCGTGGTGGGGGTGAGAGCGGTGACGCCGAGCGCGGCGGCCACGGTGGCGACCGTGGCCAGAAGACGGCGTGCGTGCATGGAACCTCCCGAGTGCGTTCCGTGGGGGGACGGGTGGTGCCCCAGGGCTTACCCCGCCCAAATCGTGTCCATGCCAAGCGACTTGGCGGGACGCCCTGCCCAACGAGCGGCGGCGGGTGGGGGCAACGCGCCCGGAGCGCGGCACCGCGATCCACACAGGAAGCGCTTACCAAACGGGGGTTGTCGAAGCGCGGGTCGCCGTTCTAGCGTCTTCCAACAGCAGGGAACACATCTCAACAAAGCGGCCGTCACAGGGGTCGCGAACGCAAGGAGACTCATGCGGAATCGGCCCGAGGACGCTCCTCTCCCGTACTACGAGGACCCCTCCCCCGGGTTCGGCGACCTCCCGCCGCGCGCCTGGTACCCCGCATCCGACGCGGCCCGGCTCTCCCTCGACGGCACCTGGGACTTCCGGCTGAGCGAGACCGCCGAGGGCGGCGACGAGGCGTTCACCACCGACGCCTTCACCGCCGAACCCGAGGCCGGCTGGGGCCCGTTGACCGTGCCGGGACACTGGGTGCTCCAGGGCCACGGCGCGCCCGCCTACACCAACGTCCGCTACCCCTTCCCCGTCGACCCGCCCCGGGTGCCGACCGAGAACCCGACCGGCGACCACCGCCGGGTCTTCGACCTGCCCGAGGACTGGCCGGATGACGGCGAGGCGGTGCTGCGCTTCGACGGCGTGGAGTCCTGCGCCCGGGTCTGGCTCAACGGGCGGGAGCTGGGCGTCTTCCAGGGCAGCCGGCTGCCGCACGAGTTCGCGGTCGGCCACCTGCTGCGCCGCTCCGGGAACGTGCTGGCGGTGCGCGTCCACCAGTGGTCGGCCGGCAGTTACCTGGAGGACCAGGACATGTGGTGGCTGCCCGGGATCTTCCGGGGGGTCACCCTGCTCCACCGGCCGCCGGGCGCGGTCGAGGACCACTTCGTGCACGCCGGCTTCGACCACACCACGGGCGAGGGCGTGTTGCGCGTCGACTCCTCGCCGGCCGGCCGGGTGCTGGTGCCCGAGCTGGGCGTGGACGTGGCCACCGGCGAGGAGGTGCGGGTGCCGGCCGAGCCGTGGACGGCGGAGACGCCCCGGCTCTACGCGGGCGAGCTGGTCACGGCCGGCGAACGCGTTCCGCTGCGGATCGGGTTCCGCACGGTGGTCGTCGAGGACGGGCTGTTCCGGGTCAACGGCCGTCGGGTGCTGTTCCGTGGCGTCAACCGGCACGAGTTCCACCCCGAGCGCGGCCGGGCCCTGGACCCGGCGACCATGCGCGAGGACATCCTGCTGATGAAGCGGCACAACATCAACGCCGTGCGCACCAGCCACTATCCGCCGCACCCGGCGTTCCTCCAGCTCTGCGACGAGCTGGGCCTGTGGGTCATCGACGAGTGCGACCTGGAGACCCACGGCTTCTGCGAGTTCGAGGACTGGCGCGGCAACCCGGTGGCCGACGAGCGGTTCACCCCGGCGCTGGTGGACCGGGCCCGGCGGATGGTGGAGCGGGACAAGAACCATCCCGCCGTGGTGATCTGGTCGTTGGGCAACGAGTGCGGGGCCGGCGAGGGGCTGTCCGCGATGGCACGCTGGATACGCGAGCGTGACCCGGAGCGCGCGGTCCACTACGAGAACGACCCGACCTGCCGGGACAGCGACTTCTACTCCCGGATGTACGCCCCGCACGCCGAGGTCGAGGCGATCGGCCGCCGGGCCGAGGAGCCCCTGGCCGACCCCGAACTGGACGCGCGCCGGCGCTCGTTGCCGTTCATCCTGTGCGAGTACGCGCACGCGATGGGCAACGGGCCGGGCGGGCTCGCCGAGTACCAGCGGCTGTTCCGTGAGCACGAGCGCTGTCAGGGCGGATTCGTCTGGGAGTGGATCGACCACGGCTTCCCGAAGACCACCCCCGAGGGCGTGCCGTACTTCGGCTACGGCGGCGACTTCGGCGAGGAGCCGCACGACGGGAACTTCGTCTGCGACGGGCTGCTCCTGCCCGACCGCACGCCCTCGCCGGGGCTGCTGGAGTTCCGCAAGGTCATCGAGCCGGTGCTGATGGAGGCCGACCGCGCCGCCGGGGTGCTGGAGGTCACCAACGACCAGGACTTCGCGGACACCTCGGGGCTCGCCTTCGAGTGGACCTACGAGGTGGCGGGCGAGCCCGTCGCCGGCGGGCCGCTGACCGTTCCGCCGCTGGTCCCCGGCGGGACCGCCCGGGTGCCGCTGCCGAGCCGGCCCGGCACCGACCGTCCCGGCGCCGGGGTGTGGACGTTCCGCGCGTTGCTGGCCGAGGACACGCCGTGGGCGCCGCGCGGCCATCTGGTCGCCTGGGCCCAACTGGCCACGGACGAGCGGGCGGTGGAGCCGGCGCCGTCGGTACCGGGTGCGGCGCCGGTCCGGGGCGAGGAGGGGATCGCGCTGGGCCCCGGGCGCTTCGACGCGCGGAACGGCGCGCTGCTGCGGCTGGGCGACCTCGCCGTGCCGCACGCGCCCCGGCTCGACGTGTGGCGCGCCCCCACCGACAACGACCTCGGCGCCTCCTGGCAGGACGACGAGCGGCACGGCCAGTCCTGGCGGGCGCTGGGCCTGGACCGGATGCGGCACCGGCTGGACGGCGTCGAGCTGACGGACGACGGTCTGGTCGTGCGCACCCGGGTGGCGCCGGCCGCCGCCGAGGTGGGCCTGGCCACCACCTACCACTGGCGGGCGCTGGACGACGAGTTGCTGCTGTCGGTCACCGTGCTGCCCGAGGGTCCCTGGCGCACGACCCTGCCGAAGGTGGGGCTGCGGCTGGGGCTGCCGGCCGCCTACGGGACGGTGACCTGGTTCGGCGGCGGGCCGGGCGAGGCGTATCCGGACACCCGGCAGGCGGCGGCGCTCGGCCGCTACCGGGCCGACGTGGACGCGCTCCAGACGCCGTATGTGCGGCCGCAGGAGAACGGCGCCAGGGCGGACGTCCGATGGGCCGAGCTGGCGGCGGACACCGGGCCCGCGCTGCGGGTGACGGCGGTGGACGAGCCGTTCTTCCTGACGGCCCGCCGGTGGACGCCCGAGCATCTGGACGCGGCCGAGCACACCTGCGACCTGGTGCCGTCCGACACCGTGTGGGTGCATCTGGACCACGCCCAGCACGGCATCGGCAGCCAGTCCTGCGGCCCGGGCCCACTGCCGCGGTACCACCTGCGGCCCCGGGAGTTCCGCTTCGCGCTCCGGCTGGCCGCGCGCTGAACGGACCCGTCTCCCCGGGCGCTGACGCCCGGGGAGACGGGGCTCAGGGCTTGACGCCGACCCCGGCGTAGCCGGCGAGGCGGGCCAGTTCGGGCGAGTCGGGCACCGGGGCGTCCGGGCGCCAGAGGTGCGGCTGGACGACCCCGGGTTCGAGCACGTCGAAGCCGTCGAAGAACGCCTCCACGGCGCTCCTGCCGCGCGGCGTGACGTTGGCCGTGGAGTTCCTGTAGACCTCGCGGACCCTGCGCACGTCCTCGGCGTCGTGGAAGTCGCTGGTGGCGTGGCTGAGCACCAGGCAGCTGCCCGGCGCCAGCCGGGAGGTCAACGCCTGGATCATCTCCGTCGGTTGGGCCTCGTCGTCGATGAAGTGCAGGATGGCGACCAGCATCAGCGCCACCGGCTGGTCGAAGTCGATCAGGTCCCGGATCACCGGGTTCTCCATGAGCGCCTCGGGGTCCCGCAGGTCGCCCAGCACGAAGCCGGCGTTGCCCTCGGCCGTCAGCTTGGCCCCGGCGTAGACGCTGACGATGGGGTCGTTGTCCACGTAGGCGACGCGGGCGGTCGGGTCGACCTCCCTGGCCACCTGGTGGGTGTTGGGGGTGGTCGGGATGCCCGTGCCGACGTCCACGAACTGCCGGATGCCGCGCTCAGCGACGACCCGGACCGCCCGGTGGAGGAAGGCGCGGTTCTCCCTGGCGGCCAGCCTGACGTCCGGGGCGACGCTGAGCACCTTCTCGGCGGCGATCCGGTCGACCTCGTAGTTGTCCTGGCCACCGAGGTAGTAGTCGTACATCCGCGCCGGATGCGGACGGCTGGTGTCTATCTGCTCGGCGTCGAATCCCTCTGCGGTCACCCAATGCTCCGTTCTCTGCCTGGCGTTCACCCCGTGCGGGGTGCCGCCGCCGTCATGTCGCGGTGCCCGCGCCCCCCCCGCGCGGGCACCGCGACGACACGCTTACGGCCGGTGAGGGCGCCCGGCCGGTGAGGGCA
>NZ_RFFJ01000134.1:5404-17252 GCF_003696235.1 Streptomyces triticirhizae
GCCCCCCCCCGGGGGGGGGGGGCCGCCCCCGCGCCGGGGGGGCCCCCCCCCCCCCGCGGGCCCCCCCCCCCCCACGACTCGCTTCCGTCCGGTGAGGTCGCCCGTCCGGTGAGGTCACACCAGGAGGTAGTCGGCCTCGCCCGACTTCACGCCCTCGATGAAGGTCGCCATCTCGTGAAGGGAGCAGATCAGCGCCGGCCCCTCGGGGTCGGTCGACTGACGCAGCGCCACCCGGCCGTCCGTCAGCCGCATGGCCTCCACGCAGCTGCCTCCGTTCCCGCCGCTCCATGGCTTCTGCCAGCCCTCGGTTCCCAGGTGGGCTGCCGGCATCCCGTTGTAGATGCGATCCATCGTTCAGATCTCCTTGCGAATTCCACTGAGGATGGCCTCAGTGCGGTGCACTGGCGCGGCCTGCGCGCACATCCGGTCCAGCGCCTCCCGGAACGCCGAGACATCGTCGCGCTGGTCGAAGTACGCGGCGCCGACCAGGTTCTCCGCGCAGGCGATGTCGGACAGTTCGGGCACGGGGAACCGGAAGAGGTGGAACGGCCCGTACATGGCCGGGTGGTGGCCCGCCGAGAACGGCATGATCTGGAGCCGGATGTTCGGCGAGGCGGCGGCCTCGATCATCCGGCCGATCTGGCCACGCATCACGTTGGGGTGGCCGATGGGCCGGCGGAGCACGGTCTCGTCCATCACGATCCACAGCAGCGGCGGCTGGGGCCGGGTGAGGATGTCCTGGCGGGCCAGCCGCAGGGCCACCAGCCGCTCGATCTCGGCGGCGGGGGCGTGCGGCATCCCGGACCTGAGCACGGTGGTGGCGTAGGCCTCGGTCTGCAACAGGCCGGGGACGTAGTGCGGTTCGTAGGCGCGGATCTGGTCGGCCTCGGCCTCCAGGCTCACGAAGGCGCTGAACCACTCGGGCAGCACGTCGCGGTAACGGTGCCACCAGCCGGGCCGGTTGGCCTCGCGGACCAGGGCGAGGAAGGTGTCGATCTCCTCCTGCTCGGTGACCCCGTAGATCCGCAACAACTTCTCGATATAGGGGACCTTCAGCCCGACCTGGGCCTTCTCCATCCGTCTGATGGTGGCGTGCGTGACGTCCAGCGCCCGCCCCGCCTCCTCGAAGGAGAGTCCCGCCGCCTCCCTGAGGTCCTGGAGGCGGCGGCCCAACACCACCCGCAACGCGGTGGCGGCTCCACTGGTCTGCCCGCCGGCCACTACCCCACCCCACCAACTGCCGTCATGGGCAAGGAGTCTGCCATGCCATCAGCCAGAGCAACAGACTGAAAGAACCGGATCTGTAATTTGCAGGATGCCTCTTGCCGGATGCGAGGGACAACCCGCAGAGTAGGGCCGTGGCTTCCTCCTCGCGCGTCGAACCCCTGGTGCGACAGAACGGCTCCGCGCCGCCGAGCGGGTGTCTGCGCTTCCGCCTGCCGGCCGTGCCGACGTCGGCGGCCGAGGCGCGTCGACTCACCCGGCAGCAGCTCGCGGAGTGGCGCACGCCCAGTGACGCCAACGACAGCGCCCAGCTGGTGATCTCCGAGCTGGTCACCAACGCGCTGCGGCACACGGACAGCGACAGCGTGGGCTGCGAGGTCCGGCTGCTGGGCTCGCTGCTGCGGGTAGCCGTGGCCAGCGGGGGCTCGGGGCCGCGCAGCGTGCCGAAGAACGCCAGCGAGGATGACGAGGGCGGCCGGGGCCTGCTGCTGGTCTGCTCCCTCGCCCAGGTCTGGGGCGTCCGCCCGCAGGACGCCGGCGCCGGGCACGTGGTCTGGGCCGACCTGCCGCTGAGCGACTCCGACGGCTGACCCGAACTCAGGAGCGGGCCACGCCCGTTGACCCCGGCTCCTCCCCCGGTTTCTCCCCCGCCGCCCCGGCGGCCTGTGCTGCGGCGCGGGAACGGGCCGTCGCCATCGCGCGGAAGGCGCCGGCGGCCGGCAGCGCGACCGCCAGGGCCCCGAGCCCCAGGCCCAGCGTGAGGCCGTATCCCCAGCGCGGGCCGTGCGCGTCCAGCACCGGGCCGGCCGCCAGCCCACCGCCGGCCCGCCCCAGCGCGGTGGCGGTGGAGAGCCAGGTCATGCTCTCGGTCAGCGCCGACTCGGCGACGCCCTCCCGCACCAGGCTGTAGGCGGCGATGGTCATGGGCGCGATCAACAGCCCCGAGAACAGCGAGAAGACGCCGAGCACCGCGACCGACGGCATCGCGCCCAGCGACGCCATCCCGGCGACCACCAGCAGCAGCGCGACCCGCAGCCGCCGGTCCATGGGCGCGGCGAAGGCGTGCGTCCCGTACCAGAGCCCGCCCACCACACTGCCCACGGCGAACGCGGCCAGCACCGGGCCGATCATCCACGCGGCGCCGTGGGTCTCGACGAAGGCCATGGTGGTCAGCTCCCAGGCGGCGAACATGGCCGAGGAGCACGCCCACACCGCGCACAGCGCGCGCAGCCCCGGGTTCGCCAGCGCGCCGCCGTCGCCGGGGGCGCGCGGCGCGACGGGCGGCTCGGTGGCGCGCTGCCCGGCCATCAGCAGGCTCCCGGCCAGCCCCAGCGCGGCGACCACCAGCACGCCGAGCGCGGGATGCCACAGCACCACGCCGGCGACCACCAACGGCCCGACGACATAGAGCAGTTCCTCGGTGACCGACTCCCAGGAGTAGGCGGCGCCCAGCAGCCGCCCGGAGCCCTCGTCGCGCAGCAGGTGGCTCCAGCGGGCGCGGGCCAGCGCGCTGAGCGGCGGGCGGGTGGCGCCGAAGGCGGCACCGGACACCAGCAGCACGGCGGTCGGCGCCCCGGCCCGCGCGGCCACCACCAGCAGCACGCCGGAGAGCGCGAAGGCCGTCGCGACCAGGGGCAGCACCCGACGCTGCCCCCGGCGGTCCACGGCCCGGCCGACGCGGGGGACCAGCACGGCGTAGGCCAGCGCGCCGGCCGCGGAAACGGCGCCCGCCGTGGCATAACTGCCCGTGACATGAGTCACCAGAAGGACCACCGCGAGGTTGAGCGTGGCACCGGGGAACCGACCCACGAGACTCGCGAGGACAAAGCGCCGGGCGCCCGGAAGCCGCAGGATCTCGGCGTAGGAGCGCAGGCCGGAGGAGTTCGCCATGGGGCGGCACGATGCCCGTCACAGCCGGCGGAGGCAGCCGAATTACCGTGCGCCCGACGGGGTTTCGGCCAGGGAACCCCGGCATTCCGGAACGCGTTACTTTACCGTTCCATTACCATTGGCGAGGCCGCGACGGCACGCCGCGCGGAAGTCCGTCATGCCGCGCGTAGGAAGACCGGAGGAAGAGTGGACGTCTCGTTGACCGCGTGGGTGCTCACCGTGGTGGTGTTGTGCGCCCTCATCGCCGTGGACTTCTTCTTTGGACGCAAACCACACGAGGTCTCCATGAGGGAGGCCACCGTGTGGACGGTGTTCTGGGTGGTGTTGGCGATCCTCTTCGGGATCGGTCTTGCCGTGTTCGAGGGCGGAACGCCGTCGAGCGAGTTCTTCGCCGGCTATGTCACCGAGAAGTCGCTGAGCGTGGACAACCTCTTCGTCTTCGTGCTGATCATGACCAAGTTCGCCGTCCCGGCGCAGTACCAGTCCCGGGTGCTGATGGTCGGCGTGCTGATCGCCCTGCTGCTGCGGGCCGGGTTCATCGCCGCCGGCGCGGCGCTGATCGCGAACTTCTCCTGGGTCTTCTACATCTTCGGCGCGTTCCTGATCTGGACCGCCTGGAAGTTGATCATGGAGGCCCGCGCCAAGGACGAGGGCGAGGAGTACGAGGAGAACCGCTTCCTGAAGATGGTGGAGCGGCGTTTTCCCGCCACCGACCGATACCACGGCACCAGGATGGTGACCGGGAGAACGGCCGCCGGCTCATCACGCCGATGCTGATCGTGATGCTGGCCATCGGCAGCACCGACATTCTCTTCGCGCTGGACTCCATTCCCGCGATCTACGGTCTGACCGAGGAGCCCTACATCGTCTTCACGGCCAACGCGTTCGCGCTGATGGGCCTGCGCCAGCTGTACTTCCTGATCGGCGGGCTGCTGGAGAAGCTGGTGCACCTCTCCTACGGCCTGTCGGTGATCCTCGGCTTCATCGGCGTGAAGCTGGTGCTCCACGCGCTCCACGAGTCGGGGGTGCACACGCCGGAGATCAGCACCGCGTTCTCGCTGAGCGTCATCTGCGGCGTGCTGGTCGTCACCACCATCACCAGCCTGTACGCCAGCCGGGAGGAGCGCGCGGCCGCCCGGGCGGCGAAGGAGAACGGGACGGAGGGCGCGGACGAGGAGTCGGCGGAGTCCGCCGAGCACCGCTCCTGACCTCGCCTCCGGTACCGTGACCCGAACGCCGCCGCCGGAACCCGGCGGCGGCCTCGGGCGTTTACCTGGCGTGGGACTCCGCGCACCAACGGTGGACAGGAGGCAACTCATGGGGACGGGGCCCTCGGGTCAGGAGGAGCCGCGCGGCGGTGACGACGCCCCACGCGAGGAGGACTGGGACAACCTGGTCCTGGACGAGAGCTTCATACGCGAGGCCGAGGTCCGGGAGCCGACGGCGCGGACGCGGATGCTGCGCGAGCGGTGGAAGGACGGCGGGCCCGCTCCCCAGCCCTGGCGCTCGGACGAGCCGCCGGCGGGCTGGGTGCACGGCACGGGTCGCCAGGGCGGCTCGCGCAAGCGCGGCGACAAGCCGCGCAAGCGCCGCTGGTTCCGGCGCAGGGGCAAGAACGACGACAGCTGATCGGCACCGGGCGGGGTCACCACCGGTGGCGCCGCCCGACGCCCCGGCTCGTTCCGTCCCGGCCGCCCCTGGTCGAGATCCCGTTCCTGGTTGAAATCCCCTTTCCCGGAGTCGCCATGTCCACCGGCCGCCCGCCGACGTTCGCCGCGCTCGACACCGGGGTCCCCTCCGGGGGCGACGGCGCCGGGGCCACGCTGCTGCTGGTGCACGGGTGGGGTGGCGACCGCCACGAGTGGGACGCGGTGGTGGCGGCCCTCGCCGACCGACACCGGCTGCTGGTCCCCGACCTGCCGGGCCACGGCGCCACCCCGGCCCGCCCGGGTCGGCACACGCCCCGGCTGGTCGCGGCCGACCTCGCGGCCTGGCTCGACGCCAGGAGGGTGGGCCCCGTGGTCGCGGTCGGCCACTCCATGGGCGGGCAGGTGGTCGCGGCGCTCGCCGTGGACCACCCCGGGCTGACGCGGGCCACGGTGACGGTGGCCACCGGCTTCGGCGGCACCGCGACGCTCACCCAACTCCGTTCCGAGCAGGCGGCGTTGGAGCGGGAGGGCGCGGCCTGGGCGGCCCGCTTCGCCGACCGGGCCAGCGGCCCCGCGACCCCGCCCGAGGTGACCGAGCGGCACCGCCGGCTGTTGGCGGCGGCCGACCCGGCGGTGCTGGCCGCCTACCGGGAGGCGATGTATCTGGCGCCCGACGCCTTCGGGCGGCGACCGGCCGCCGAGGCGTTCCTGCGCGGGCGGCGCTGCCCGGCGCTGGCGCTGCACACCGCCGACGAGGCCGCCGCCTGGGAGGGCTCGCTTCCCGCGCATCCGCTCTCGACCCAGCTGACCTGGCCCGACTGCGGCCACTACGTCCACGAGGAGCGGCCGGCCGAGGTGGCAGCCCTGATCGAGGGTTGGTGTCGCCGGGTGGCGGCGGTCGGCTAGCCTTGCCGTTATGCCGTCGACGTTCCGCAACCGGGTCATCTCCCCGCCGATCGCCCGCTGAGGGCACGGCTCGCGCGTCATTCCCACCGGCCGCCGCATCCGGCCGCCGGTTCTCCTGAGTGTGCCCTCCTACCGGTCCCTCGTCGGATTCACATGGAGCAGGACACCTCACCCATGACATTCCTATCCCCTTCCGGATCTTCCGGTTCCTCCCGACCTTCTGGTTCCGCCGGTTCCCCCGGTTCCCTCGACGCCGCCGGCCGCTCCGGCGGCGCGGGGCTGCCCCGTTCCACCCGCTCCGCTCGGGCGGGGCGGCCGGGCGGCGGAGCCTGGCTGGTGCTGGCCGCCGCAGGGCTGTGGGGCACCACAGGGACGACGGCCAGCCTCGCGCCCGAGGGCGCGTCGGCCCTGTCCGTCGGCGCCGCCACCATGGGCATCGGCGGGCTGCTCACCCTGGCACTGGCCGGCCGCTCGGTCCTGCCGGTGCTGCGACGGGCCACGCTGGGCTGGGCGTTGGCGGGCGCCGCCGCCGTCGTCTGCTACCCGCTGGCGTTCTACACCGCGATGGCCTGGGCCGGGGTGGCGGTGGGCACCGTGGTGAGCATCGGCTCGGCGCCGGTCTTCGCCGCGCTGCTGGAACGGTGCTGTGAGGGCCTGTCCCTCAGCCGCCGCTGGTGGGGCGCGACGCTCGCCGCGAGCCTGGGCTGCGTCCTGTTGACGCTGGCCGGCGACGGCGGCACCGCCTCCGGCCAACGGCCGGCCGCCGGCGTGGCGTTGGGCGTGCTGGCGGGCGCCGGCTACGCCGGATACACCTACTGCGCGTCCCGGGTGATCCGGCGCGGACACCCGGCGCGGGCCACCATGGGGGCGCTCTTCGGACTGGGCGCGCTGGTGCTGGTGCCGGTGCTGGCCGTCACCGGGGGCCCGTTGCTCGGCTCGGCGCGCGGCCTGGCGGTGGTCGGCTATCTGGCGGTGGTGCCGATGTGCCTGGCCTATCTGCTCTTCGGCGCGGGGCTGGTGCGGGTGCGGACCAGCGCGGCGACCACGTTGAGCCTGTTCGAACCACTGGTGGCCGCCGTGCTGGCGGTGCTGGTGGTCGACGAACGGCTCGACGCGTGGGGCTGGTTCGGGGTGGCGCTGGTCGCCCTCGGGCTGACCGCGCTCACCGCGCGCGGGTCGGTGGGGCGGCGCCGCTGACGCCGGCGGGAAGCGTCCCGAAGGCGGTGGCCGGCCGAGGCTTCGGGTCACGACCGGCCACCGCTTTCCTCGGGGTCGGGGCGCCCAAAGGGCGCCAGTGCCTCCGCCGACGTGCCGCTCCTCGCCGGCGGAGCCGCCCCCGCCGCGGCCCCCCTCGTCCCGCCCGGGCGCCCCTCCCCCACGATCATGGCCGCCGGCCCGGCGCGGTGCGACCTGTTGTGGCCTGGCCGCACAACGACATCCGGGACCTGCTCTCCGCCTCCCAGGTCAGGGCGGACATGCGGCGGTGGGCGGAGCGGCGCGGCCGGCCGGTGCCCGGCTGGACGCGGGCGCTCGGCAACGACCGAGAGCCGCTGCGGGAGTTGGCCGACGCCGTGCCCCATGTCCTGTTGGTGCCCTCGGTCTTCGGGGCCGTCCATCCGATGGTGGACGCGGGCGGCGCGGCCGCGGCCGTATCTGACTTACCCGTCGGCTCGCCCGACTCCGAGCCGCTGCTGTCCGCCGTGGCCACCGCGCGGGCCCTGGCGACCGTGCCGGACTCGCTGGCCGCGCCGCTGGGGCGCACCCGCGCCATGGTGCTGTGGACCATCGCCGAGCACCCCGGCCGCACCACCACCGAACTCGCCCGGCGCACCGGGATCTCGCCAGCCAGCGCGAGCCAGCACGCGACGGTGCCGCGCACGGCCGGCCTCACCCACACCGCGCTCAACCGCGACACGGCCCCGCACCCGGCGACCCCGCTGGGCCTGGGCGTCCTCGACGGCGCGGGCTGAACGGGGGGAGCCCGGTGCGGCGGAATCCCGTTGGCGCGGGGTCGGCCCACCGGTCAAGGATGGGGCGCATGGCTCGACTTCACGACATCGTGTTCGACGCGGCGCGCCCCTCGTCCGTGGCCAGGTTCTGGGCCCGGGCGCTGGAGGGCTACGCGGTGGCCCCCTACGACGAGGCGGAGCTGGAACGGCTGCGGGCGGAGGGGATCGACGGCCCGGAGGACGACCCCACCGTGCTGGTGGAACGGGTGGGCGGCGGGGGGCCGCGCCTGTGGTTCCAGCTGGTGCCGGAGGAGAAGGCCGGCAAGAACCGCGTTCATCTGGACCTCAAGGCGGCCGAACCGGCCGTCGAGGCCGAGCGCTTGGTCGGGTTGGGCGCCCGGGTGGTGGCCCGCCACGAGGGGCACCTGGTGCTGGCCGACCCGGAGGGCAACGAGTTCTGCGTCTTTCCCGAGGCCGGCTGAGCCTCCCGAGGCCCGCCGCCCCGTGACACGGGGCGGCGGGCCCTGGTCGGTTCCGGGGTCAGCCCCGCACGCCCAGCAGGTGGTCCATGGCCAGCTGGTCGAGCGCCTCGAAGGCCATGCCGCGCGCGGCGGCGGCCTCGGGGTCGAACTCCTCGAACGCCGACCGGTCGGCCAGCAGCTCCTCGAAGCCCTCGCCCTCGTTGAGGGTGGGCCGGGCCAGCTCGTCGAGGCGGGCGGCGCGCAGCGCCTCCTGGACGGCCGGGTCGGCGCGGAAGGCCGCCGAACGCTCCCTGAGGATCAGGTAGTTGCGCATACAGCCGGCGGCCGAGGCCCACACGCCGTCGAAGTCCTCGGTGCGCGGCGGCTTGAAGTCGAAGTGCCTCGGGCCCTCGTATCCCGCCGTCTCCAGCAGGTCGACCAGCCAGAAGGCGGAGCGCAGGTCGCCGGCGCCGAAGCGCAGGTCCTGGTCGTACTTGATGCCGGTCTGGCCGTTGAGGTCGATGTGGAACAGCTTGCCCGACCAGAGCGCCTGGGCGATGCCGTGCGGGAAGTTCAGGCCCGCCATCTGCTCGTGGCCCACCTCGGGGTTGACGCCGAACAGCTCGGGCCGCTCCAGGCGGTCGATGAAGGCCAGCGCGTGGCCGACGGTCGGCAGCAGGATGTCGCCGCGCGGCTCGTTGGGCTTGGGCTCGATGGCGAACCGCAGGTCGTAGCCCTTGCTGACGACATAGTCGGCCAGCAGGTCGAAGGCCTCCTTGAAGCGGTCGAGGGCGGCCCGCACGTCCTTGGCGCCGCCGCTCTCGGCGCCCTCCCGGCCGCCCCAGGCGACGAAGGTCTTCGCGCCCAGCTCGGCCGCGAGGTCGATGTTGCGCAGCACCTTGCGGAGGGCGTAGCGGCGCACGTCGCGGTCGTTGGCGGTGAAGCCGCCGTCCTTGAAGACGGGGTGGGTGAACAGGTTGGTCGTGACCATGGGCACCACCAGGCCGGTGGCGTCCAGGGCCTGCCGGAAGCGCTTGATCACGCCGTCGCGCTCGGTGGCCGAGGCGCCGAACGGGACCAGGTCGTCGTCGTGGAAGGTGACGCCCCAGGCGCCCAGCTCGGCGAGGCGGTTGACGGACTCGACCGGGTCCAGCTCGGGCCGGGTGGCCTCGCCGAACGGGTCGCGGCCCTGCCAGCCCACCGTCCACAGACCGAAGCTGAACTTGTCATCGGGGGTGGGCTGGTACTTCTCAGCTGACATGGCGGCTCCTCGGCTCCCCAGCTATTTCGTCATGGCCGTTAACAAATTAGTATGCGGGGACCCGCCTTAGGAACCCCCTTCGCCCAGGGCTCAGAGAGGACCGCGCTCATGACCGCAGCAGAAGGCCCCCTGGTGGTCGGTGTGGACAGCTCGACCCAGTCCACCAAGGTGCTGGTGGTGGACGCCGCCACCGGCACGGTGGTGGCCAGGGGCCAGGCGCCGCACCAGGTGACCGCCGAGCACGACAGCGATCCCGAGGTGTGGTGGGAGGCCCTGACCTCGGCGCTGGCGCAGTGCGGCGAGCCGGCGAAGCGGGCCGGCGCGGTCGCGGTCGCCGGCCAGCAGCACGGGCTGGTGACCCTGGACGCCGACGGCCGCCCGGTGCGCAACGCGCTGCTGTGGAACGACACCCGCTCCGCGCCCCAACGCGACCGGCTACTCGCGGAGTTGGGCGGGCCGAAGGCGTGGGCGGAGCGGGTCGGCAGCGTGCCGGCGGCCTCGTTCACGGTGACCAAGTGGGCCTGGCTGGCCGAGCACGAGCCGGAGGCCGCCGCCGCCACCCGGGCGGTGCGGCTGCCGCACGACTACCTCACGGGTCGGCTCGCCGGGGCGCCGGTGTCGGCCGGCACCACCGACCGGGGCGACGCCTCGGGCAGCGGCTGGTGGTCGACGGCGACCGGCGCCTACGACGAGGAGATCCTGGCCCATGTGGGCCTGGACCCGGCGCTGCTCCCCCGGGTCGTCCCGCCCGGCGAGGCGGCCGGCACGGTCGCCGACGGCCTGCCCCTGCCGGCCGGCATCCCGGTGGCCGCCGGCACCGGCGACAACATGGCCGGCGCCCTGGGCCTGGGCCTGGCCCCCGGCAGCCCGGTGCTCAGCCTGGGCACCTCGGGCACCGTCTACGCGGTCTCCGAGCGCCGCCCGGCCGACCCGACGGGCACGGTCGCCGGCTTCGCCGACGCGGGCTCCGCGTTCCTGCCGCTGGCCTGCACCCTCAACTGCACGCTGGCCGTCGACCGGTTCGCCGCTCTGCTGGGCCGGGACCGGGAGGCGGTGGAGGCGGGCGGCCGGGCCGTGGTGCTGCCGTTCCTGGACGGCGAACGGACCCCCGACCTGCCCTACGCCTCGGGCCTGGTGCACGGGCTGCGGCACGACACCACGGCCGGGCAGCTGTTGCAGGCGGCCTACGACGGCGCGGTCTTCGCGCTGCTGAAGGCGCTCGACCTGGTGCTCGACGAGGGCGCCGACCCGAACGAGCCGATCCTGCTGATCGGCGGCGGCGCCCGGGGCACCGCCTGGCGGGAGACGGTGCGCCGACTCTCGGGCCGGCCGGTGCGGGTGCCGGTGGCCGAGGAGCTGGTGGCGCTCGGCGCGGCGGCCCAGGCCGCCGGGCTGCTGCTGGGACGCGACGCCGCCGCCGTGGCCCGGGACTGGGACACCGCGCGGGGTCCGGCGCTGCCGGCGGTGGAACGGGACGAGGCCGCGCTGGAACGGCTGGGGACGACGCTGGCGGACGCGGACGCGCTGCTGCGGCGGGCGTGAGAAGGTCGCCCGACGCCCTTCGAGAGAACGGAAGTTCAGGTGGCCCAGCCCGCGACGACCACGCCGCAGTCGGCGATGCGGCAGCACAACCTCTCGCGGGTCCTGCACACGCTGGCCGCCGAGGGGCCGCTCTCCCGCGCCACGGTGGCCGCACGGATCGGGCTGACCAGGGCGGCGGTCTCCACCCTGGTGGACGAACTCCTGCGCGGCCGGCTGCTGGTGGAGGAGGGCCCCGGGCGGTCGGGCGCGGTGGGCCGGCCCGGCAGCCAGCTGCGGCTGACCGACCGTGGGCCCTGCGGCTTCGGCGCGGAGATCGGCGTGGACCATCTCGCGGTGTGCGCGGCCGACCTGCGGGGCGAGATCCGGGTGCGGGTGGAGAAGGAGTTCCGCGCCCAACACCGCGAACCGGCCGAGGTGCTCGCCGAGGTGCGGGCCCTGGCCGACCGGGCCAGGGCCCAGGCCGCCCGGGTCGGGCTGCGGCCGGCCGGGCTCGCGGTCGCCGTGCCCGGGCTGGTGCTGCGGGAGAGCGCCACGGTGCTGCGGGCGCCCAACCTGGGCTGGCGCGACGTCGAGCTGGCCGGGCTGCTGCCCGACGACCTCGGCGAGGTCACCGTGCACAACGAGGCCAGCCTGGGCGGGCTGGCCGAGCTGTGGTCGCGCACCGAGCCCGCGGCCGACAGCTTCGTCTATGTCTCGGCCCAGATCGGCATCGGGGCCTCGGTGGTGGTCGACGGACAACTCCTGGGCGGGGCCCACGGGTTCGGCGGCGAGTTGGGGCACGTTCCGGTGCGTCCTGAGGGGCCCGTCTGCGGGTGTGGTGGGCGGGGCTGTCTGGAGACCTACGCCGGCGAGGAGGCGGTGCTGCGCGCCGCCGGGATCGAGCCGGGGCCCGGGGTGCGGCTGGGCGCGCTGACCGCGCGCTGCGAGGCGGGCGAGGCGGGCGCGCTGCGGGCGGTGCGGCGGGCC
>NZ_RFFJ01000135.1 GCF_003696235.1 Streptomyces triticirhizae
CTGCGCCCCGGCGGCGGCCAACCGGCCGACGGCGAGGCCACGTTCACCGCCGGCGACTGAACGCCGGGGACCGAACGTCGAGCCACGCACGCCGGGCCCCGCACGCCGGAGGGGGCGCGGGCGGCCGGGCGAACGGGCGGCCGCGCGGCGGGAGTTGACCGCGCGGGCCGACGCCGGAGACCGAACCTTCCCGCGCGGTCACCGTGCCCCGCGAACCCGCCGGCGGCGCCGCGTCCCCGAGCATCCGGGCCGGGTAACGTTCAGCCCCGGGTGGCCGCTCGTGCAACCGACCGGGTGCCCGCCGGAGTCCTATGCCCCGAGCGACGACCGTGTGAGAGCCGACCGCCTGGCGAGAGCCGGCCGAAGAGGAAGGGGGAGGCGGCGACGTGCAGCCCCTCGGCCCGGGTCAACCGTCACGTGTGGGCCCCTACCGGCTGTTGGGCCGGCTGGGGGCTGGCGGCATGGGGGAGGTCTATCTCGGCCGCTCGCCCAGCGGGCGCACGGCGGCGGTCAAGCTGGTGCACGCCCACCTGGCGGCCGACGCGGAGTTCCGTCGGCGCTTCCGGCGGGAGATCGACGCGGCCCGCCGGGTCAGCGGGGCCTGGACCGCGCCCGTGCTGGACAGCGACACCGAATCCGCCGTGCCCTGGGTCGCCACCGGCTATGTGCCCGGCCCCTCGCTGTCCGACGTGGTGGGCGCCCACGGCCCGCTGCCCGAGGCCACCGTGTGGGTCCTCGCCCACGGCCTGGCCCAGGCGTTGGCCGACATCCACGGCAACGGGCTGATCCACCGGGACCTCAAGCCGTCCAACATCCTGATCACCCTGGACGGGCCCAAGGTGATCGACTTCGGGATCGCCCACGCCGTGGACGCCAGCCGCGCCACCCGCACCGGCTCGATGGTCGGCTCCCCCGGCTATATGGCGCCCGAGCAGATCCGGGGCGAGGGCATCACCACGGCCGCCGACGTCTTCGCCCTCGGCGCGGTCCTCGCCTATGCGGCCACCGCCGTCCCGCCATTCGCCCCCGACCAGCCCTCCCTCCACACCGTCCTCTACCGCGTCCTCCACGAACCGCCCGAACTCGGCCCCGACACCGGCCCGTTGACCGGGCCGCTCCGCGAACTGGCCGCGTCGAGCCTGGACAAGGCGCCGGAACGCCGGCCGGACCTGCCCGCGATCCTGGCGGCGGTCTCCGGGCGCGCCGGCTCCTCCGAGCTGTGGCTGCCGCCCCAGCTCACCGCCCAACTCGGCCGGGACGCCGCGCACCTGCTCTCCCTTGAGGGACCGCAGCCAACCCAGGCCGGCGCCGCCGCCCCGGCCTCCGCCTGGGGCGGCCCGCCGCCGGGCCCCGGCCAACCCGCCACCATCACCGGCCCGTTGGGACCCCTGCCCACCGCGCCCGCGCCGCCCCCGCCGCCCGACCGCCGGTGGCGCACCGCGCTGATCGCCGGCACCGCCGCGCTGGCCGTGATCGCCGGGGCCGTGGCGATCGCCAACCTCCCCTCGGGCGAGGAGAGGCCACCCGGCGCCGGCAGCGGTAACGGGCCCACCGAGGAGACCTCGGACCCCGGCGAGCCCGAGGGCCGGTCCGGCGACGACCTGCCCGTCGACGACGAGGCCACCGACGGCGGCGACGACGGCAACGCGCCCGACCCCGGCGCGCCGTTCTTCGACCAACTCCCCGAGGCCGTCCAGCGGTCGGGCCGCCTCGACGTCCGGGCCGGCACCTACGCCGCGCCGCTGATGTTCATCGAGTCGGGGAACCAGCCGGCCGGTCTCGAACACGACCTGGCGCTGGAGATCGGCGAACGCCTGGGCGTGCGGATCGACTTCTCGGCCATGCCCGACTACGAGGCGCTGCTGAACGCGATGACCGTCGCGGGCGCCGCCGGGGAGTACGGCCAGTTCGCCATGGGCGGCCTCCAGGACACCCCGGCGATCCGGGGGAACCAGAACCTGTCCTTCGTCAATCACCTCCGGGAGGGCTTCGTCCTGCTCGTCCCCCAGGACTCCGGCACCCGCACCTTCGCGGACGTGTGCGGAAAGAACGTGGTCACCTGGGATTCCGAGCAGCTGCGGGAGATCGTCCGGCAGGAGAGCGCCAACTGTGAACGGGAGTCCATCGACGTCGAGACCGCCATGACCATGGAGGAGATGGTCGCCATGGTCAACGACACCGAGGTCGCCGGGATCGTCGTCCCCTACTCGGGGGCCGTCGACTATCTGGCGGAGAACCCGGGCAGCGGCCTGTGGGCCACCGAGGAGCAGATCGCCGTCACCCCACGGGGCATCGCCGTCCACCGGGGCAACGAGGAGCTGTGCGACGCGCTCCAGGCGGCCGTCCAGTCCATGATCGACGACGGCACCTATCAGGAGCTGCTCGACGAGTGGCAACTGCCGGCCCTGGCCGTGGAGTCGGTCACCGTCAACCTCGGCTGACGGCCCGACGCCGCTGGTCCCCGGGGCGGCGCCCCGGAGGCCAGCGCACTCCGGCCGGAACCACGGCCCCCGGTCTCGGGGCCGTCAGCGCAGCGCCTCGTCGAGCAGCTCGGCTATCTCCGGCAGCTCCCGCGACAGCTCGGCCCGCCCCTCGTCCCACTGCTCCCGCGTCAACTCCTCGGGCAGCCCCTCGGGAAGCTGCTCCGGCAGCTCGTCAGGCAGCTCGTCCGGCGTCACCAGCGGCAGGTCCCCCAGCAGCCCGCCGGGCAACAGCCCGCCCAGCGGCTCGTTCGGATCGGCCTCCAGGATCTCCGCGTCGGCCGGCGGCGAGAACTGGAACGCCCCACCGGCCGGCGCCGCGAAGTCGACCTGGGTGAAGGCGACCTCGATCGTCTGCCCGCCGGCCGCCTCGCCGCGCACCGCCAGCGGCACCCCCGTCTCCGCGTCCACCGAGACCCGCGCGAAGGCCAGCGGGCTGTTCGCGTCCGTCGGCTCGATCGTCAGCTGGTACACGTCGCGCCCCGCGACCCGGCCCGTGCCGTCCACGGCGATGTCCGCGTCCCGCTCCGCCTCGGTCAGCAGCCGCTCGGCGGCCTCCTGCGGCGTGAGGTCCCCCGTCCACGCCTCGGCGTCCCCGTGCTCCTGCCCCTCCTGGTCGCCCCTCGCCTCGGCCAACTCCGCGAGATCCGCCCGGAAGACCACGTTCTCCGCGCTGTCGTAGGCCCAGAGCTGATCGCCGTTGTGGATCACGGCGAACTCCTCCGACCCGTCGACCAGGGTCAGCCGCTGCCGGTCGGGGCCGTCCACCGCCACCCGCAGGGTGCTCTCGCCGGCGGCCAGCCCGGCCAGCCGACCGGCCGGCCCCTCCAGGCCGTCCAGCACGCCCTCGGCGACCCCGCCCAGGTCCGGCACGCCCAGGTCGCTCTCCACCCGAACCGTCCCCGAGAGCTGGGTGGTCTCCGACTCGGCGACCAGCACCACCAGCTCCTCGGCCGTCACCTCGGGCAGGTCGGGGCTGCCGTCGCTGGCGAGTGCCGGCCAGACGCCCACCCCGATCGCCGCGACACCGGCCGTGACGGCAACGGGAAGTCCCGCCCGCCTGATGTTCCTGTGCAAACCCATCGGATGCCCCTCCACTCGCCTTCTGGCTGTCTCCATTGCAACAGCTCGGCGGCGTCGGGGCATCCGCCCACGGGCTGCATCTCCTGTACGACCACAGGACGACCCGGGCGTCCCCGGAGGCCCAACTTCCCTAGGGGGAATCAGCCTCGGGTCTAAGGGCTCCCCCGGGGCCGTCATACCCCGGGCCACCTACCGTGGTCTAACGCGTACGGTCGGCCACCGAGACGCACAGGTCGAGCAGGGCGGACTTCGCCGGCCCGTCCGGCAGCGGCTCCAGGGCCTGCCCGGCCCGCTCGGCGAAGGCCCTGGCGTCCCTCCTGGCCAGGTCCAGCGCCCGATGGGCACGCAGCCCCGCCAGTGCCTCCGCCAGCCGACCGTCGTCCGTCAGGTCACCGGCGAGCAGCTCGGCCAGCTCGCGGTCGGCGGCCAGCCCCTCCCTGGCGACCAACTCCCGCAGCCGCAGCACCGGCAGGGTCGCCACCCCCTCCCGCAGGTCGGTCCCCGGGGTCTTGCCCGACTCACGCCCGTCGCTGGCGATGTCCAGCACGTCGTCGGCCAACTGGAAGGCCACGCCGATCAGCTCGCCATACCGCGCCAGCACGTTGATCGTCGCCTCGGATGCCCCCGACATCAGCGCGCCCATCCGCCCGGCGACCGCGATCAGCGAGCCCGTCTTCCCCGCGACCACCTCCAGGTGGTGGGCGATCGGGTCCTCCCCGGGGCGCGGCCCCTGGGTCTCCTGGATCTGCCCGGTGACCAGGCGCTCGAACGCCTCCGCCTGCACCCGCACGGCGGCCGTCCCCAGCTCCGCCACTATCGTCGAGGCGCGGGAGAAGAGGAAGTCGCCGGTGAGGACGGCCACCGAGTTGTCCCAACGCGCGTTGACACTGGGCACGCCCCGCCTGACCTCGGCCTCGTCCATGATGTCGTCGTGGTAGAGGGTGGCCAGATGGGTCAGCTCCACCACCACGGCCGAGGGCACCACGCCGGGGGCGTGGGCATCCCCGAACCGCGCGGCCAACAGCACCAGCAGCGGGCGGAAACGCTTCCCGCCGGCACGAACGAGGTGTTGCGCGGCCTCCGTTATCAAGGGGACGTCACTCTTGGTGGCTTCGACCAGCCCCGCCTCGACGGCGGAAAGCCCCGCCTGGACCTCGGCCTCCAGGGCCGGGTCCCGCACGCTCACCCCGAAGGGCCCCACGACGGTCACGAGCGCTCTCCCCTGATCTTTCGATGGGTTGTTCCAGGCAGCGTATCCGGTCGCAAGTCGATCACTTCCAGGACGTACCGCTGCCGCGCGGGAGGGGCGTGACTAGCATGGGAACCATGTCGTCCGACTCGGCGCTGTTTGGAATCGACAACCTCCCCTACGGCGTGTTCAGCCCACGGGACGCCCCCGAAGAGCGGCGGATCGGGGTCCGCCTCGGCGACCGGGTGCTGGACGCGGGGGCCGCCGCCCGCGCCCTCGGATCGCCGCACGCCGCCCCGCTCTCCGCGCCCTCGCTGGACGCGCTGCTGGCCGCCGGCCGCCCCGTGTGGCGGGCCGTCCGCGCCGAGCTGCGCTCCTGGCTCGGCGACGCGGCCCACCGCGAGCGCGTCGAGCCGCTGCTGCGCCCGCTCGACACGGTCACGCTCCATCTGCCGTTCACCGTCGCCGACTACGTCGACTTCTACTCCAGCGAGCACCACGCGCGGAACGTCGGCGAGATCTTCCGGCCGGGCGGCGCCTCGCTGACGCCCAACTGGAAGCACATGCCCATCGGTTACCACGGCCGGGCCGGCTCGGTGCGGGTCTCCGGCTCGCCCGTGCCGCGCCCGCTGGGGCAGCGCCGCCCGGCGGAGGGCTCGGCCACGCCGGGCTTCGGGCCCTCCCAGCGGCTCGACATCGAGGCCGAGGTCGGCTTCGTGGTGGGCACCGGCTCCGCGCCGGGCCGCCCGGTGCCGCTGTCCGCGCTGCGCGAGCACGTCTTCGGCGTCTGCCTGCTCAACGACTGGTCGGCGCGGGACATCCAGGCGTGGGAGTACGTGCCGCTCGGGCCGTTCCTCGGCAAGTCGTTCGCCACCTCGATCTCCGCCTGGATCACGCCACTTGACGCCCTGGACGCGGCCTGGACCGCGCCGCCGCCGCGCGACGTGCCGCCGCTCCCCTACCTCGACGACGCCTCGGCCCCGCCCGGCGGGCTCGACCTGCGGCTGAGCGTGCTGATCAACGGCCACCCCGTGGCCCACCCGCCGTTCGCGACGATGTACTGGACCGCCGCCCAGCAGCTGGCCCACCTCACGATCAACGGCGCCCACCTGCGGACCGGGGACCTGTTCGCCTCGGGCACCGTCTCGGGCGCCGCGCCCGAGGAGCGCGGCTGCCTCCTCGAACTCACCTGGAACGGCGAACGGCCGCTGCGCCTGCCGGACGGGGAGCGGGCGTTCCTCATGGACGGGGACCGGGTCACGCTCACCGCCTGGGCGCCGGGCCCCGGCGGGCAGCGGATCGGCCTGGGCGAGGTCAGCGGCACGGTGGAGCCGACGCCCGCCTGACCGAATCGCGATCGTCGTGGATCACTGCGGGAGCGTTCGCGGTCGACTCGTGCACGATTCGTGCGCAAGGTCTCGGCCAGGCGCCGTCCATGAAATAGGACCGTAACAGTGGTCAATACCCCTCTTCCGGGCGGCTAATCTGCCCTGAACACGCTCAACTTTGAGGGGAAACAGATGCGTAGCTCGATACGTCTCGCCGTGCCCGCCGTGGCGGCGGCCATGCTGCTGCTCGGTGCGTGCGGCAGCGACGACGAGGACGGCGAAGGCGGCGCCCTGGGGATCGGGGAACAGTCGGAGGAGGAGCAGCAGCAGGAAGGCGAGGGGGAGACCGGCGGCGAGGAGGGCGGCGACGCCGGCGCCGAGGGCGGCGCGGCCCCGACCGCCGAGGAGCTGGAGGGCATGTGGTCGACGGGCCTTGAGGACGCCGACGCCGTGCTGACCTTCACCTCGGGCAGCGTCACCTTCATGGAGAGCACCACCGCCGACATGTCCGGGGCCTACTGCCTGGGCACGGTCTCCGGTGCCTCCATGTCGCTGGAGTGCGACAACGGCAGCACCGACTGGAGCGAGGGCACGCTGGCGCTCAACGGCTCGGAGCTGAACGTCACCTGGGCCTCCGGCACCACCGAGACCTACACCTCGCTCTCCGACATCTCCGGGCTTGAGGACCTGCCCGACCTGGGCGACCTGGGCGGTCTCGGCGAGGAGGAGCTGGCCGAACTGGAGGACCTGGAGCGGGAGCTGGAAGAACTCGGCTACTGACGCCCACCGGCGCACGCGACGCCCGAGGGCCGGGCCGACCCCCAGGGGCCGGCCCCGGGAGGCACCCTCGGGCCAACGCCACGACGCCCCCGCGCCCACGAGCACGGAAAGCTTCCGTACCCGTGGGCGCGGGGGCGTCTACGCTGAACGGAAACGCCGGCGGACGCCCCGTCCCGCCGGCCGTCAACCGGACCTTCCACGGTGAGTTGGGGGAGACAGATGCGCGGAACGCGGAGTACCAGGGGAGTCTGGCCACGCCTGGCGGCGCCGGGCGCGGCGGTCGCCGCCGTGCTGCTGCTCGGCGCCTGCGGGGGCGGCGGGGACGCCAGCTCCCTCCTCGACCAGGAGCGCGGGCAGGACCAGCAGGGCGAGGAGGAGGCCGACGCCCCACGCGAGGTCTCCGCCGAGGACGTCGAGGGCTTCTGGAGCACCGGCTCGGAGTCCGACGGCAGCGTGCTGTTCATCGACTCCGGCAGCGCCGCGTTCACCACGGGCGCCAACTCCGACGCCCCCACCTTCTGCATGGGCGCGGTCAGCGGCGCCCAGCTGACCCTGGAGTGCCAGGACGGCTCGTCCGAGTGGACCGAGGCGACGCTGGCCCCCGAGGGCGACGGCCTCCAGGTCGCCTGGGCCTCCGGCGCCGAGGAGACCTACGCGCCCGTGACGGACCTGTCGGACCTGGAGATGCTGCCGGACCTCTCCCAACTCCCCGAGATCCCGGGGCTGCCCGACCTCTCCGAGATCCCCGGCCTGGAGGAGCTGCCCGACCCCTCCGAGCTGCTGCCCGAACTGCCCCGGGACGGCGAGCTGCCGGAGCTGCCGGGGGACGGCGGCCAGGACGACTCGCTGGACCTCTGAGCCCCTTCCCCCGGACGCCGAACGGCCCGGCCCCGCGTGGGGGCCGGGCCGTTCTCCCGTCGAGCCGAGCGGCGCGCCACGGCGCCGCCGGCGGCGTCAGTGCACGAACACCCCCGCCTGGCCCGCCAGGTCGAGGAAGTACTGCGGGGCGACGCCCAGCACGACCGTGACCACGGCCGCCAGCCCGACGACCGTGCTGGTGAACGGGCTGGGGATGACCACCGACGGGCCGTCCGCCTTGGGCTCGCTGAAGAACATCAGCACGATCACCCGGATGTAGAAGAACGCGGCGATCGCCGACGCCAGCACGCCGACCACCACCAGGCCCATGGCCCCGGCGTCGGCCGCCGCCCGGAAGACGGCGAACTTGCCGGCGAAGCCCGAGGTCAGCGGGATGCCGGCGAAGGCCAGCAGGAACAGCGCGAAGACCGAGGCCAGCAGCGGTGAACGCCGGCCGAGCCCCGCCCACTTGGAGAGGTGCGTCGCCTCGCCGCCCGAGTCCCGCACCAGCGTCACCACGGCGAAGGCGCCCAGCGTGACGAAGGAGTAGGCACCCAGGTAGAAGAGGACCGAGGACACCCCGTCCTCCGTCACCGCCACCACGCCGGCCAGGATGAACCCGGCGTGCGCGATGGAGGAGTAGGCCAGCAGCCGCTTGACGTCGGTCTGGGTGATCGCGACGATCGCGCCGCCCACCATGGAGGCGATGGTCACGCCCCACAGCACCGGCTCCCAGTCCCAGCGCAGGCCCGGCAGCACCACATAGAGCAGCCGCAGCAGCGCGCCGAACGCGGCGACCTTGGTGGCCGCCGCCATGAAGCCGGTGACCGGGGTCGGCGCGCCCTGGTAGACGTCGGGCGTCCACATGTGGAACGGCACGGCCCCCACCTTGAACAGCAGGCCCATCACCAGCATGGCCCCGCCGATCAGCAGCAGCGCGTCGTTGCCCATGGTGCCGGCCAACCCGGGCTCGATGGCGCCCGGTTCGCCGCTGACCACCTCGGCGATACCGCTGTAGGAGACGGTGCCCGCGTAGCCGTAGAGCAGCGCCACGCCGAAGAGCAGGAACGCCGAGGCGAACGCGCCCAGCAGGAAGTACTTGACGGCCGCCTCCTGGGAGAGCAGCCGCCGCCTGCGGGCCATCGCGCACAGCAGGTAGAGCGGCAGCGACAGCACCTCAAGGGCGATGAACAGCACCAACAGGTCGTTGGCCGCCGGGAACAGCAGCATCCCGCCGACCGCGAAGAGCAGCAGCGGGAAGATCTCCGTGGTGGTCCAGCCGGCCCGCACCGCCTCCTTCTCCGCCGGGCCGCCCGGCACGGCGGCCGGGGCGGCGGCGAAGGAGTCCACCGAGGCGCCGTGCAGCGCCGGCTCCAGCCGCCGCTCGGCGAAGAGGAACACGGACACCAGGCCGACCAGGGTGATCACGCCCTGGAGGAACAGCGCCGGGCCGTCGACCGCCAGCGCGCCCATGCCGGCGACCTGCGCCTCGCCGCTCGCGTGCCCGCCGGCCGCGAGGCCGACGACGGCCGCGAACGCGCCGGCCAACGCCAGCGTGGAGACGGCCACTTCCGCGTAGTACCGCTGCTTACGAGGCAGGAACGCCTCGATCAGCACGCCAAGGATGGCGGCGCCGAACACGATCAGGCTCGGCGAGAGCGCGACCCATTCGATGTCCGGGGCCTGCAAGTCGTTCACGGTGCGGCCTCCACTGCGGGCAGTTCAGGTTCGGGGTCCGACTGGTCCACGTCCGAGAGCGTGTGCTCGACCGCCGGGTTGACGATGTCGGTGAGCGGCTGCGGGTAGACGCCCAGGAAGATCAGCAGCGCGATCAGCGGGGCCACCACCGTCAGCTCCCGCACCCTCAGGTCCGGCAGCTTCTCCAGGCCCGGCTTGAGCGGCCCGGTCATGGTGCGCTGGTAGAGGATCAACACATACAGCGCCGCCAGCACGATGCCGGCGCACGCCACGATCCCGGCCGCCTTGTAGCGGCTGAACGTGCCGACCAGCACCAGGAACTCGCTGACGAACGGCCCGAGCCCCGGCAGCGAGAGCGTCGCGAGACCGCCGATCAGGAACGTCCCGGCCAGCACCGGCGCCGTCTTCTGCACGCCGCCGTAGTCGCTGATCAGGCGCGAGCCGCGCCGGGCGATCAGGAAGCCGGCGACCAGCATCAACGCGGCCGTCGCGACACCGTGGTTGACCATGTACAGCGTCGCGCCGCCCTGCCCCTGGCTGGTCATGGCGAAGATGCCCAGCACGATGAAGCCGAAGTGGCTGATGGACGCGTAGGCGATCAGCCGCTTGATGTCCCGCTGCCCCAGCGCCAGCAGCGCGCCGTAGATGATGCTGACCAGCGCCAGGACGATCACCACGGGCGTCGCCCAGTCGCTGGCCTCGGGGAAGAGGCCCAGGCAGAAGCGGAGCATCGCGAAGGTGCCGACCTTGTCCACCACGGCGGTGATCAGCACGGCGACCGGCGCGGTGGACTCGCCCATCGCGTTGGGCAGCCAGGTGTGCAGCGGCCACAGCGGCGCCTTGATCGCGAAGGCGACGAAGAAGCCGAGGAACAGCCAGCGTTCGGTGGCCGTCCCGAAGTCCAGCTCGCCGGCGGACCGCGCCTCCAGGATCGCCTGCAACGAGAAGGTGCCCTCGGGCAGCTGGTCGGCCGTGGCGACATAGACGCCGATCACGGCGGCCAGCATCACCAGGCCGCCGACCAGGTTGTACAGCAGGAACTTGACGGCCGCGTAGGACCGTTGCCTGGCCTGCCCCTCCTCGGTGTCCTGCTCTCCCGCGCGGTCCCCGAAGCCCCCGATGAGGAAGTACATCGGGATGAGCATGGCCTCGAAGAAGATGTAGAAGAGGAAGATGTCGGTCGCGGCGAACGACAGGATGACCATCGCCTCGACCATCAGGATCAGCGCGAAGAAGCCCTGGGTGGGCCGCCACCGCCGGGTCGCCGGCGCCTCGCCTTCTCTGGGCCCCTCCTGCCCGCTGGCGGGCAGGGAGGGAGGGTCGGCGTCGTGCCAGCCCGCGCCGATCAGGAACGGGATCAGCACGGCGGTCAGCGCGATCATCGCCACGCCGATGCCGTCCACGCCCAGCTCGTAGCGGACCCCGAAGTCCTCGATCCAGGACCGGGACTCCGTCAGCTGGTAGCGGTCGGCGCCCGAGCCGGTGTCGAACCGCAGCAGCACGGCGGCCGCGAAGCCGACCGTCGCCAACGAGAACAGCAGCGCCAGCCACTTGGCCACGGTGCGCCGCGCCGCCGGAACGGCCGCCGTGGCGACGGCTCCGATGGCCGGCGTCAGGGCCGTGGCCGTCAGCAGGGGAAATGACATGTCAGACCGCCCTCATCAGCAGGGTCGCGGCGACCAGCACGGCCGCGCCGCCGAACATCGAGACCGCGTAGGAGCGCGCGAACCCGTTCTGGACCCGCCGCAGCCGGCCGGACAGCCCGCCGACGGAGGCCGCCGTGCCGTTCACCACGCCGTCCACCAGCTTGTGGTCGAGGTAGACCAGGCCACGGGTGAGGTAGTTGCCCGGCCTGACCAGCACCGCGTGGTTGAAGTCGTCCTGGAGCAGGTCGCGTCGGGCGGCGCGGGTGATCCACCGCCCGGCAGGCGCCACCACCGGCACCGGCCGGCGCCCGTACTGCCACCAGGCGCCGACGACGCCCAGCAGCATCACGCCGGTCGCGGCGAGCGCGACCGTTCCGTGGCTGACCGGGGAGTCCCCGTGGCCGAGGCCGGTGACCGGCTCCAGCCAGTGGACGAACCGCTCGCCCGAGTCGAAGAAGAAGCCGGCGCCGACCGAGCCGACCGCCAGCACCATCATCGGGATGGTCATGGACAGCGGGGACTCGTGCGGGTGCGGCTCGTGCCCCTGGGCGTCCGGCTGCCACCGCTTCTCGCCGAAGAACGTCAGCAGCATGATCCGCGTCATGTAGTAGGCGGTGAGCGCCGCGCCCAGCAGCATCACCCCGCCCAGAATCCAGCCCTCGGCGCCGCCCTGGCTGAACCCGGCGTAGATGATCTCGTCCTTGGAGAAGTAGCCGGACAGGTACGGGAAGCCGATGATCGCCAGATAGGCGAGGCCGAACGTGACGAACGTGATCGGCATGTACTTCCGCAGGCCGCCGTAACGGCGCATGTCCACCTCGTCGTTCATGCCGTGCATGACCGAGCCGGCGCCGAGGAAGAGGCCCGCCTTGAAGAAGCCGTGGGTGACCAGGTGCATGATCGCGAAGACGTAGCCGACCGGTCCGAGCCCTGCGGCCAGCATCATGTAGCCGATCTGCGACATGGTCGAGCCGGCCAGCGCCTTCTTGATGTCGTCCTTGGCGCAACCGACGATCGCACCGAAGAGCAGCGTCACCGCGCCGACGACGATCACCACGGTCTGCGCGTCGGGCGCCGCGTTGAAGATCGCCCCGGAGCGGGTGATCAGGTACACGCCGGCGGTCACCATGGTGGCGGCGTGGATCAGCGCGGAGACCGGGGTCGGGCCCTCCATCGCGTCGCCCAGCCAGGACTGGAGCGGCACCTGGGCCGACTTGCCGCAGGCCGCGAGCAGCAGCATCAGGCCGATCGCGGTGAGGGTGCCCTCGCCGGTCTCGTTGGCGTTGGCGAGCACCGGCTCGAAGGCGAAGGTGCCGAAGGTGGTGAACATCAGCAGGATGGCGATGGACAGGCCCACGTCGCCGACCCGGTTGACCACGAACGCCTTCTTGGCCGCCGTCGCCGCGCTCGGCTTGTGTTGCCAGAACCCGATCAGCAGGAACGAGGCCAGGCCGACGCCCTCCCAACCCACGTAGAGGAGGAGGTAGTTGTCGGCCAGCACCAGCAGCAGCATCGCCGCGAGGAACAGGTTGAGGTAGGCGAAGAACCGCCGCCGGCGCGGGTCGTGCGCCATGTAGCCGATCGAGTAGAGGTGGATCAGGGTGCCCACGCTCGTGATCAGCAGCACGAAGGTCATCGACAGCTGGTCCAGCCGGAACGCGACGTCCGCCTGGAGGTCGGCCACCGGAATCCAGCTGAACAGGTGCTGGTGCAGGGCGCGTTCCTCGCCCTCCCGGCCCAGCATGTCGAGGAACAGCGTGACGGCGAGGACGAGGGAGACGGCGGCGAGCGCCGTCGCCAGCCAGTGGCCCGTCCTCTCCAGGAGGCGCCCGCCCACCAGGAGCACGGCGGCGCCGAGGAGCGGCGCGCCGACGAGCAGTCCGATCATTGACTCCACTGGTACCTGTCCCCTTACAGCTTCATCAGACTGGCGTCGTCAACCGAGGCCGAGTGACGGGAGCGGTAGACCGTGACGATGATCGCCAGCCCGACGACGACCTCGGCCGCCGCCACCACCATCACGAAGAAGGCGAGGATCTGGCCGTCGAGGTTGCCGTGCATCCGGGAGAAGGTGACCAGCGCCAGGTTGGCCGCGTTGAGCATCAGCTCCACGCACATGAACACCACGATCGCGTTCCGCCGCAGCAGCACGCCACAGGCGCCCAGGGTGAAGAGCAGGGCCGAGAGATAGAGGTAGTTCTCCGGGTTCACTTCCTGGCCTCCTCGGCGTCCGTGGCGGCCTCGTCGGCGGCACCGGCGGGGCCGTCGGCGGCCGAACTCCCGGCGAGACCCTTGCCGTTGACCCCGTCCGCGCCGTTGCCGTTGGCGCCGTTGCCGTTCGTCTGGCCGGCGGGGATGCCGGGGTTCTCCGGGCGGCCGTGGTGGCGGTTGGTGCGCTGCTCCAGCGCGCGGACGGCGGCGAGCGCGTCCCGGTGCACCTCACGCATCTGACCCCGCGCGCGGAGCGTGGGGTTGACGGTCAGCTCGGACGGGCTGCCGTCGGGCAGCAGGCCGGGCAGGTCCACGGCGTTGTGCCGGGCGTAGACGCCGGGCGCCGGCAGCGGCGGCAGGTGCTTGTTCTCGCGGACCCGCGCCTCGGCCTGCTCGCGCTGCGACTTGGCGCGCTCAAGCCGCTCCCGGTGGGTGAGCAGCGTGGCACCCACCGCGGCGATGGTCAGCAGCACGCCGGTGACCTCGAACGCCACCACGTAGCGGGTGAACAGCAGCGAGGCCAGGCCCTGGACGTTGCCGCCCGAGTTGGCCTGGCCGAGCCCGGTGAACGAGCCGGTCGACGCCTGCCCGATGCCGGAGACCAGCAGCAGGCCGAGTCCCAGGCCACAGGCGGCGGCCAACCACTGCTGGCCCTTGAGCGTCTCCTTGAGCGAGTCGGTCGAGGAGACCCCGACCAGCATCAGCACGAAGAGGAAGAGCATCATCACGGCGCCGGTGTAGACGACGATCTGCACCATGCCGAGGAAGTAGGCGCCGTTGGACAGGTAGAACAGCGCCAGGATCACCATCGTGCCGGCCAGGCAGAGCGCGGAGTACACCGCACGCCGCATCAGCACGGTGCCCAGGCCGCCCAGCAGCGCCAGCGGCCCCAACAGCCAGAACTGCGCCGCCTCCCCGGTGGAGGTGGAGGTCTCGGCGGCCAGCGAGGCGAGCGCGCTCATGCCCGCACCTCCGTCGTGCCCGCGTCGGACCCGGCGGCCGGGTCGGTCAGCCGGGAGGCCGCCGCCAGCGCGTCGTCCGCCTCGCGGCCCTCGGGCGTCTCGCCCTTGGAGCGGGCGACCTGCCGGACCGTGCCGGGCGCCGCGCCCGTCACCTCGCCCCGGTAGTACGACTGCTCGTCGGTGCCCGGGTACATGGCGTGTGGCGCCTCGACCATGCCGTCCCGCAGGCCGGCCAGCAGCTCCTCCTTGGTGTAGATCAGGGAGGCGCGGCTGCGGTCGGCCAGCTCGTACTCGTTGGTCATGGTCAACGCGCGGGTGGGGCACGCCTCGACGCACAGCCCGCACAGGATGCAGCGCAGGTAGTTGATCTGGTAGACGCGGCCGTAGCGCTCGCCCGGGGAGTAGCGCTCCTCCTCGGTGTTGTCCGCGCCCTCCACATAGATGGCGTCGGCGGGACAGGCCCAGGCGCACAGCTCGCAGCCGATGCACTTCTCCAGCCCGTCCGGGTGGCGGTTGAGCTGGTGACGGCCGTGGAAACGGGGCGCGGTCGGCTTCTTCTCCTCCGGGTACTGCTCGGTCAGCCGCTTCTTGAACATGGCCTTGAAGGTCACGCCGAAGCCGGCCACGGGATTCTGGAACTCAGGCATCGTCGCCCTCCTTTCCTTCGGTCGTGATGGCCGCCTTCTCCTCGGCGTTCTCCGCCGTGGCCCGCCCGGCCCGCGAGGGGCGGCGGGGCACCGGCGGCAGGGTCTGTCCCGGCAGCGGTGGCACGGGGTAGCCGCCGGCCATCGGGTCGAACGGCTCCTCGGGCTCGCCGGCCTTCGCGGCCTCCTCGCGCTGGTCGGAGCGGTCCCGCAGGAAGTCGATGACCAGCGAGACCAGCAGCAGCGTCAGCACGCCGCCGACCACCCACATCACGATGTCCTGGAAGTCGTAGCCCTCGTTCTGCATGGCGCGCACGGTGGCGACCAGCATCAGCCAGACCAGCGCGATGGGGATGAGGACCTTCCAGCCGAGCACCATGAACTGGTCGTAGCGGACCCGGGGCAGCGAGGCCCTGATCCAGATGAAGAAGAAGATGACCGCGACCAGCTTCACGGTGAACCAGAGCATCGGCCACCAGCCGGAGTTGGCGCCCTCCCAGAAGCTCAGCGGCGCGGGGGCGCGCCAGCCGCCCAGGAAGAGCGTCACCATCAGGGCGGAGACGGTCACCGTGTGGATGTACTCGGACATCATGAAGAAGGCGAACTTGATGGACGAGTACTCGGTGAGGTACCCGCCGACCAGGTCGCCCTCGGACTCCGGCATGTCGAACGGCGGGCGGTGCGCCTCGCCGACCATCGCGACCATGTAGATCAGGAACGACACCGGCAGCAGCACCATGAACCAGCGGTCCTCCTGCGCGGCGACGATGCCCGAGGTGGACATGGAGCCGGAGTAGAGGAAGACGGCGGCGAAGCTGAGGCCCATGGCGACCTCGTAGGAGATGATCTGCGCCGTGGCCCGCACGCCGCCCAGCAGCGGGTACGTCGAGTTCGACGACCAGCCGGCGAGCACCGTGCCGTAGACGGCGATGGCCGCCGTGGCCAGCACGTAGAGCAACGCGACCGGCAGGTCGGTGAGTTGCAGCACCGTCTCGGTGCCGAAGATGCTCACCGGGTCGTCGGCCGGGCCGAACGGGATCACCGCGATGGCCATCAGCGCGGGGATGGTGGCCAGCATGGGCGCCAGGACGTAGAGCACCTTGTCGGCGCCCTTGACGATGATGTCCTCCTTGAACATCAGCTTGACGCCGTCGGCCAGCGACTGGAGCATCCCCCAGGGGCCGGCCCGGTTGGGGCCGATGCGCAGCTGCATCCAGCCGAGCACCTTGCGCTCCATCACGATGCTGATCAGCACGGTGCCCAGCAGAAACGCGAAGCAGAACACGGCCTTGACCAGGATCAGCCAGAACGGGTCCTGCCCGAACATGGACAGGTCCGCCTCCTCGGCCAGGCCCTGGACCGGGGTCCCTGCACGCATCACGCGTTCACCTCCTCGATGGCCGGGGAAGCGGCCGAGCCAGGGGCGGCGACCCGGACCAGCTCGCCGGGTCGGGCGCCCAGGTCCTGGTAGGCGCCGCCGCCAACGGAGTTGAGCGGCAGCCAGACCACGCGGTCGGGCAGCTCCTCGGTGACCCGCAGCGGCAGGGTCACGGTGCCGGCGGGTCCGGTGACGGCGAGCCGGTCGCCGTCCGTGACGCCGGCCTCCGCCGCTGTCGCCCTGGAGAGCCTGGCCTCGGCGGCGTGCCGGGTGGCGGCCAGGGCGTCGTCACCCTGCTGCATCAGGCCCTGGTCCAGCAGGAGTCGGTGCCCAGCGAGGACGGCCTCGCCGGCCTCGGGCCGGGGCAGCTCGGTCGGCGTGGCCGTGGGCCCGAGCGGCAGGGCGCCCCGCCACTCCCCCAGCCCGTCCAACTCGGCGCGCAGCGTGGGCAGGTCGGGCAGGCCCAGGTGCACGTCCAGCGCGTCGGCCAGCATCTGGAGGGCGCGGGCGTCCGGCAGGGTCTGGCGCCTGGTCATCTGGTCGGGCTTGATGGCGGCGGCGAACGGCCGGGCGCGGCCCTCCCAGTTGAGGAACGTGCCGTCCTTCTCGACCACGGCGGAGACCGGCAGCACCACGTGGGCCCGTTCGGTCACCTCCGACGGGCGCTGCTCCAGGCTGAGCAGGAAGCCGTTCGCGGCGACCGCGTCCAGCGCGGCGCGGGCGGCGGCCGGGTCCGGCAGGTCGGCGACCTCGACGCCGGCGACCACCAGGGCGGCCAACTCGCCGTCGGCGGCGGCCGCCAGGATGCCGGCGGTGTCGCGGCCCGGCCGCTCGGGCAGCGCCCGAACGCCCCAGGCGGCGGCGATCTCGGCCCTGGCCTCGGCGTCCGACT
>NZ_RFFJ01000136.1 GCF_003696235.1 Streptomyces triticirhizae
CCCCGGACGGCCCGAGGGGGGCCGGTCCGGGGCGCCGCGCGCGGCCGAGCGCGGGTGGGGCCGCGCTCAGCGCGGAAGACGAGCGGGCGCGCTCAGCGGTCGTCCCCGCCGCGCTGCCTGGCCCGGTCGGCCGCCTTCTGGGCCGCGTCCCTGTCCTTGTCCATCGTGCGGCCGCCCTCCTTGTCGTCGTTGCGGTCCTTGGACTGCTCCTTGTTCCCCATGGCGTCCTTGGCGCGCTCCTGGAGTTCGTGGGCCTTGTCCTTGAACTGGTCCGAGATGCCCATGTGCTGCCACTCCTCGCAGAGAAGACGGATTGGCGTGTAACGGGAGCAGACGGACGAAACCGTCGTCCCCGTCCAGCGTCACACGGACCCGTCCTCCTCGCACTCCCGGGGCGGGGCCGCCGTCCTCGGCGGCAGTGGCGGCCGGCTGCGGTCGGGAATCCGCTGGTAGCCGGGCGGCTTCGCGGCCGGATGCCGTTCCAGCAGGTCAAGCGCGACCCGCACCGCCGTGTCCAACATCACCGACCGGCCCTCGGCCCAGTCCAGCGGCGTGCGCAGCGCCTCGATGTCCGGGGTCACCCCGTGGTTCTCCACATCCCATCCGTAGGCGTCGAACCACGCCGCGTTCATCGGCACCGTGATCTCCGTGCCGTCCCCCAGCCGGTGCTCGCCGGTGATCCCGACGACCCCGCCCCAGGTCCGCGACCCGACCACGGGCCCGATCCCGAGCAGCCGGAACGCGGCCGTGATCATGTCGCCGTCCGAGGAGGTCGCCTCGTCGGCGATGGCCACCACCGGGCCACGCGGCGCGTTGGACGTGTAGGAGACCGGCTGCGCGTTCCGCGTCAGGTCCCAGCCCAGGATGGTGCGGCTGAGCTTCTCCACGACCAGCTCGCTGATGTGCCCGCCCGCGTTCCCCCGGACGTCCACGATCAGCGCCTCCCGGTCGAACTCGCGGCGCAGGTCCCGGTTGAACTGCGCCCAGCCAGAGCCGCCCATGTCCGGGATGTGCACATAGCCACAGCGGCCGCCGCTCAACTCCCTTACCAGCTCCCTTCGTCGAGCCACCCAGTCCTGGTATCGCAGCTGCCGGTCGTCGACCAACGGCACCACGGCCACCCTCCGCTGCCGGCCCGACTCGTCGGCGAACGTCAGCTCCACGCTGGTGCCGCCGGTGCCGGCCAGCAACGGCCAGGGCCCGGCCGCCGGATCGACCGGCCGCCCACCCACATGGGTGAGCACCGCGCTCTCCCGCACCCCCGTGCCGGCCAACGGGGAGCGGGCCTTCGAATCCGAGGAGTCCCCCGGCAGAACCCGCGACAACTGCCAGCCCGATCCGTCCTTCGTGCGGCAGAAGTTGGCACCCAACAGCCCCTGTGGCCGCTGGTAGTGCCAGGGCCCCTCATTAAACCTGCCGGCACTGACATAGGCGTGTGAGGTGCCCAGCTCGCCCATCGTCTCCATCAGCAGATCGGCGAACTCGTCCGGGCTGGCGACCCGTTCCACCAGCGGCCGGTACTGGTCGAGCACCGCCGACCAGTCGATGCCACACATCCCCGGGTCCCAGAAGTAGTCCCGCACCAGCCGGCCGGCCTCGTCGAACGACTGCCGCCACTCGGCCGCCGGATCGGCGACGTGAACGATCCGCCGCAGGTCGATCCGCACCGCCGCGTCGCTGTCCGTGGCGTCGGTCGCCGAGACCACCGACAGATCCTGGTCCTCGCTGATCACCAGCCGCGTCCCGTCCCCGCTCGGCACGAACCAGTCGACCTCGGAGGCGAGTTCGCTCCGCTTCGCCTTCGCCAGGTCGAAGTGCTCCAGCGTGGGCTTGCCCGAGGTGTCGTCCGGGTTGAGGAACGTCTCCCCGAGCGCCCCCGAGATCGGCCACCGCAGCCACACCAACCCGCCGCCGCTCACCGGATACAGCGAGGAGTACTTCGAGGCCGCGACGGGGAACGGCGTGACCCGGCTGCCCAGCCCCTCGGCCTCCACGGTGACCCGACCCTCGGCCTCCGTGTCGCCGTCCCCGCCGGCCTCGTCCGGGTCCAGCCCGCCGGCCGCCGGCCGCCCCTCCGGGGTGATCGCGAACGGCGACCTGGTCGCGGAGGACAGCGGCACGAGATAGGGGCGACAACCCAGGGGGAACGAGAGGCCGCCGGTGTGCACGTCATAGACCGGGTCGAAGCCGCGCCAGGAGAGGAACGCGAGAAACCGCCCGTCGGAGGTGAACACCGGCTCCTCGTCCTCGAACCTGCCGTCGGTGACCTCCAGGACGGTTGGCGTCTCACCGCTCAGCTCCGCGATCCGGATCTGACTCAACGACCGGCCGATCCCGGGGTGCGCCCAGGCCAGCCAGCGGGAGTCGGGCGAGAACGCGAGGTCGCGGACGGGGCCGTTGACCGACCGGGCGACCTCGGTGACCCGGGGGAGCAGGGCGGCGGCCTGGGCCGCCGCATCGGTGTCCCCGGGGTCGTCGCCGGCGACGCGTTCGGCGGCGCCGGACGCGCCGGCGGCCGCGTCGGCGTTCTCGCCGTCGGCGTCTGCGGGGCTGTCGGTCTCGGAGGTGCCGGGCCCTGCGGGCCCGTCGACCGGCTTCTCCGCGACGGTCTCCTCCCGCGCGTCAGCCTCCTCCTTGGCCTCAGCGGCCTCAGCGGCCTGACCGGACGCGGTGCGAACGCCTCCGGCGGAGCCGGACGAGGCGCCCGCGTTCCCGCCGGAGGCGTCACCGTCGGAGGAACCCCCGGCGGAGCCGCCCGCGGCGCCTGCCTCGCCGGTGGTCCCGGCACCTTCCTCGCCGTGGGCGTTCCCCTCACCGCCGGAGGCGTTCCCGGCGGGGCCCGCTTCGCCGGCGGTCTCAGCCGCTTCCCCGCCGTGGGCGTTCCCCTCACCGCCGGAGGCAGCGCCGTCGTCCGGGAGGCGGACCAGCAGGAGGCGGCCGTCGTGGGTGGCGACGGCCACCGCCGTTCCGTCGGGGGTCGCGATCAGCTCGCGGACGCGGCCCAGCGGGCCGGTGGCCAGCCGGACCGGTTCGCGGCCGCCGCTGACCCGGGGCAGGTGCGCGATCTCTATGGCGTCCTCGCCCTCCGCGTCCGTGATGTACGCGATGCGCCCCGAGTCGCCCAGGATCTCGGGCAGCCGCACCCGCACCCCCGCCGCCTCCGCCAGTGCGCGGGCCGGGCCGTCCCGGTGGGTGAGCCAGTACAGGCCGCCCCGCACACAGATCGCGCTCGCCCGCCCCGTGGTGTCCACCGTGAGCGCGTCCACATGGGCGGCGGTGTGGACCTGGTACGGGCGGCGGCCCGTGCGCGGCCCGCCCAGCCGCAGCGGGAGGCGGCGTGGCACGGAGCCGGGGCCCAGGTCGTCGAGCAGCCACAGTTCCCCGGCGCACTGGTAGACCACCCGGTGGCCGTCCGTCGAGGCGTGGCGGGCGTAGAACGCGTCGTGGTCGGTGTGCCGCCACAGCTGGCTGCCGTCGGGGCGGCAGGAGTAGAGGTTGCCCACCCCCTCGTGGTCGGAGAGAAACGCGATCCGGTCACCGACAAACATCGGACTGTTCAACTGCCCGCCAAGATCGGCCAGTAGCCGTTCCCCGTGGAGCCAGAGCCGACCCATCCCGCCGCCCCGGTAGCGCTTCCAGTCCGCCGGGTCGTGGGAGGCGGAGCCGGTCAGCAGCAGCGTGCGACGTTCCGCGCCGAGGCCCCTGACGGCGATGTCCGAGACGGGCCCCCAGGGCAGCTGCTCGCCGGGGCCGCCGGCCGTCGGCACGGTGTAGGCGCGGGCGAAGTGGGAGAACGGCTGCTCGTGGGAGCCGATGGCCAGGACCCTGCTCTCGCCCGAGGCGTCCGGCGGCGTCCAGCCGCGCACCCTCGTGTCGTAGGAGGCCCAGTGGGTCAACTGCCGGACCGGCCCCCCGTCCACCGGGGCGAGGTGGATCTCGGGGTCGAGCGTGCGCCAGCTGGTGAAGGCGATGTGGCGGCCGTCAGGCGAGAAGCGTGGCGGGCCGACCCGGGTACGATCGACGGTGAGTCGCCAGGCCCGGTCCTTCGCCGTGTGGCCTGGGCCTGCGGCCGGCAACGGAGCCAGCCACAGATCGTCTTCGGCGACAAAGCACAACAGGTCACCGTGGAGATGCGGGAATCTCAGATACCCGTCGGGACTCGGAGCCGTGGTCTCCGGTCCCGGGTGCGGCGGTGCGTCAGATGAGTTCGGTTCGTCGCTCACGGTTCCATGCTTCGCGTCACGGAAAGCAGCGGCAAGTCACAAAGCGGTACGCAAAGTGATTCGCATCACAAGCGACCCGTGGACTCATCCCCCAGAGCCTGTGCGGCGTCTCGTGACATGAGCTGACTCATCTGCTATTCGACCCACGACACCCGGACAGGAGAACCTGCCCTGTGGCTACGTTCTTGTACAAACTCGGACGCCTGTGCTTCCGGCGCCGCTGGTGGGTGGCGCTGCTGTGGCTTGCGCTCCTCTTCGGCATCGGTGGCGCGGCCGCCTCGGCGGGGGACCCGCCGGACGACGACTTCGCCCTGCCCGGCACGGAGGCCCAGGAGGCCTTCGACGTCATGGAGCGGGAGTTCCCCCAGGCCAACGCGGAGAACATGGAGTCCCGCGTCGTCTTCCAGGCGCCGGACCAGCAGTCCCTGGCGGAGAGCCAGGAGTACCGGGCGGCCATCGACGAGGTGCGCGCCCAGCTTGAGCAGGGCGACCTGGTCGAGTCCGTCACCGACCCCTTCGAGGCCGGCACGGTCAACCAGACCGAGGACACCGCCTATCTGAGCGTGTCCTACGACGGCACCTGGTCGGACATCACGCCCGAGATGCACGAGCAGCTGATGGACGCCCTGGAGACCGGCCGCGACGCCGGGCTCACCGTCGAGGCCGACGGCGAGGTCGCCATGGGCGAGATGGAGATGGGCGGCGGCGAGGTCATCGGCATCGTCGTGGCCGCCATCGTGCTCGTCATCACCTTCGGCTCGCTGGTCGCCGCCGGGCTGCCGCTGCTGACCGCGCTGATCGGCGTGGGCGTCGCGATGTCCGGCATCGGCGCGCTGAGCAGCACGCTCGGCCTGTCGGAGACCACCGGCATCCTGGCCATGATGATCGGCCTGGCGGTCGGCATTGACTACGCCCTGTTCATCGCCTCCCGCTACCGAGCCGAGCTGGTGGAGGGCCACAGCCGCGAGGAGGCGGCCGGGCGTGCCGTGGGCACCGCCGGCTCCGCCGTGGTCTTCGCCGGCCTGACGGTGATCATCGCGCTGGCCGGCCTGGCCATCGTCAACGTCCCGCTGCTCACCAAGATGGGCGCCGCCGCCGCCGGCGCGGTGGCCGTCGCGGTGATCCTGGCGCTGACCCTGGTGCCGGCGGCGCTGGGCATCGTCGGCAAGCGGATCTTCGGCCGCCGGCTGCGCAAGCAGAACCCGGAGACCGGCGTTCCCGTCTCGCTGACCAAGCCGGGCCGGGAGAACGGCGGCACCCGCTGGGCCCGCGCCGTGCTGCGGCGCCCCGGGCTGGTGCTCGCCGCCGCCGTGGTGGGCCTGGGCGTGCTGGCCCTTCCGGTGGCCAGCATGGAGCAGGGCCTGCCGGACAACGGCACCCAGCCCGAGGACACCACGCTGCGCAAGTCCTACGACCTGCTGAGCGAGGGCTTCGGCCCCGGCTTCAACGGGCCGCTGATGATGGTCATAGACGGCACCGGCGGTGCCGACGCCGAGCAGGTGGCCGGGCAGGTCTCCGAGCGGCTCGCCGGGATGGACGAGATCGTCGCCACCGCGCCGCCGAGCGTCAGCCCGGAGGGCACCGTGGCCACGGTCATGGCGTTCCCGAGCACCGGTCCTTCGGACCACGACACCACCGTGCTGGTGGAGCACATCAGGGACGACATCGCGCCCGAGATCGAGGCCGAGACCGGCGCCAACGTGCTGGTCTCCGGCGCCACCGCCGCCAACATCGACTTCTCCAACGTGATGTCGGACGCGCTGGTGCCCTATCTGACCCTGGTGGTCGGCCTGGCGTTCGTCCTGCTGGTGCTGGTGTTCCGCTCGCTGCTGGTGCCGCTCAAGGCGGCCCTCGGCTTCCTGCTCTCGGTGCTGGCCGCGCTGGGCGCCGTGGTCGCGGTCTTCCAGTGGGGTTGGGCGGCCGAGCTGGTCGGGGTCGAGGAGACCGGTCCGATCATGAGCATGATGCCGATCTTCATGGTGGGTGTGATCTTCGGCCTGGCCATGGACTACGAGGTGTTCCTGGTCACCCGGATGCGGGAGGCCCATGTCCACGGCGAGGACGCGCGCCAGGCCGTGGTCACCGGGTTCAACCTCAACGCCCGGGTGGTCACCGCCGCTGCGGCCATCATGATCAGCGTGTTCGCCGGCTTCGCCATCACGGGCGAGGACGCCATGATCAAGATGATGGGCCTCGGCCTGGCGGCCGCCGTGCTGCTGGACGCCTTCGTGGTCCGGATGACGATCGTGCCCGCCGTGCTGGGCCTGGTCGGCGACCGCGCCTGGTGGCTGCCGCGCTGGCTCGACCGGGTGCTGCCCAACGTGGACGTGGAGGGAGAGTCGCTGGAGCGCTATCTGGAGGCCAACGGCAAGGGACGCGCCACCCTGAGCAAGGAGCGCGAGCCCGCCGGGGTCAGCTGAGTGAGGCGGCCGGCAACGGCCGTTGTGTGACCCGGCTTTCGAGCCGCGACCGGGTGTCCTGAAGGGGCCCGGCGCGGGGACACCGTCCCCGCGCCGGGCCCCTTCCCGTTCCGCCCGAAACGGGTGACGCGGCGGCGTGGCGCCCCAACTGGCCCGGTTTCGCCCGTGATTCTTTCCCGGTGGCCTGACGTCGACTAGGATGCGACGCCTTGCACAAAGTGGCCATATCGATAAATCGGGAGGCGACGGTGCGATCGAACTCGACCCGGCGACCGGGCTCGTTGGCGTTGTTGCCGTGGTTGGCGAGCGTCGTGCTGGCGGTGCTGACGCTCTCTCTGGCGACGGCGCCCGGCGCCGCCGCCCGGCAGGCGACCGCCGAGTGCGTGCCCGAGGTGGCGACGGACACCCGGCAGGGCACCCAGCGACTGCTGTCCATGATCGAGGAGTGGCGGGCGGACGGCGTCCAGGAGCCGGAGATCGACCGGCGGCTCGCCGAGGTCGCCTGCCTCACCCCGGCCGGCGGGCCGGGTGCCGGCACGGAGATCCCGCCCGCCGACGGGCTGGTGGTCTCGGCCCCCGAGATCTACACCATCGGCGAGGTGAACGGCCGCGACCGATGGGTCGCGTTCACCGAGTGGCGCTGGAACACCATCCCCGGCTATCCGATGACCGGCAACCAGGCCGTGTCCACGTGGTTCAGCGCCCAGGTCAGCCCGGTGCTCCAGGTCGTCCACCACGCCGGAGCCACGGACGCGTTCCCCAACGTCAGCCGGGAGGACGCCGCCGATGTGAACGCCAACGGCGTGGGCTTCCTGATCCGCCCGGAGCGGAACGCCAACGACATCAACGTCGCCACCGGCAGCCTCGCCCTGGTCTTCGAGACCGGCGCCTGCACCGACCTCACCGCGCGCAGCGCGTTCGCGCACACCTGGAACAACACCGGCATCAACGGGCTGAGCGTCGCCGCCACCGGCGTCACCCACGACTGGACCGACCAGGTCGACCGCGCGCTGACCATCAGCCAGCCGACCCAGATCACCGTCTGCCCCTGACGCGCCCGCCACGCGGCCGAGGGCCGTTACCGGTCGAAGAGCGCGCTCACCGACTCGCCGTTGTGGATGCGGCGCATCGCCTCGGCCAGCGCTGGCGCGATGGAGAGCACCCGGAGCTTGTCGGTGCGCTCGCCCTCCGGTATCGGCACGGTGTTGGTGCAGACGATCTCCAGCACGTCCGGCTCGGCGGACAGCCGCCCCAGCGCGCCCTGCGAGAACAGCCCGTGGGTGCACGCCACCCGAACGCTGCCGGCCTTCAACTCCCGGAGCTTGCCCAGCAGTTCCACCACCGTGCTGCCCTTGGCGATCTCGTCGTCCAGCACGATCACATCGCGCCCGGCGACCTCGCCGATCACCGAGCTGATGGTGACCCGGTCGTCGCTGAACCGCTGCTTGGCGCCGGCGGCCACCGGCACGCCCAGCAGCCGCGCGAACGCCGCCGCCTCCTTGGCGTTCCCCAGGTCGGGCGAGACCACCACCGCGTTGCTCAGGTCCTGGCCGCGAAAGTGCGCGGCCAGCTCGCGCAGCGCGTGCAGATGGTCGACGGGCACGCTGAAGAAGCCGTGCACCTGCGGCGAGTGCAGGGTCAGCGCCAGCACCCTGCTGGCTCCCGCCGTCACCATCAGGTCGGCGATCAGCCGGCCGCCGATGGAGATCCGGGGCGCGTCCTTCTTGTCCGAACGGGCGTAGGCGTAGTGCGGCAGCACCACCGTGGTGCGCGCCGCCGATGCGCCCCGTGCGGCGTCCAGCATCAGCAGCAGCTCGACCAGGTTCTCCTGGACGGGCCTGACCAGCGGCTGGATCAGGAAGACGTCCCGCTCCCGGCAGTTGGCCGCCAGCTGCACCTCAAGGCAGTCGTTGGCGAACCGCGACACCCTCGTCGGCAGCAGGGGAACGCCGAGCCGCGCGCACACCTCCCGGGCCAACTCCGGGTGCGCGCTCCCGCTGAAGACCGCTATCTCCCGCACATGATCACCCGCAAGGCACCCTCCCCTGGCTCGCCACTGGTTCAACGCTGGCCGCGCGACCAGCCTACGAGGACCCACTGACACTCCATCCTCAGGGGGCGTCGAGCCCGGCGCCGCCCGGCTCAGGGCGCGGCGCGCAGCACCTCGGCCACCACCGGGCCGGCGAACTCGCCCCCGTGGCCCGAGTCCGGCACCACGGCGGCGGCCGCCAGGTCGTTCCGGTAGGCGGTGAACCAGGCGTTGGGCTTCTCCTGCCCGTCCACCTCGGCCGAGCCGGTCTTGGCACCGATGTCGCCGCCGATGCCGGCCATCGCCTCGGCCGCCGTGCCGGCGGTCGCCGTCCGGTTCATCAGCGAACGCAGCTGGTCGGCGTTGGGCAGAGGACCGTCGGTGGTGGCCAGTTGGCGCTCGGCGAAGTCCGTGGGCACCAGGTACGGCTGGAGGAACGAGCCGTTCTTCACGGTGGCCGAGACGGACGCCATGGTCAGCGGGTTCATCCGCACCGCGCCCTGCCCGATCAGCTGAGCCGCCATCTGCGCCTGCGACTCCACCGGCACCCGGCCGTCCATCGAGGCCGCGCCGACCTGCCACTCCAGGCCGAGGCCGAAGTAGTCCCTGGCGTGCGCGCCCAGTTCGTCGTCATCCAACTCGGGCGCCTGGCTGATGAAGGCCGTGTTGCAGGAGGCGGCGAAGCTGTCGGCGAAGGTGCCGTCCTCGATCTCGAACTCGTCGAGGTTCTGGAACTCCCAGCCGCCGTGCTCGAAGTACTTGGGGCACGGGTGCGCGCCGCCCGGGTCGGCCAGCCCGCGCTCCAGCAGCAGCGAGGCCGTCACGATCTTGAACGTGGAGCCGGGGGCGTAGCTGCCCTCCAGCGCTATGTCGGGGCCTTCGGGATCTGCGTTGGCGACCGCGCGGATCGCCCCGGTGCTCGGCTGGATCGCGACCACGGCGCCCTGACCGGTGTCGGCGACGGCGGCCTCGGCGGCGCGCTGGAGGTCGGGGTCCAGGGTGGTCGGCACCTGCCCGGCGACCGGCTCGGCCAGCTCCCACAGCGTCTCGACCGGCTCGCCTTCGGCGTCGGCGATCACCACGGCGCTGCCGGCGTCCCCGCCGGCGGCCTCCGCGTACCGCTCGCGCAGCTCGTCGATGACCGGCACCAGGCCGGGGAACTCCTCGGCGGTCAACTCGGTGCCGTCGTCGGCCAACACCTCGATCGGCGGCAACTCGCCCTGCGGGCCCACCTGGAGGGTCTGCCCCTCGGCCAGCCGGGGGTGCAGCACCGCCGGCGCCCAGTCGACGACGACCTCGCCGCTGTCCTCGTCGCGCACCACGGCCAACTCCGAGGCGTAGGCCAGCTCCTGGGCCTGCTCGGCGTGGCTGACCTCGGCGGTGACCTGGAACGGCACCTCGGTGCCGTCCGCCGCGCCCGCCTCGACGGCCAGCGCGGTGACCGCGTCGTTCTCCGTCAGCGCGGCCAACGCGGCCCGCGCCGCCTCGGGTTCGTCGGTCAGCCCGGCGGCGGCCTCGGTGTCGCCGGCGGCCCAGGCGTCGAGGAAGGCGCCGGCCGTCGCGGTGGCCTCCTCCTCGGTGGGCGGACCGGCGGGCGTCTGCTCAGGCCCGTCGTCGTCCCGGCCGGCGGACGAGCCCGAACTTCCGCCGCCGTCCCCGTCGTTGAGCACCCCGTACGCCCCGAAGCCGGCGAGCGCCGCCACCGCGACGCAGACCCCGCCGAGCAATGCGAGCCGCTGCTTCTGATCCATCCCGAACCTGCCCCCTCGCGCGCCGTGACGCCCGGGTCAAGACAGCGCGAACACGCCGTGCCACCAGCGCGGATGTCGCCGTTCCACCCGCTGATCGCAGCCTACCGGCTACCCGCCGTAGCGGTGACCCCCGGAGGCCGGTGAGACCGCGCCTATGCGAGGACGTGTCCTGCCCGTGTCCTGAAGCGGCCCGCCCACCGGGTGCGGCCGGTGGGCGGGTGCGGGGTGGTTCCGTGCGTCACTGCTCGATGTGGTCGTTGCCCGGCCAGCCGATGATGAGGTCGCGGCCCTCGTCGCCGCTGATCATGTCGTCGCCGGGGCCGCCGATCAGGATGTCGTCGCCCTCGCCGCCGGAGATGTGGTCGTCGCCCGAGCCGCCGTAGACGATGTCGTCGCCGCCCCACGCCTCGATGTGGTCGTTGCCTGGACCGCCGTGGAACACCTCGTCGATGGGCTGGCCCATCAGGTGGTCGTCGCCCTTGCCGCCGAAGAGGGCGCCGTGGCCCATCAGCATGTCGTCGCCGTCGTCGCCCTTGACCACCTCGGCGGTGTGGGCGTGCAACTCGTCGTCGCCCGCGCCGCCCCGCACCAGGGTGACGGCGGCCTCGCTGGTCATGACGTAGTCGTCGCCGTCGCCGAGCAGGACACGGATGTCGTCCTCGCGGTCGCCGCCGACGGGCAACTCGCAGGCGACGAACGTCTCGTTGTCCGGCTCGGGGTGCGTGCAGTGCTCGCCGGCCTCGATCGGCACCACGTCGGTGAAGCCGACGCGCCGCACCTCGTCACCGGTGTCCATGGAGAAGACGGAGAGGTGGTTGGCCTCGGGGCCGCCCTCGTACACGATGGACGGGGCGCGCCCGTCCCAGTCGGCGCTGACGGTCGCGCCGTCCTGGGCCGCGGCGGGCGTCGCGCCGACCCCGGCGGCGACCAGGGCCAGGGCGGCCACGGACGAGGCGGGAATGAGCCGTGACCGCATCATGGTCGCGTCCTCACTTCGAGAGGGGGGGTGGCTGTCGTGCACATTGCATCCGTAACTCCCCCCGGGCGCAACAGTTCTGCCGCCGGAACGGCGGTGGGAACGTTTTCCGGCTGTGTCCAGGTCGGTAGCCGCTCCTGAGGCGGAACGGGCTACGGCGCTGGGCTGAGCGAACGGGGCGGGGGCCGGGCGCGGGCCTGCTCGGCTTGGACCAGGGGTTGGGAGCCGGATAGGCTACCTGACGGTGCGTCAGGCTGGGGCCCGGCGAGAACCGGGGTCCTGGACGTCCGGGCCCCGCGTTGGGTGGAGCCCCCGAACTCCCAGGGAGTTCAGATGACGCACAGGTGGCGGCGGTTGTGGCGGACGTTGCGGGAGTGGAGGCGCCGGCGCCGACCCGAGCTGACTCGGGCGGCGTACTGGACGTTCCTGGTCCTGCTGGCGATCTTGCGTAGCCGCTGCTGAAAGTAACGACTCCCCCTCTCAGCGCAATTGAGAGGGGGAGTCGCGTATTCGGGCCAGAGGCGGCGACGTACCAGCTCGCGCGGCCAGTAGATGGACCTCAGCGACATGGGGGAGGTCCTACTGGCAATTGGAAGCCGAAGGCGCGGATTCCTGGCGTGGAACTCGGTGGATACACAGTTCTTGAAGCCAACAATGCCTTGCGCACCTTCATTTGCGCAAGTCTATGCTCATAGCTGACGGGTGCTCAGTGAATGAACCTTTATGCATCGAGATGCAACCCGGCGAACAGGCTAGCGAACGCAAAGTGCGGAGCTGATCGCCTTCCGCATCCGCCGCTCGCTGCCGGGCATCACGTGCGTGGACGCGTGGAGCGTGAACCCCGAGTCCCGATGGCCCGGACATTCTCGGCACGGTTCAGAAAGACGTACGCGTGGAAGTGCCGTGGCGCGCGCATCCCTTGCCCTCCCGAGCGACCGACGACGGCTGGGGGTGACCGCCGTCTCGGCGTCACGTTTTCCGGCTATATCCAGGTCGGCAGCCACATCCGGGCCCGCCAGCCCTCGCGGGAGATCTCCTCGCCGGTGTAGATCGGGTAGAAGTAGATGAAGTTCCAGACGATCAGCAGCACCAGCACGCCGACCGTCACGATGCCGATGACCCGCCGTCGTTCCGAGCTGCCCGGGGGGCCGAGGAGGGCGCCGACCAGGAAGGCGACCGCCAGGCACAGGAACGGGGTCAGCACCACCGCGTAGAAGTAGAAGATGGTGCGTTCCTGGTACAGCAGCCACGGCAGGTAGCCGGCGCCCACCGCGCACAGGATCGCGCCCGCGCGCCAGTCGCGGCGGAAGAGCCAGCGCCAGAGCGCGTACGCCAGCGCCACGCAGGCCGTCCACCACAGCAACGGCGTGCCCAGGGCGAGCACTTCGCGGACGCAGCCGCTGGCGTAGCCGCAGACCGGGGAGTTCGGGTTGCTCGGGGACAGCGGCTGGTCCGGGTCGGCCGAGACGTAGTAGTAGGTCACGGGGCGGGCGGCGACCAGCCAGCTGAACGGGTTGGACTCGTAGGGGTGGCTTGAGGTCAGCGCCACATGGAAGTCGTAGACCTCGAAGGTGTAGTGCCACAGGCTGCGCAGCGGCCCCGGCACCCAGGAGAAGGAGCTGTCGGCGCCGGCCTCGTTGTGCCAGTTCCGGTAGTAGCCGCCGGAGGTGGCGAACCAGCCGGCCCAGGAGGCGAGATAGGTGACCAGGGCCACCGGCACCAGGGAGGAGAACGCGGGGAGCGCGTCCCGCCGCAGCACCGTGCGGTAGGGGGCGCGCGCGCCGGCGGAGCGGCGCGCGCCCGCGTCCCAGAGCACCGCCATCAGGCCGAAGGCGGCGAGGACATAGAGCCCGTTCCACTTGGTGGCGCAGGCGAGGCCGAGGCAGAGCCCGGCGGCCAGCCGCCAGGGACGCAGGCCGAGGCCGAGCCGTTCGGCCACCGAGGGGTCGGAGCGGAGCAGCCCGTCGGGGCCGGTGGGCAGCGCGGCGGCGAGCCGGGAGCGGGCCGCGTCGCGGTCGATCAGCAGGCAGCCGAAGGCCGCCAACAGCCAGAACATCAGCACCAGATCGAGCAGCGCGGTGCGGCTCATCACGAAGTGCAGCCCGTCCACGGCCAGCAGCAGCCCGGCCAGGCAGCCCAGCGCGGTGGAGCGGAAGAGGCGTCGCCCGATGCGGCAGACCATCAGCACCGAGAGCGTGCCGAGCAGCGCGACCATGAACCGCCAGCCGAAGGGCGTCAGGCCGAAGAACCACTCGCCCAGCGCGATGACCCACTTCCCGGCCGGCGGGTGCACCACATAGGCGGCGGTGTCGCCGAGCGGCGTCACGCCGTCGATGATCTGCTCGTTGGCCTTCTCCGGCCAGTCCGTCTCGTAGCCGAGCCTCAGCAGCGACCAGGCGTCCTTGGCGTAGTACGTCTCGTCGAATATCACGGCGTTCGGCGAGCCGAGGTTCACGAAGCGCAGCACCCCGGCGAGCAGGGCCACCAGCAGCGGGCCGCCCCAGGCGGTGGCCCGCGCCAGCCGGCCGGCGGCCGAGGTCGAGAAGCCGAGGTAGCGCCACATCCAGCTGCCCGGCTCCGGATGGCCGGGCACCAGGCGTTCCCGCAGGTCGCCGGCCCGTCGGGGCAGGTAGCCGAAGGCACGCAGCCGCGTGGCCCAGCCCTCGGGCTGCCTCGGCTGCTCCGGCGGTGCGTCGGTCACGGTCTGGCTGCTCATCACGGGCCATCTTGGCATCCGGTGGCCGGCGAGCCCCGGCGGATGGGTGAGGATGGGGCTGTGACGGGCACGGGTGAGGGCGTTCTGGTGCTGGCTGGCACCCCGATCGGCGAGGCGGCGGACGCCTCGCCGCGACTGGCGGCCGAGCTGGCCGAGGCCGACGTGGTGGCGGCGGAGGACACCCGCAGGCTGCGGCGGCTGGCCGCGACGCTGGGGGTGACCGTCGGCGGCCGGGTGGTCTCCTACTTCGAGGGCAACGAGGCGGCCCGCACCCCCGAGCTGACCGAAGAACTGGTCGGCGGCGCACGGGTGTTGCTGGTCACCGACGCCGGGATGCCGTCGGTCTCCGACCCCGGGTACCGGCTGGTGGCCGCCGCCGTGGCGCGCGGGGTGCGGGTGACGGCGGTGCCGGGGCCCTCGGCCGTGCTGACGGCGCTGGCGGTCTCGGGGCTGCCCGTCGACCGGTTCTGCTTCGAGGGCTTTCCGCCGCGCAAGCCGGGGGAACGGGCGGCCCGGCTGCGGGAGCTGGCGGACGAGCGCCGCACGCTGGTCTTCTTCGAGTCGCCGCACCGGCTGGCCGCCTCCCTCGCCGCGATGGCCGAGGCGTTCGGCGCGGAGCGCCGGGCGGCGGTCTGCCGGGAGCTGACCAAGACCTACGAGGAGGTGCGGCGCGGCCCGCTGGGCGAGTTGGCGGGCTGGGCCGAGCCGGGGGTGCGGGGCGAGATCACCGTGGTGGTCGCGGGCGCCGAGCCGGCGGGGACGGCGGCCGAGCCGGCGGAGCTGGTCGCGCGGGTGGCGGCCAGGGAGGCGGCGGGGCAGCGGCGCAAGGAGGCGATCGCCGAGGTGGCCCGGGAGGCCGGGCTGCCCAAGCGGGCGGTCTTCGACGCGGTGGTGGCGGCGAAACCAAGGGGTTAGGGTGGTTCTGTCCGTTATGTGGCCTTGTCGTGGGCCCTCCGCGACACCGGTCGCGAAGCGAGCCGCGACTCAAGCCCGGCGCTAAGGGGGCTCCCATGGCGGCCGACGACCGCGCCCACACCCACGAGTCCTACGCCTTCGCCTGCCTCAGCTGCGGCTTCGGCTGGGAGCAGGAGTTCGAGATCGAGCACGTCACCGACGTCGGTGGCCAGCCCACGGTCCGCTACCTCGTGGACGGGCGCCTCGTGCCCTCCCCGCTCACCCAGCCCTCCTGCCCCAACTGCGGCGGTCACCGGGTGCGTGTGCTGAAGGCCGGAACGGTCGCCGCCGTCCTCCCGCCCGACGGTCCTGAGGAGGAGCCCCCGCTGGGGTGACCTCTCCGGCGGGCCGGAGGAGGGCCCACCGGGAGACCCGGCCGGCGGCCCCCCGAACCCGCCGTAGGATCGGGCCATGCCCAAGTCCGCCAAGGCGAAGGCCAACGAGCACGTGCCGCCGCCCCTTCCCGAGCCGCTGGCCGTGCCCGTCGCCGACGCCCACACCCATCTCGACATGCAGCAGGGCACGGTCGAGGAGGCGCTGGCCAAGGCCGCCGCCGTCGGGGTGCCCCGGCTGGTGCAGATCGGCTGCGACGTGGCCCGCGCCCACTGGGCGGTCAAGGTCGCCGCCGAACACCCCGAGGCGATCTGGGCGGCCGTCGCGCTGCACCCCAACGAGGCCCCCCGCATCGAGGCGGAGGAGGGCGCCGGCGCGCTGGACGCCGCGCTGGCCGAGATCGCCGAGCTGGCGCGGGAACCGCAGGTCAGGGCGATCGGCGAGACCGGGCTCGACTACTACCGCACCGGGCCGGAGGGCGTCGCCGCGCAGCGGCGCTCGTTCCGCGCCCATCTGCGGCTGGCCAAGGAGCTGGACAAGGCGCTGGTGATCCACGACCGGGACGCGCACGCCGACGTGCTGGCCATCCTCAAGGAGGAGGGCGCGCCGAGGCGCACCGTCTTCCACTGCTACTCGGGCGACGCGGCGATGGCCGAGACCTGCGCCGCCGAGGGGTACTTCATGTCGTTCGCCGGCAACGTCACCTTCGCCAGCGCCCAGCCGCTGCGCGACGCCCTCGCGGTGGCGCCGCCGGAGCTGCTGCTGGTCGAGACGGACGCCCCGTTCCTCACCCCGGCGCCGTTCCGTGGCCGGCCCAACGCGCCCTATCTGATCCCGGTCACGCTGCGCGCCATGGCCGAGGTCAAGGGGATGGACGAGGCCGAACTCGGCCGCCATGTCGCCGCCAACACCGAGCGGGTCTTCGGGTGAGCGCGGAGCCCACGGCGCTGCTCGGCCCCTCCGAGGTGCGCGAGCTGGCCAGCGCGCTGGGCGTGCGCCCCAGCAAGCAGCGCGGGCAGAACTTCGTGATCGACGCCAACACCGTGCGCCGGATCGTGCGGGCCGCCGAGGTCGGCGCCGACGACGTGGTGCTGGAGGTCGGCCCTGGGCTCGGCTCGCTGACGCTGGCGCTGCTGTCGGTGGTCGACCGGGTGGTGGCCGTCGAGATCGACGAAACGCTGGCCGCCGCGCTGCCCGCCACCGTGAGCGCGCGCCTCCCGGAGCGCGCCGACCGGTTCGCTCTGGTGCACGCCGACGCGCTGACCGTCGCCGAGCTGCCGGGACCGCCGCCGGACGCGCTGGTCGCCAACCTCCCCTACAACGTGGCCGTTCCCGTGCTGCTGCACCTGTTGGCCACCTTCCCCAGCCTCGCGCGCGGACTGGTGATGGTGCAGTCCGAGGTCGCCGACCGGCTGACCGCGCCGCCCGGGTCGAAGGTGTACGGGGTGCCGTCGGTGAAGACCGCCTGGTACGCCGAGGCCCGCCGGGCCGGCGCCATCGGCCGGACCGTGTTCTGGCCGGCGCCCCGGGTCGACTCGGGGCTGGTCGCGCTGACCCGGCGCGAGCCGCCGGCCACCACCGCCAGCAGGGCCGAGGTCTTCGCCGTGGTCGACGCGGCCTTCGCGCAGCGCCGCAAGACGCTGCGCGCCGCGCTGGCCGGCTGGGCCGGCTCGCCGGCCGCCGCCGAGGCCGCCTGCCGGG
>NZ_RFFJ01000137.1 GCF_003696235.1 Streptomyces triticirhizae
TCGGGTGCCCTGTTTTGGGTTCCGGTGGTCATGGCGGGAAGGAAACGCCCGGTTACATTCCGAACCCGGAAGCTAAGCTTTCCAGCGCCGATGGTACTGCATGGGGGACCGTGTGGGAGAGTAGGACACCGCCGGACAGTTATTGAAGATGGTTGATGGGGATTATCGAGACGAGAGTCTTGGTAGTCCCCATCAACCATTTCTGCGTTACGGTGAGGCCATGAGCGGAGAAGCGCGCCTGCTGTGGGACGAGGGAGTCACCCGGTACGACTTCGGCTCGGGTCACCCCATGGACCCGGTGCGGCTGACCCTGACCATGGCGCTCGTCGAGGCGTTGGGGCTCGACCGCAGGCTCGCCGTGCGCGGCGCGCCCGCCCTCGACAAGGAGACGTTGGGCCTGGTCCACGAGCCCGACTATGTCGAGGCCGTGCGACGGGCCTCGCGTCAACCGGCCGTCCGAGAAGGCGGGTTCGGTCTCGACAGCATGGACAACCCGGCGTTCGCCGGGATGCACGAGGCGTCCGCGTTGATCGCCGGGCAGTCCGTGGCCGGCGCCGAGGACATCTGGCGCGGGGACGCGGCGCACGCCGTGAACTTCGCCGGCGGGCTGCACCACGCCATGCCGGCCGCCGCCTCGGGCTTCTGCGTGTACAACGATCCCGCGCTCGCCATCGCCCGGCTGCTGGAACTCGGCGCCGAACGCGTCGCCTATCTGGACCTGGACGTGCACCACGGCGACGGGGTGCAGAGCGTGTTCTGGTCCGACCCCCGGGTGTTGACCATCTCGCTCCACGAACACCCGCGCACTCTCTTCCCCGGCACCGGATGGCCGGAGGAGACGGGCGGCGAGGGCGCCCAGGGCAGTGCCGTCAACCTGGCGCTGCCGGCGGGAAGTTCGGACGAGGCGTGGCTGCGCGCGCTGCACGCGGTGGTGCCCGAGCTGCTGGCGGCCTTCGGGCCGCAGGTGCTGGTCTCGCAACACGGGGCCGACACCCACTTCGAGGACCCGCTCGCCCATCTGACGCTCAGCCTGGACGCTCAGCGGCTGGGCGCGGAGGCCGCGCACGCCTGGGCCCACGAGCACGCCGAGGGGCGGTGGTTGGCGTTGGGTGGTGGCGGCTATGCGGTGGTGGACGTCGTTCCCCGGATCTGGAGCCATCTGGTGGGGATCGCCGCACACGCGCCGGTGCCGCCGGAGACCCCGGTGCCGGAGGAGTGGCGCCGGCGGGTCTTCGCGTTGACCCAGGGCGACGGGCCGCGTCGGATGACCGACGGGAGGGCCCCGCGTTGGGTGGACTGGGCCAGCGGATATGATCCGGCGGACCGGGTGGACCAGGCGATCCTCGCGACGCGCCGGGCGGTCTACCCGCACCATGGTCTGCTGGCCTGACCGCCTCTGCCCCCCTCCGAGCAGGGGCGTTGTGGGTGTTCCGCTACGGCCGTTGAGCCGGTGACCCGTCGGGAAGGACCGTTCCCCCTGCGCTCGTTGCGGTGGGGATCTATCGACAAAGCTATGTGATTGCCGCTACGTCTCCCGGCTCGTCGAACGAGCCGGCCGGGGGCGGTCCCGGAACGGGGCGACGGTGGCGTTCGGGTTCGGGTTCGCGTTATCACTCGTTCAAGCGGTATGTGTTCGCGGTGAGTTGACGAGGCCGGCCGTTCGGTCAGCGTTGGAGGTCCGGGACTTCGGCGCTGGTCAGGGGCGGGGGCGCGGGGGCGGCCGTGCCGGTGGGGCGAGTTGGTGCCCGGGGCGGTCAACGTTCCCCGGGATGCGTCCCGTTGCGGGGCGGCCGGGCCGTGAGACGGGGACTACGCCCTGCGTACGCACTATGTGACAAAGGGTGTTCTCTGTCGTGGTAAGGGACGGCTCGCTGGAAAAGGTCGGTTGAGGCACCTCTTCCCCACTCGCATCACCCGCCCCTAATCTGGGGAGGAGCGCACATGCGAGAGGGAGTCACCGGAGGGGAAGCCGGTGTCCGACATGTGCGGAAGGTCAGGTGTGACATGGCTGCTGCTGAAAGGTCTCTGAGCGAGGCCAAGTTCCTGACCGTGGCGGAGGTCGCCGCGGTGATGCGAGTCTCCAAGATGACCGTGTACCGCCTGGTGCACGCCGGTCATCTGCCCGCGATCCGAGTGGGAAGGTCCTTCCGGGTTCCCGAGCAAGCCGTCCATGAGTACCTCCAGGAGTCCTTTGTCGGCGTCGAGAGCGCCTGACATCGGGCGGAGTCCCCGCGTACCCCTCGATTAACCCGCATCACCCGGTCAACGGTAGGCTGAGCCCATGTAGGTCGTGTGGGCTCGGACGCCCCGCACCGAGTAAGCGAAGTGAGCGAGGGTAGTCGTGGGCTCTGTTATCAAGAAGCGGCGTAAGCGGATGGCGAAGAAGAAGCACCGCAAGTTGCTGAAGCGCACGCGTGTGCAGCGTCGCAACAAGAAGTGAGCGAGCGCTGCTGATCCGGCCCTCTCGCCCTCCCGGGCGGGAGGGCCGACGTATGTGGAGGGGGCCATGGGCAGGACGGTGCTGGTCACGGGGGCCGGGGACGCGCTGGGGTCCCGGCTCCTGACCCGGTTGCGGCGTGATCCCGGGGTGGGGCGGCTGATCGCCGTCGACCGGCGCCCGCCGCTGCGGCGGCTGCCGGGGGTCGAGTTCCTGAGCACGGATGTGCGGCGGCCGACGCTGGTGGCGGTGCTCGCGGAGCGCGCGGTGGAGACCGTGGTGCACCTGGACGTGCGGGACGCCCCGCCCGTTCCGGGCGAGAGCCGGTCGGCGGTCAAGGAGAACAACGTCCTGGGCACGATGCAGCTGCTCGGCGCGTGCCAGAAGGTGCCCGGGCTGCGGCGGCTGGTGGTGCGGTCGAGCACCCAGGTCTACGGGAGCCCCGCCAGGGAGCCGGCGCTCTTCGGCGAGGACAGCCCGCCCAGGGCGGCGGCCGGCGGGGGGTTCGCCCGGGATGTGGCGGAGGTCGAGGGCTATGTGCGCGGGTTCGCCCGCCGGCGGCCCGAGGTCGCGGTGACGGTGCTGCGCTTCGCGCATCTGCTGGGCCCCGGCTCGGACTCCCGGATGGCGGCGTACTTCCGGCTGCCGGTGCTGCCGACGGTCTTCGGCTACGATCCGCGCCTTCAGCTGGTGCACGAGGACGACGCCCTGGAGGTGTTGGCCTGGGCGGTGCGGGAGCCGGGGCCGGGGGGTGGCGTGTACAACGTGGCGGGCGACGGGGTGTTGACGCTGTCGCAGGCCGCGCGGCGGTTGGGCCGGCCGACGGTGCCGGTGCTGTCGCCGTTGACGCCGTGGCTGGGTTCCGCGTTGCGGGCGTTGGGGATCTCGGGGCTCTCGGCCGAGCAGTTCCGTTCGCTGCTGGACGGCCGGGTGGCGCGGACGCGGCTGCTGCGGGAGACGATGGGCGGGCCGTTGCCGCACACGACGGCCGAGACGTTCGCGGACTTCGCGGCGGTGCACGGCGGGGGGCCGTTGGCTCCGGAGCGGCTGTCCCGGGTGGTCGGGCGGTTCGAGGAGGTGGTGCGCCGTGGCTGACGCCAAGGTGATCCCGTTCGACGAGGGCGAGCGCCGTTCCCGGCGATCGTCCGCCGAGGCGGCCGGCGGGGCCGGCGAGGGTGTGGACCAGGGGAGCGGGCCGGGGCCGGGGGAGTCCGCGCTGGAGCGCGGGTTGGCGTTCCTGCGGCGGCGGTTGGCCGGCGAGTACGAGGTGGACGACTTCGGCTTCGACCGGGAGCTGACGGACGAGGTGTTGATGCCGCTGCTGCGGCCGGTGTTCGAGCGGTACTTCCGGGTGGATGTGCGGGGGATCGAGCATGTGCCGGCCGAGGGCGGCGCGTTGATCGTGGCGAACCACTCGGGGACGTTGCCCTGGGACGGGCTGATGACGCAGGTCGCGGTGCGGGAGCGGCATCCGGCGGGGCGGCGGCTGCGGCTGCTGGCGGCGGACCTGGTCTTCCAGCTGCCGGTCGTCAACGAGCTGGCGCGCAAGGCCGGGCACACGCTGGCGTGTGCGGAGGACGCGCAGGAGCTGTTGGAGCGGGGTGAGTTGGTGGGCGTGATGCCCGAGGGGTTCAAGGGCATAGGCAAGCCCTTCTCCGAGCGGTACAAGTTGCAGCGCTTCGGGAGGGGCGGCTTCGTCGCCACGGCGCTGCGCGCGCGGGTGCCGATCGTGCCGTGCTCGATCGTCGGGGCCGAGGAGATCCATCCGATGGTGGGGAACGCGCGGACGGTGGCGCGGCTGTTGGGCCTGCCGTACTTTCCGCTGACCCCGACGTTCCCCTGGTTGGGCCCGCTGGGCGCGGTGCCGTTGCCGACGAAGTGGACGATCGAGTTCGGTGAGCCGATCGAGACGGGCGACCGGCCGCCGGAGGCCGCCGAGGACCCGATGCTGATGTTCCAACTGACGGACCAGGTGCGGGAGACCATCCAGCACACGCTGTACAAGCTGCTGGTGGGGCGCCGCTCGGTCTTCTTCTGACGTCTTCTGACGGGGTTGGTGGGGGCCTGGGTCTCAGCGGCCTTCCTCGGTGGGGCTGACGTCGAGCCCCAGTTCGGGGATGAGGTCCTCCAGGAGCGGGGGGATGGTGATGTCGGCCTGGTCCTGGCCGGAGCCGGACTCGGGGGTGCCGGCGGTGCCGCCGGTGGGGCCCTCGGTCTCGGGGGCGACCCCGTCGAGGAGGCCGGTGCCCTCCAGCAGGCCCGGGCCTTCCCGGGAGGGCTCGGGGCTGGCCGGGTCGAACTCGGGCTCGGGGGCGGCCGGTTCGTCCGTGGTCGCGTGGGGCTCGGCGGCGTCGGTGTCGGTGGTGGCGGCCGGCGGGCGGAGGGACGCGTTGTGGCGTTCGGTCGAGGCGTTCTCCGTGGGCTCGGGCGGCAGCAGGGAACGGAGCGGGGCGATGTCCTCGCGCATGGCGTCGAGGACGTCGGTGACCTCCTCCTTGACGTCGCCGAGCTGGGGCGGGAGCGCGCGGCGGACCTCCTGCCAGGTGGCGTTCTGGCCCTCGAAGAAGCTGGAGAGTGACTGGAGGGAGCCGAGGGAGCCGTGCTTCTCGTAGGCGCGGGTCAGCAGGCGGTGGCCCTCGGAGGCGTCGTCGCGCATGTTGGAGAGGGCGCGGCGGATGTCGCCGAGGCGCTCGTGGTCGAGGGGGGAGTCGGCGGGCTGGCGGGCGAGCAGGTCCCGGGCCTCGTGGAGGCGGGTGGTGGCCTGGTCGAGGTAGAGCTGGCCCCGGTCGCTGTCGCCGCTGGCGAAGTCGAGCCGGAGGTCCTCCATGCCGCGCTTGAGGCCGTAGAGGGTGTCGCCGGGGAGGGCGTCGTTGGAGGCGGCGGCGACTCCGCCGAAGGCGCCGGCGGCGACGCTGACGGTGAGTCCGCCGGCGGCCAGGCCCTTGGAGAGGCGGGATCGTGGCCGCAGTCGGCTGAGCGGTCCTGGGCCGTCCTCGCGGGTGCGGCGCTGTTGCGGGGGAACGCGGGGCAGGCCGGGGGCGTTCCCGGCGCTGCCCTCGGCTCGGGTGTCGTCCATCGCGGCCAGCAGCGCGGCGCGTTGGGCGGCGCGGGTCTCGGCCGACAGCTCGGGCCTGGGCAGGGCGGCCAGCCGCTCCACCACGGCCAGCAGCGGGGACTGGTCGGCCTCGGGGGCGGCCGGGTGGCGCTCGGCCGTCGTCGCGGTCTGCTCGCCCGGGGGGCGCGTCTCGCCGGGGGGACGGGCCTCGTCGAGCAGCTGGGCGAAGGCTTGGGCGCGGCGGTTTGCCGACACGGAACCGATCACGGACGGCACCTCCTCTCGTCACACGAAGGACTCCCTGACGGGGCCGGAAGTTTCGGGCTTCCGCCAGGAGCATCCGGAAGAGTGAAAGCACTGGCGGAATGTGGCCGTAGGGAGCCCGCGAACCCGACAACGAGTGGACGGGCACTCGGGTTACGGCTGGCAGATTATGTGACTGAGTGATTGCACATGTCTACCCTCCGCCGTGTTCTGGGGGTGGCTCCCGGGGCGCGGCGGTCCTGGTGTGACGCGGGGTGACGTGAACTGACGGGTTGTGGCGCGGGATGTCCGGCGTGCGTGGGGGACGGGCGGGGAGGGTGGCGGTGTGGGCGGGTGGCTGGGTAACCGTGTGGGTGGTGCGGCTCAGCGCGCGTCGTCGGGGAGGAGGCGGGCGAGGGTGCGGACAGCGCGGTACTGGAGGGTCTTGATGGCGCCCTCGTTCTTCCCCATGACGCGGGCGGTCTCGGCGACCGAGAGGCCCTGGAGGAAGCGGAGGGTGACGCACTCCTGCTGTTGCGGGTTGAGCTTGTGAACGGCGTCCAGCAGGGCCGAGTTGGCGAGGGACTCCAGGACCGACTCCTCGGGGCTGCGCTCCACCTCGTTGGCGTCGAGCATCTCGCCTGTGGTCACTTCGAGGCGGAAACGGCTCGACTTGAAGTGGTCGGCGACCAGGTTCCGCGCGATGGTGACCAGCCAGGCCCCGAAGTCGCGGCCCTGCCAGGTGAAGGTGCCGATCCGGCGCAGGGCCCGCAGGAAGGTCTCGCTGGTGAGGTCCTCGGCGGTGGCCCGGCCGCCGACGCGGTAGTAGATGTACCGGTAGACGGTGTCCGAGTAGTGGTCGTAGAGGCTGCCGAACGCCTCGGACTCGCCGTTCTGCGCGCGCTCGACCAGGTCCATCATCCGGCGGCTGTCGCTGTCGGCCGCCGGGCGGCGGGTCGTCGAGGCGCCGGCGGAGCCGGTGCGGGCGCGTCTGCCGGCGGTGGTGGCGCCGGCGGTGCTTTCGGCCAGGGCATAGGCGAACGGTCCCCCGGGAACTGGTGTGGCGAGGGCAGGGGTGGCGTACGCGGGGGGGACGAGGTCGCGCAGCCGGTCGAGGACCGTCGTGCGCAGCGTAGCCAGGCCCGAGGCGACAACCCCGACGTGTGGGTACACGGGACTCCCAGAGGCAGAGCTTCCAAGACGAGCGGTGCTTGGTCCGGTGCCGTCGCCTGGCTGGAGACGGGTGGGGACCGGAACGCGTCTGAGGAGAATAACGCTTCGTGTAGACGGTGCTACGCCCAGTTGCGTAAATCGCCGATTCGGTTTGAAGAGTTACGCGTTGTGTACGCTGCGCCACGGCTACGCCAGGGGCAAAGTGATCGCATGGGCATGGATTTTGATCTGCCGGTGACCGATTTTGATCGATGGCCTCTGGCCTGCCCTGTTGTGCCCGGCCGGAGCGGGGTCCAGCCAACCCAACGACCTGACCAGGAGATGGTCACATCCGGGCGTGCGTTCCCGGTGGTGGCCGGCGGGGGCGTTCGGCGGCGGGCTCGTTCAGGCGCCGGTCGTTCAGCGGCGGCGGCGGTGGGCGGCCAGGGCGGCGGCCGCGCCGCCCACCACGGCCCCGGCGCCGGCCGCCGCCGGCACGCCGATCCGCACCGCCTTGCGGCCCGTCCGGTAGTCGCGCAGCCGCCAGCCCATCTCCCGCGCGTGGGCGCGGAGTTGGGCGTCGGGGTTGATCGCGTAGGGGTGGCCGACCAGGGAGAGCAACGGTATGTCGTTCGCCGAGTCGCTGTAGGCCGCGCAGCGCGAGAGGTCGAGGTCCTCCGCCTCGGCCAGCGCGCGGACGGCCAGGGCCTTGGCCGGGCCGTGCAGCGGCTCGCCGACCAGGCGGCCGGTGTAGACCCCGCCGACCGACTCCGCGACCGTGCCCAACGCCCCGGTCAGCCCGAGCCGGCGGGCGACGATGGTGGCCGTCTCGACCGGGGCCGCCGTCACCAGCCAGACCCGTTGGCCCGCGTCCAGGTGCGCCTGGGCCAGGGCGCGGGTGCCCGGCCAGATGCGGTGCGCCATGTACTCGTCGTAGATCTCCTCGCCGATGGTCGTCAGCTCGGAGACCCGGTGGCCCCGGACGATGGAGAGCGCGCTGTCGCGGGCGTCGGCCATGTGCCCGGCGTGCTCGGCGCCGGCCAACCTGAAGTAGGTCTGCTGCCAGGCGAAACGGAGCAGTTCGCGCGTGGTGACGAACTTGCGCTTGTAGAGGCCGCGGCCGAGGTGGAAGATCGCCGCGCCCTGCATCACCGTGTTGTCGAGGTCGAAGAACGCGGCGGCCCTGGGGTCGCCCGGGGTCGGGAACCGCGGGGTGTCCTCGCCCTCGTGCGCCGGGGCGTGCGCCGCCTGGCGCGCGGCCTCGGCCGCCGCCTCTCCGGCCACCACACTGCGCTCGGTGGCCGTGCGGCGACGCGTGGTGAGCCAACCCCGGGGGCGTTGGGCCCACGACGAGGACAACTCGGTGAAGGGGCGCCTGGCCATGCTTCGAGCATAGTCATCCCCGGCGGGCCGGTGGATGGCGCCGGCATGGCGCCGGGGTGGCCGGGCGGCGGCAGAATGGGCGGCATGAATCCGTTGCGCCGCGCCTCACGGAAGGCACCTCCCGCCGAGAGACTGGTCACTCTGGTCGGTCGGCCCGGCTGTCATCTCTGCGACGACGCGCGGCGGGTGGTGAGCGAGGTCTGCGGGGAGTTGGGGGTCAGATGGGAGGAGAAGGACATCGAGCGGGACGCGGAGTTGCACCGCAGGTACTGGGAGCGGATTCCGGTGGTGCTGGTGGACGGCGAGCAGCACGACTTCTGGCGGGTGGACGAGCGGCGGCTCCGGCGCGCTTTGGGAGCCTGACCCGATCTGGATTACCATTCGGGGTCGATTTTTCCCTTCGGGGGCGTATAGGTGAGGAGTGTGGCCAGGTGTCCGCGTTGGTCCATGTGGCACCGGTCACTTTGCCCGGACAAAACGGACACAATCTTTGTGCACGCGTTCACAAAGGCATAGCCTGGGCGCGGTTGAGCGGTTGTGGCGGAGGCGCCGCAGGTAGCCGCCTTCCGGATGGCCCGACCGGCAGGAGCACCGTGGCAACTGGCCGAAATCACCGACCGGCGACCCGAAGCCGAGGGATTCCCGAGGCGACCGTCGCCCGGCTTCCGCTGTATCTGCGGGCCCTGACGGCGCTCTCCGAGCGTTCGGTGCCCACGGTCTCCTCCGAGGAGTTGGCGAGCGCCGCCGGCGTCAACTCGGCCAAGCTCCGCAAGGACTTCTCGTACCTGGGCAGTTACGGCACCAGGGGCGTCGGCTACGACGTCGAGTACCTGGTCTACCAGATCTCCCGTGAGCTTGGTCTCACCCAGGACTGGCCCGTCGTGATCGTCGGGATCGGCAACCTCGGGGCCGCGCTGGCCAACTACGGTGGCTTCGCCTCCCGTGGCTTCCGGGTCGCCGCGCTGATCGACGCCGACCCGGCGCTGGCCGGCCGGCAGGTGGCCGGCATCGAGGTGCGCCACGTCGACGAGTTGGAGTCGATCATCGACACCAACGGCGTCTCCATCGGCGTGATCACCACCCCGGGCGGCGCCGCGCAGCAGGTGTGCGACCGGCTGGTGGCCGCCGGCGTCACCTCGATCCTCAACTTCGCGCCGACGGTGCTCTCCGTGCCCGACGGCGTGGACGTGCGCAAGGTGGACCTGTCCATCGAGTTGCAGATCCTCGCCTTCCACGAGCAGCGCAAGGCCGCCGAGGCGCTCGCCTCCGAGGTGTCCGAACCGCTCGCGCCCGACGCCACCCCCCGGGGGCCCGGCCGGGACCAGGGCCCCGACGGCGACATCCCGGCGGTGATGCCGGCATGACGCTGTTGGTCGTCGGACTCAGCCATCGCAGCGCCCCCGTCAGCCTGTTGGAGCGCGCGGCGCTGCCCCAGGACGCCGCCGGCAGGCTGCTGCGCGACCTGGTGGACGGCACCGCCGCCGAGGGCACGCTGCTGGCCACCTGCAACCGCATCGAGCTGTACGCCGAGGTGGACCGTTACCACCCCGGCGTGGACGGGCTCACCGAGCTGCTCGCGCGGCACGGCGGGGTGCCGGCCGACGAGCTGCGCCCCTACCTCTACGTCCACTACGAGGACCGCGCGGTGCGGCACCTGATGAACGTCGCGTGCGGCCTGGACTCGATGGTGATCGGCGAGGGCCAGATCCTCGGCCAGATCAAGTCGGCGCTGGCGCTGGCCCAGGACGAGCACACGGCGGGGCGGCTGCTCAACGAGCTGTTCCAGCAGGCGCTTCGCGTCGGCAAGCGGGCGCACAGCGAGACTGGGATCGACCGGGCCGGACAGTCGTTGGTCACCTTCGGACTGGAACAGCTCGCGGCCGGCGAGCCGGTCGCGGACTGGGCGGCCGGCCGGCGGGCGCTCGTGATCGGCGCCGGCTCGATGTCCTCGCTGGCCGCCACCACGCTGGCGCGCGCCGGCGTGTCCGAACTGGTGATCGCCAACCGGACCTTGGAGCGCGCCGAGCGGCTCGCCGGCGCGTTGGGGCGCGAGGAGGGCGTGAAGGCGCGCGCGGTGCCGATCAACGCGATCTCCGTCGCGGCCGAGTTGGCCGTCGCCGACCTGGTCGTCTCCTGCACCGGCGCCACCGGCCTGGTGCTCACCGCCGAGACCGTCGCGCACGCCCTCAGGGAGCGCGGCCGGCCGCTGGCGCTGCTCGACCTGGCCATGCCGCGCGACGTCGACGGCGCCGTGCACCGGCTCGACGGCGCCCGGCTCGTGGACATCGAGTCGCTCGCCGCCGCCTCGGCCGACGCCCCGATGGCCGCCGACGTGGACGCGGTGCGTTCCATCGTCGCCGAGGAGGTCGCGGCCTTCTCCGCCGCCCGCCGGGCCGCGCACATCACGCCCACGGTGGTCGCGCTGCGCGAGATGGCCTCCGACGTGGTGGCCGCCGAGCTGACCCGGCTGCACGGCCGGGTGCCCGACCTCGACGACAAGCAGCGCGCCGAGATCACCAGAACGGTGCGCCGGGTGGTGGACAAGCTGCTGCACGCGCCGACGGTGCGGGTCAAGGAGCTGGCCGGGGAACCGGGCGGCGACCACTACGCGACCGCGCTGCGCCAGCTTTTCGATCTCGACCCGCGAGCGGCGGTCGCCGTTCGCAACCCGGAACAGGAGCGGTCATGAATGCCCTGCGGCTCGGAACCCGGCGGAGCCAGTTGGCGATGGCGCAGTCACGCGGCGTCGCCGACGAGGTGACCCGGCTGACCGGGCAGCCCGTCGAACTGGTGGAGATCACCACCTACGGGGACGTCTCCCGGGAGAGCCTGGTGAGCATCGGCGGCACGGGAGTGTTCGTCTCGGCGCTGCGCGACGCGCTGCTGGCCGGGGAGATCGATTTCGCCGTGCACTCGCTGAAGGACCTGCCGACCGCGCAGCCCGTCGAACTGGCGCTGGCGGCCGTGCCGCCGCGCGCCGACCCCAGGGACGCGCTGGTGGCTCGCGACGGGCTCGGCTTCGAGGCGCTGGCCATGGCCGGCGGCGCCTCGGGCCCGGCCAGGATCGGCTCGGGCTCGCCCCGGCGGATGTCCCAACTCAACGCCTGGGCACGGGCGTTGGGGCGCGAGATCGAGATGGTTCCGATCCGGGGCAACGTTGACACCAGGATCGGGTATGTGGGGTCAGGCGAGCTGGACGCGGTCGTGCTGGCCGCCGCCGGGCTGCGCCGGCTGGGCCGGAGCGCCGAGATCACCGACTTCCTGGCCCCCGACACCGTCCTCCCCGCCCCCGGGCAGGGGGCGTTGGCGGTGGAGTGCGTGGCGTCCCGCACCGAACTGGTCGCCCACCTCGCGCGGCTCGACGATCCACACACCCGGATCGCCGTGGCCGCCGAACGAACCCTGCTCGCCGACTTGGAGGCCGGTTGCAGCGCCCCCGTCGGGGCCTTCGCCGACCTGCTGGCCGACGGGCAGAACGTCACCGAACTGCGCCTGCGCGGCGTCGTCGGCACCACCGACGGCTCGCAGCTGGTGCAGCTGTCCACCACCGGTCCCCTGCCGGGGTCCGTCGACGGGGCGGTGGCCGTGGGCCGCCAACTCGCCGACGAGATGCTGGCCAAGGGCGCGGCCGGTCTGATGGGGGAGCGAGCACTGTGAACCCCACCCCCGCGCGCATCGCGCGCGCCGAGTCGAGCACGGCCGAACCGAGCACGGGCGCCCTGGGACACGTCACCTTCCTTGGTGCGGGACCCGGAGACCCGGGCCTGTTGACCCTGCGCGCCGTCGAAGCCCTGGCGCAGGCCGATGTGCTGGTCGCCGACCCGGCCGCCTACGAGGTGGTGCGCGACCACATCGGGCCCGGCACGGACACCCCGTTGCAGGGCACGGCCGAGGGCGAGCCCTCGACCCTCGCGGGTGACGACGTGGCAGATCTTGTCATGCGGTCCGCGAGCGCCGGCAAGCGGGTCGTCCGTGCCGTGGTCGGCGACCCGGGCATGGACACCGACACCGCCGAGGACATGCTGGCGCTGGCCGACGCCGGGATCACCTTCGAGGTGGTGCCGGGCGTGGCGCGCGCCGTGGGCGTGACCGCGTACGCCGGGGTGCCGCTGCGCGACGCCGAGGGCGGCGACGTCCGTTTCGTCGACACGCGGACGGCCGGCGAACGCTGTTGGAACGAGATCGGCGGCAGCGACGCCACCGTGGTGCTCAGCTGCGCGCTGGAGACGATCGGGGCGACGGCGGCCCGGCTGGTGACCGCCGGGCGCAAGCCCGACACCCCGCTGACCGTCACCGTGGCCGGCACCACGACCAGGCAGCGCACCTGGACGGAGACCCTGGGCACCGTGGAACGGACCCTGAAGTCCGCCAAGGTGCTGCCGTCGGCCGGTGCGGAGCGCCCGGTCATAGCCGTGGTAGGCGAACGGGGCGCGACGGCCCGGCGTGACCGGCTGGCCTGGTTCGAGTCCAAGCCGCTCTTCGGCTGGAACGTGCTGGTGCCGCGCACCAAGGAGCAGGCGGCCTCGCTCTCCGACCAGCTGCGGTCCTACGGCGCGGTGCCCAGCGAGGTGCCGACCATCGCCGTGGAGCCGCCGCGCACCCCGCAGCAGATGGACCGGGCGGTCAAGGGCCTGGTCACCGGGCGGTACGAGTGGATCGCCTTCACCTCGGTCAACGCGGTGCGGGCGATCAGGGAGAAGTTCGAGGAGTACGGCCTCGACGCCCGGGCGTTCGCGGGGATAAAGGTGGCGGCCGTCGGCGAGCAGACGGCCAAGGCGCTGGTCGAGTTCGGGGTGCGCCCCGACCTGGTGCCCAGCGGCGAGCAGTCGGCCGCCGGGCTGCTGGAGGACTGGCCGCCGTACGACCCGGTCTTCGACCCGATCGACCGGGTCTTCCTGCCGCGCGCCGACATCGCGACCGAGACGCTGGTCGCCGGGCTGGTCGAGATGGGCTGGGAGGTCGACGACGTCACGGCCTACCGCACGGTGCGCGCCTCGCCGCCGCCGGCGGAGACCCGGGAGGCGATCAAGGGCGGCGGGTTCGACGCGGTGCTCTTCACCTCCTCCAGCACGGTGCGCAACCTGGTGGGGATCGCGGGCAAGCCGCACAACGTGACCGTGATCGCCTGCATCGGGCCGGCGACCGCGCGGGCCGCGCAGGAGCACGGGCTGCGGGTCGACGTGCTGGCGCCGGAGCCTTCGGTGCACCAACTGGCGGAGGCGCTCGCGGAGTTCGGCGCGGCGCGGCGGGACGCGGCGCTCCGGGCTGGCGAGGTGTTGAAGCGGCCCAGCGAGAAGCGGCCCCAGCGGCGGCGGGCGCGGACGACCTGAGCGCGGCGTGCCCCAAGGGCGCGCGCCGGCGAGCGGGTTGCGTGCCGGGTGCGCCGGGTTGCGTGCCGGGCGGGCGGGGCGCGGGCGCGCCGGCGTGCGCCTTGGGCGTGCGCGTGCCGTGCGGGGGGCGCGCGGCCTCGGGCGTCGGGTGTCGGCGGCGGGTGCTTGGATGGAACGGTGCCTCGGCGGCGTCGCCGGCCCGGTCGTTCGGCCCCCGGCCGTCGCGTGGTCCTGCGGGCCGTGTCGGACGTTCGCCGGGCACGCGGCAGACGGTGGTGGCGAGAGCCAGTGAGCACGGATCGGTGGTCGTGTCGAGTGGGTGGTCGCGTTGCGTGAAGCGAGTGCGGAGTTCCGTCCCGAGCCCGGCGGGGTGCCGGGGCAGGGCGCGTTTCCCGATGTCAGGCCGAGGCGGCTGCGCACCACGCCGGCGATGCGCCGGATGGTCGCCGAGCACCGGCCGCACCCGGCCGACCTGATCCTGCCGGTCTTCGTCCGGGAGGGCGTCGACCGGCCGGTGCCGGTCTCCTCGATGCCGGGCGTGGTGCAGCACTCGCTGGACTCGCTGCGGGCCGCCGCCGTGGCGGCGGCCGAGGCCGGGGTCAGCGGGCTGATGCTCTTCGGGGTGCCCGAGGAGGCGAAGAAGGACGCGGTCGGCTCGCCGGGCACCGACCCCGACGGCATCCTCCAGGTGGCGCTCCGCGCGGTGCGGGCCGAGGTCGGCGACGCGCTGGTGGTGATGGCCGACACCTGCCTGGACGAGGTCACCGACCACGGGCACTGCGGGGTGCTGGACGCCGAGGGCCGGGTGGACAACGACGCGACGCTGGCGCGGTACGCCGAGATGGCCGTGGTGCAGGCCGAGGCCGGCGCCCAGGTGCTCGGGCCCAGCGGGATGATGGACGGCCAGATCGGCGTCATCCGGCGGGCGTTGGACGCGGCCGGGCACCGGGACGTGGCGCTGCTGGCGTACACGGCCAAGTACACCTCCGCGTTCTACGGCCCGTTCCGCGAGGCGGTGAACTCCTCGTTGAAGGGTGACCGCAGGACCTACCAGCAGGACCCGGCCAACGGCCGTGAGGCGCTGCGGGAGTTGGCGCTCGACCTGGCCGAGGGCGCGGACATGGTGATGGTCAAGCCGGGACTGCCGTATCTGGACGTGCTGCGGACGATCGCCGACCGGGTGACGGTGCCGGTGGCCGCCTACCAGATCTCGGGCGAGTACGCGATGGTCGAGGCGGCGGCCGAGCGGGGGTGGCTGGACCGGGAGCGGGCGATCGAGGAGACGCTGACCGCGTTCAAACGGGCCGGCGCCGACCTGGTGTTGACGTACTGGGCCACGGAGTTCGCCCAGTGGCCGCGTGCCCGGTTCTGAGCGGGCCGGCGGCGGTGCCGTCGGGGGCCGGGGTTCCCGATCGGCGGTGAACCGGCGCTTTCCGATCGGAGGCGACCACTGGGCGATCGCCTCCGTCGTGTCGGAGATCGGGTGGGGATGATGGGGGGATCGCTTCGGCGTGGTTTGTTCAGCGCGACCCAGGAGGCTCTTGTGTCATCCACTCCGCTTGCCGTTGTCACCGGTGCCAGCAGCGGGATCGGCGCCGCCACCGCGCGGCGGCTGGCCGCAGAGGGGTACGAGGTGGTGTTGACCGCCCGGCGGCGGGACCGGATCGAGGCCCTGGCCAGGGAGCTGCGGGACGCCGGACGGCGCGCCGAGGCGCGGCCGTTGGACGTCACGGACCGGGCGGCCGTGGACGCGTTCGCCGCCTCGCTGGAGCGGTGCGACGTGCTGGTGAACAACGCCGGCGGCGCCATCGGCCTGGAGCCGGTCGCCGAGGGTGACCCGGCGGACTGGCGCGCGATGTACGAGGTCAACGTGCTGGGGGTGCTGCACCTGACGCAGGCGCTGCTGCCGGCGTTGATCGCCTCGGGCGCCGGCACGGTGCTGGTGGTCACCTCGACGGCGGGGCACGGCACCTACGAGGGCGGGGGCGGTTACGCGGCGGCCAAGCACGGAGCCCATGTGCTGGCGCGGACCCTGCGGTTGGAGATCGTGGACCGCCCGGTGCGGGTGATCGAGGTCGCGCCGGGGATGGTGCGCACCGAGGAGTTCTCGCTCACCAGGTTCCGGGGCGACGCGGAGCGCGCGGCCCGCGTCTACGAGGGGGTGGCCGAGCCGCTGACGGCGGACGACGTGGCGGACACCATCGCCTGGGCGGTGACCAGGCCGCCGCATGTCAACGTCGATCTGCTGGTGTTGCGGCCCCGGGCGCAGGCGTCCAACAGCAAGGTGCACCGGGAGCCGGTGGAGCGTCGGGAGTCGTGAGCGGCGCGGTGGCGGGCGGCCCGCGCGGTGGCACGGCCGAGGAGGCGGGGCTGGCGCCGGGGCCGCTCGCCGAACTGGTGCCCTCGCTGGCCGCGTTCCTCGAAGGGTCGGAGCCGGCGTTCGCCGGCTTCGTGGTGCTGGCGGCGCGGAACGGGGTGGTGGTGACGCACGCGGCCGGCGGCCACGCGCTCCGGTACGGGGAGCGGAACGGCGCGGTGGTGGAACTGCCCGCCGCCGACCGGGTGCCGATGGCGCCGGACACGGTCTTCGACGTGGCCTCGCTCTCCAAGCTGTTCACCGCGCTGGTGGTGGTGCGGCTGGCGGAACGCGGGGTGCTCGACCTCGACGAGCCGATCTCCCGGCGGCTGCCGGGCTTTCCCGAGGTCACGGCGCGGGCGCTGCTCACCCACACCGGGGGGTGGCCGGCGGAGATCGCGCTGGGGGACCACCCGGGCGACCGGGCCGCGCGGCTGGCGGCGGTCGGCGTCCAGCCGTTGGAGTACCCGCCGGGGACGGCGTACCGCTACTCCGACCTGGGGCCGATCGCGCTGGGCGCCCTGGTGGAGCGGGTGACGGGCGCGCCGCTGGACGCGTTGGTCGCCGAACTGGTCGTGGAACCGCTCGGGTTGACCGACACCGGCTACCGGCCGCCGCCCGCGCTGCGGGAGCGGTGCGCGGCCACCGAGTACCAGCCGTGGACCGGGCGGGGGATGCTGTGGGGCGAGGTGCACGACGAGAACGCCCACTGTCTGGGCGGGGTCGCCGGCCACGCAGGGATCTTCTCGACCGCCGGGGACCTGGCGGCGCTGGGACAGGCGCTGCTCAACGGGGGCGCGTTGGGCGGGGTGCGGCTGCTGGGCGAGGAGTGGGTGGCCGAGATGCTGCGGCAGCAGAACGCGGGGCTGGGTCCCGAGGCCGCCCGTGGGCTGGGCTGGCAGCTCGACCAGCCGGCGCTCATGGGGGAGTTGGCCTCGCCGACGGCCTTCGGGCACGGGGGGTTCACCGGCACCAGCCTGGTGGCCGACCCAGCCACGGGGGTGCTGCTCGTGGTGCTGACCAACCGCGTGCATCCGCGCCGCGACCGGGGCGCCGACGGCGCCTACCGCCGGGCTCCGGCCGCCGCGTTGGCCCGGGCCGTGCGCGAGGCGCGCTGATCCGGGCCGGGGCGCGCGCCGGGCCT
>NZ_RFFJ01000138.1 GCF_003696235.1 Streptomyces triticirhizae
TCTTCGGCCGCCAGGGGCCAGCCGCCCAGCCGCAGCGCGACGACGGCGGGGTCCACGAACTCGACGCGCACCAGCCGGAGTTCGTGCCCGTCGCGCAGCACGGAGGCCACGGTGAGGCGGCCGGCGACGGTGGCCTCGCCGGCGCGGCCCGAGCCGTGGTCGGGCCCGGCCTCGGGGGCCGGGGCCACCCAGTGGACGGGCCCGCCGGAGACGGCGAACACCACCCCGCCGGGGGCCGTCCCGCGCGGGCCGGCGGTGAACCCGGTGCGATGGGTGGCGCGCCCTGCCGCGTCGAGCAGCACCACGGCGTTGTCGACGGGATCGTCCACGCCCGCTCCGACCAGCGGGGGAACGGTGGCCGTCGAGTAGCCGAGGCGGGCGTAGAGGGGCGCGTCGGCGACGGTGTCGCCGGGGGCGGCGTGGTCGGTGCCGTGGTTGAGCACGGTGACCACGCCGGTGCGGCGGCGGCCGACCGCCAGCCAGCCGGGGGCCTCGACGATCCGGGCGAAGTCCCCGCGTTCCACCGGGAGTTGACGCTCGACGGCGGTCCAGACCGGATGCTCGGCCGGGAGCGCGAGGCCGAGCATCCCCTTGGCGGCCCAGTAGGGCGAGCCGGGGCCCGAGTAGTCCTGCTTCATCGCCGGCCAGGGGTGGTGCCAGCCGAGGCCGAGCAGGCCGTCGGCGTCGGGCGCGCCCCGGTCGTGGAAGTGGCGCAGGATGCCGCTGGCGGCGCGGCGCAGCAGGCCGGGCGGCTGGTCGCCGACGCCGGCGTAGGCGGCGGTCCACAGCGGGGCGGCGGCGGCGAACCGGTAGATCAGGCTGCGCCCCTGGAGCAGCGGCGAGCCGTCGGCGCCCACCAGGTGGACGGCGTCGTCCAGGTAGCGGGCGAGGTCGGCCTCCCAGGTGGCCACGGTGCCGGGCTCGACGAGGCTGCCGGTGACGTCGAACGAGCGGGCCCACAGCAGCGGGTAGAGGTGCAGGGCCCAGCCGGTGTAGTGGTCGTAGGCGCGTTGCTCGGCGCCGTCGGTCAACCAGCCGCCGGGGCGGCGGAGTCGGGCGTGCACGGCGAGGTCATCGGCGATGTCGCGCGCCGACCAGGGGCCGCCGACCTCGCGCAGGAAGGACTCGACCACCACGCGGAACCAGACCCAGTTGATCGGCGGGTAGGGCTGGCCGACGACGGTGGCCAGCCACTCGACGGTGCGCTGCCGGACGCCGTCGTCCAGCAGGTCCCAGAGCCAGGGGCGGGTGAGTTGGAGGATCAGCGCGACGGAGGCGGCCTCCACCTTGGCCTGGCCCAGCTGGTCGGGGCGCGGCCACGCCTCGGGCGAGGTCGGGTCGGTGCCGGCGGCCAGTCCTGCGGCGTAGCGTTCGACGAGCCCGGTGGGGTCGGCGCCGCGTTCGCCGACGAGCCGGAAGCCGGCCAGCAGCAGGGTGCGGGCGTAGCCCTCCAGGCCGTCGGAGTCCCGGCCGTAGCGGCTGGGCGGGCCCGGCAGGTCGATCCGGGCGCCGAGCGGGGAGCGGTGGCGGTCGACGGCGCCCAGCATCCGGTCGGCGAGGTCCACCCAGTGGGCCCTGGTCCAGCCGGTGTGCGGGGAGAGCGCGCGGTCCTCGGGCACGGGCTGACGCGAACGCCCGCTGCCCGGGAGGGAGTTCACGCGCTCACCGCCAGGTCGTCGCGGGTGACGGCGTCCAGGGGCGGGCGGCCAGCGGCGAAGCGTTCCAGTTCGTCGAGGGCGGCGCCGGCCATCCGGCGGGTCTCGGAGTCGAGCGAGCCGGCGATATGGGGGGTGATCAGCACGTTGGGCAGCTCGTAGAGGGGCGAGTCGGCGGGCAGCGGCTCGGGTTCTGTGACGTCGAGGATGGCGTGCAGCCGGCCGTCGGCGCAGGCGGCGGCGAGGGCCGTGGTGTCGACGAGGCTGCCGCGCGCGGTGTTGACGAGGGTGGCGTGCCGGGGCAGCGCGGCCAGTTCGGCGGCGCCGATCAGGTGGCGGGTCGAGGGCAGCGCGGGGGCGTGCAGGCTGAGCACGTCGGCCTGGGGCAACGCCTCGGCCAGCGTGGCCGGTTGGGCGCCGGCGGCGCGGATGGTCGCCGGGTCGACGACGGGGTCGACGACCAGCACCCGCGCCAGGCCGAGGCCGGTCAGCAGGGCGCAGACGCGGGCGCCGACGCGGGAGTGGCCGACGAGGACGACGGTGCGGTCGACGCCGGACAGCTCGCCCCTGCGCTGCCGGTAGGACCAGTCGGCGCGGTGGGTGCGGGCGTCGTGGGCGAGGAAGGGCACCTTCTTGAACGCCCACAGCACGGCGGCCAGCGTGTAGTGGGCGACGGGTTCGGCGTTGGCCTCGGCGGCGGTGGTGACCAACACCGAGCGGTCGAAGACGGCCGGCGGCACATGGGGGCGGACGGAGCCGGCGGCGTGCAGCACGGCCCGCAGCCGGGGCGCGGCGGCCAGCACGTTCTCGTCCAGGCGGGGGCAGCCCCAGGAGGTGAGGAGCACCTCCGTCTCGGCGAGCCGGGCCAGGGCGGCCGGCGAGGTCAGCTCGTCGGTGACCAGGGGCTCGCCCAGGGAGGCGAGGTGGCGCAGGCGCGCCAGCTCGGCCGGGCCGAACTGGGTGGCGAAGACGTCGCGCGCCATCACCAGCAGGGTCTCGGGACGCCGGGCGGTGAACTCCGGTGGCGGCGGGGTCACTTGACGCTCCCGGTGGCCAGCCCCGAGCGCCACTGGCGTTGCAGCACGACGAAGGCGATCACCAGCGGCACGACGGCGAGCAGCGAGCCGGTGATGACCAGGGGGTTGTACTGGGGGAACTGGGACACGCGGGAACTCCACTGGAAGAGGCCGAGGGTCATGGGGAAGAGCTTGGGGTCGGTGAGCATCACCAGCGGCAGGAAGAAGTTGTTCCAGATGCCGACGAACTGGAAGAGCAGCACGGTGACCACGCCGGGCCGCATCATGGGCAGCGCGATGGTGAGGAACGTCCGCAGCTCGCCGGCGCCGTCCATGCGGGACGCCTCCAGCACCTCGTCGGGCACGGCGGCCTCGGCGTAGGCGCGGGCGAGGTAGACGCCGAACGGGTTGGTGAGCAGCGGGATGAAGACGGCCCAGAAGGTGTCCACCACGCGCAGTTCCGAGGCCAGGAGGTACAGCGGCAGGGCCAGCGCGGTGGTGGGCACCAGGACGCCGGCGAGGGTCACGGCGAACAGGGCGCGCCGGCCGGGGAAGTCGAGCTTGGCGATGGCGTAGCCGCAGGCGGAGCAGATGAGCGCACCGAGGACGGCGCCGAGCCCGGCGTAGAGCAGGGAGTTGCGCACCCAGTGGAGGAAGACGCCGTCCTCCTCGGCGAACAGGTCGCGCAGGTTGCCGAGGAGGTTCCAGTCGGCGAGTTCGAACGCGCCGGTGGTGGAGAAGTCGCCGACGTTCTTGGTGGCCGAGGTCAGCAGCCAGACCAGCGGCAGCACGCTGTAGAGCGCGGCGACCAGCAGCAGGGCGTGCACCGCCCCGCGCGAGGTCCAACGGGAGGTGCCACGGGGGGAGTTCAACGGGACCTCCGGGTGGACAGGCGCATCACCAGCGCGGAGAGCAGGGCGCAGGCCAGCGCCAGCAGCAGCGAGGCGGCGGCGGCCCGGCCGTGGTCGTTGCGGACGAACGCGGCCTCGTAGACATAGAGGCTGGGCGTCCAGGTGCTGGTCACCGAGGAGGTGAAGGAGCGCAGCACCAGGGGCTCGGTGAAGAGTTGGAGGGAGCCGATGACGGTGAAGACCAGGGCGACGAAGACGGTGGGCCGGATCATGGGCACCTTGACGGCCAGCGCGGTGCGCAGCGGCCCGGCGCCGTCCACGGTGGCGGCCTCCAGGACATCCCGGGGCACGGTGCGCAGCGCGGTATAGAAAATGATCATGTTGTAGCCGAGCCACTGCCAGGTCGCCATGGTGACGATGGACGGCAGCACGCCGTCGCTGCCCAACGGGTCCCAGGGCAGCGCGTCGTTGAGCGGGCCGACGCCGGGGCTGAAGAGGTAGGCCCAGATCAGGCCGGCGATCACGCCGGGGACCGCGTAGGGCAGGAAGACGGACAGGGACCAGAGTTGGCGCAGCTGGACGGTGGCGGAGTCCAGCAGCAGCGCCAGCAGCAGCGCGCCGCCCAGCATGAGCGGTATGTGCAGCAGGGCATAGCGGGCGACGTTGCCGACGCTGTCGCGGAAGGCGGTGTCGCCGAGAACGTCGGCGTAGTTGCCCAGCCAGACGAAGACGTCGTGCGGGCCGTCGAAGCCGAGCCCGGAGAGGCGTTCGGTGAACAGGCTGAGGTAGAGCGCGTAGCCGATGGGCACCAGCACGGTGCCGAGCAGCAGCAGCGCGAACGGGCCGGCCAGCAGCCAGGGCGTCAGCCGGCCGCGCCCCGCCGGCCTCCTCCTCTTCCGCTCGGCCCGGCCGTTGGCCCGGGGGCTGTCCTCGGTGACGACGGTCATGCGGGGCCCTCCTCGCGCACGGACAGGCCACGGTCGCGCAGGGTGGCGACGGCGGTGCGGTGGACGCCGCGCAGGGCGTCGGGGATGGTGGTGGCGCCGGAGGAGACGCGGCCCAGGGCGTCGGCCACGGAGGAGAACAGCCCGAGCGCGTTGGGCCCCCAGGTCCACTCCGGCACGCGGGCGTCGGCCTCGTCGAGCACCTCGTAGACGGGGTCGCCGATGAAGTAGTCGTCCGCGACCACCTCGCGGGCCACGTCCCGGTTGGGCAGGTAGGCGGGGAACGGCGAGGTGAACGTGGCGCCGATGCGCGGGACTTCGGGGTCGGTGGACAGCCAGCGCAGGAAGGTGAGCGCGGCCTCGGGCACTCCGGACTCGGCGGAGACGGAGAAGGCGGTGCCGCCCTGCATCCCGTTGGCCGGCCGCGCCGGGTCCCAACTCGGCATGAGGGCCACGGCCCAGCGCCCGGTGTCGTCGGGGATCGACTTCTTCAGGGTGCCCACGCCCCAGGCCGCGCCGAGGTAGCCCCACAGCCGGCCGGTGTGCAGGGCGGCGATCCAGTCCTGGGTGCCGGTGGCGCCGCCGCCGACCAGGTCGGCGTCGAGCAGGTCCTGCCAGAAGCCGGCGGTGCGCAGCGTTCCCTCGCCGGCGACGTTGACGACCCAGGTGTCGCCCTCGATCCGCCACCAGGGGTCGCCCGCGCCCCAGGACATGCCGGCGAAGAACGATCCGTCGTTGAGCGGGAAGGTCGTCAGCCGCGCCGCCGGGTCGGCTTCCCTGACCCGCTCGGCGACGGCCGCGAACTCCTCCCAGGTGCGCGGGACCTCGATGCCGTGCTCCTCGAAGAGGTCGGCCCGGTAGTAGAACGCCATGGGGGCCATGTCCATCGGCACCGCCCAGGTGCGCCCGTCGGGCCGCACCGCGCGCCAGGCGGCGGGCGAGTAGCCGTCGGCGAGGTCGGCGGTCTCCTCGGTGATGTCGCGCAGCCCGCCGGTGGCGAGGAGTTGGATCAGGCCCTGGTACTCGACGTGCAGGATGTCGGGGGCGTTGTGCGCCTTGATGGCGTTGGTCTGCTGGGCGTAGCCGCCGGAGAGCCCGGCCGCGATCACGCTCAGCTCGACGTGGACCTCGCGCTGCGCGGCATGGAAGGCGGCCACGTAGCTGTCCATTCCGGTCATCCAGGACCACAGAGTGACACGGGTCGCTCCCGAGGCGGTCGTCGACGACGAACATCCGGTGAGGCCGACGCCGCCGACGCCGCCGGCGGTGAGCGCGGCCGCGCCGGCTGACGCGCGCAGCAGGCTGCGCCGTGACCAGCCGAGAGGGTGGGCCATCGTGTTCTCCGTCCTTCCTCACGTGATGCCGGCCCACTTCAACGTGTGCGATAGTGCAGCGTCAATCACCAGAGACCAAGACGATCAGACTCGATCACTTCCGAAAGCCGCTGCCGAAAGCCGCTGCTGTAGCCGCTGCCGAAAGCCACTGCTGTAGCCGCTGCCGAAAGTCACTGCCGAAGGCTGGTGTGGGCGATGTTCCTTCCCTCGCAACGTCAGGAGCGCATCCTGACCCTGGTGCGCCAGCAGGGCGCGATACGACTCAGCGACCTGGTCGAGAAGCTGGACGTCTCGGCGGTCACCGTGCGCAGGGACGTGACGGCCCTGGCGGACCGTGGGCTGTTGCGCCGCGTTCACGGCGGGGTCACCCTGCCGCACCGGGGCGGCCGCGAGCCCGAACACCGCCGCTCCACCTTCGGCCCGACGGTGCCCGGACTCCTCCTCGGCATGGTGGTGCCCTCCGTCGAGTACTACTGGCCGCAGATCATCCAGGGGGCGCAGACGGCGGTGAACGCCGCCGACGGCCGGCTGGTGATGCGGGTCTCCTCCTACGAACCGGGCGAGGACCGGCGGCAGATCACCGCGCTGCTGGAGCGCGGCGCCCGCACCCTGCTGGTGGCCCCCGTCGTCAGCGGCTCCCACGGCCTCGACCTGCTGCGCTGGCTGGCCACGCTGCCGGTGCCCGTGGTGCTGGTGGAGCGCCAGCCGCCGCCCGAGCTGCCCACCCTCCAGCTGGACGCGGCCACCACGGCGCACGCCCTGGGCGCCGGGCTCGGCGTGCGCCACCTGGTGACCCTCGGCCATCGCGGCATCGCGCTGGTGCTCTCCCGGCAGAGCCCCACCAGCCGGGCGCTGCGCGCCGGTTGGGGCGAGACGATGGGTGAGCTGGGGCTTCCGTACACCGAGGAGTGGCGCTTCGACGTGCCCGTCTACGGCACCGCCGGCTGGACGGCGGTCTATGACGAGGTGCTGTGCCGCTGCCGGGAGTTGGGCCTGAGCGCGCTGCTGGTGCACTCCGACCGGGAGGCGATCGGCATGGTGGAACGCGCCCACGACCTGGGGATCTCGGTCCCGGGCGAGCTGGCCGTCGTCTCCTATGACGACGAGGTGGCCGCGACCTCGGACCCGCCGTTGACCGCCATCCGGCCGCAGAAGCACCGCCTGGGGCAGATCGCCGCCGAACTCGCCCTGGCCCGGGTCGCCGAGCCCGACCCCCGGCCCGTGCACCGGGTCCAGCTCTGGCCGACCCTGGAGGTCCGCGAGTCCTGCGGCGGCCCGACCGACTGAACGGCCCCCGCGCCACCCCCCTTCCCTTCACCGGGAGTTGACGACCCAGCACCGGGCGTGACGTTCGACCCGCCCCGTGGCGTTCCAACCTGAACGAGTGCTTTCGACTCTGATCATTTGCTGCGGGGGCGATTGACCGTCGACCGCCGGGACTGGAACGTGACGCCACCTGTTCCCCAATTCCCCAAGGCCCCGGCGACAACTCCCGGGCCCGCCAACGCCGTTCCCGCACCCCAGCCGGGCCGCCCAGGAATGCGGAGTCCGTTATGCCCAGAAACGCGCAGCCGTCGTCCCCCCTGTCCCCCGCGCTCCCCCTGTCCCTCGTCTCCACCGGCGGGGGACTGCCGTGACCTCGACCCTGCCCCGCCCCGCGTCCCCCGAGGCGCCGCCCGGCGGCCGAAGCGGGACCGCCCCGCGCCCCCGCCGTTCCCTCGCGGCCCGCCTGCGCGGACAGCGCACCCTGCTGCTGCTCGCCACGCCCGGCATCGTCTACTTCCTGGTCTTCCACTATGCCGCGCTGTTCGGCAACGTCATCGCGTTCAAGGACTTCGTCCCGTTCCAGGGCGTGTGGGAGAGCCCCTGGGTCGGGCTGGACAACTTCGAGCGGATGTTCAACGACCCCGCCTTCTGGCAGGCGTCCTGGAACACCCTCGCCATCGCCGCGCTCCAACTCGTCTTCTTCTTCCCGCTCCCGCTCGCCCTGGCGCTGCTGCTCCACTCGCTGGCCAGGGGGCGGGTCCGCGCCCTCGTGCAGTCCGTGGTCTACCTGCCGCACTTCCTGTCCTGGGTGATCGTCGTGGCGCTCTTCCAGCAGATGCTGGGCCCCACCGGCATGTTCGGCGGGGACGTGGCCTTCGTGACCGACGTGCTCAGCGACCCCGACGCGTTCAAGCCGCTGATGGTCGCCCAGATCATCTGGAAGGACTGCGGCTGGGGCACCATCATCTTCCTGGCCGCGCTCAGCCAGGTGAACCACGACCTCTACGAGTCCGCCGCGCTCGACGGGGCCGGGCCCTGGCGCCGCTTCTGGCATGTCACGCTGCCCGCGCTCCGGCCCATCCTGATCCTGCTGCTGATCATGCGGCTGGGCGACATCCTCACCGTCGGCTTCGAACAGATCCTCCTCCAGCGCGACGCCGTCGGGCCCGAGGCCGGCGAGGTCCTCGACACCTTCGTCTACTTCCACGGCGTGCTCGGCGCCGACTGGGGCTACTCGGCCGCCGCCGGCCTCTTCAAGGGCGTGGTCGGAGCCGTCCTCGTCTTCACCGCCAACCGCATCGCCCACCGCCTCGGGGAACAGGGGGTCTACAAGTGAGCGCCACCGTCGTCAACCGCGCCGACCGCGCCGGCCGTACCGGTCTCGTCCACCGCGTCCTCGGCCCGGCCGAGGAACGCCCCGCCTGGCAGGAACGGCCCCGACTCGCCACCCGCGTCGGCAAGGTCGTCGCCCTCGTCGGCGTCTGCGCCCTGGTCGCCGTCCCGCTGCTGGTGGTCGTCGCCACCTCGCTGGCCTCCCCCGACGAGGTCGTCGAGAACGGCGGCTGGGTGCTGTGGCCCACCGACCCGACGCTCGCCACCTACCGGGACATCCTCTCCGGCGGCACCATCACCCACTCGCTGCTGGTGAGCGTCGGCGTCACCGTCGGCGGCACCCTGATCAGCCTCTTCGGGACCATTACCCTGGCCTACGCGCTCAGCCGCGACCACTTCTCGCTGCGCCGGCCGCTGCTGCTGATGGTGCTCTTCACGTTCCTCTTCCCGCCCAGCATGTTGCCCAGCTACCTGGTGGTGAAGAACCTCGGACTCCTCGACACCTACTGGGCGTTGACGCTGCCGGTGGCCATCAACGTCTTCAACCTGGTCATCATGCGCGGCTTCTTCCAGGGCCTGCCGAAGGAGCTGTACGACGCGGCCAGGATCGACGGAGCCGGCGAACTCACCGTGCTCACCCGCATCGTGCTGCCGCTGTCCAGGCCGGTGATCGCGGTGATCGGCCTCTTCTACGCCGTCGGCTACTGGAACAGCTTCTTCCACGCGATCCTCTACCTCAACGACTCCGGCGACTGGCCGCTCCAGGCCGTCCTCCAGACCGTGGTCACCCAGGGCGCCGCGCTCGGCGGCAACAGCAGCGACGCGCTCGCCGACACCGGGGCGCTGGCCGCCCCGCAGAGCTACCAGATGGCGACCGTGGTGATCGCGATCCTGCCGATCCTCGTCGTCTACCCCTTCGTGCAGCGGTACTTCACCAAGGGCGTGCTGACCGGCGCCATCAAGAGCTGACCGAGCCGCGTTCCCGGAGAGGAGCCCCCCCATGACCACCAGGCCCACCCGCCCCACCCGTCGCGGCTTCCTGCGCGGCTCGGCCGCCGTCACCGCCGCCGTCGCCGGCGCCCCGGCCCTCGTCGGCTGCGGCACCTCCACCGCGCGCAGCGCCGCCAACGTCGGCACCGACCCGGTGCCCTGGCCCACCCACATCCCGCTGGCGGGCCCCGAACCCGACCTGCCGCCCGACCCGCGCGGCGTGGACGCCGGGTTCCTGCGCTACCCGGAGCGGCTCACCAGCGCCACCGCCGAACGCCCGGGCAGCGGCGAGAAGATCACCGCGCTGGTGGAGAGCTACGAGTCCCCGCCGCGCGGCCCGGACCGCAACCGCTACTGGGCCGCGCTCAACGAGGCCCTCGGCGTCGATCTCGACCTCCAGATCGTGCCCAGCGCCAACCTCGGCCACAAGATCGCCACCCTGATGGCCAGCGGCGACATGCCCGACCTGCTGATGATCCGCAACTGGATGCCGCGCATCGCCGACTACGTCGTCAACAAGGCGGCCGACCTCAGCGAGCACCTCGCGGGCGACGCCGTCGCCGACTACCCGAGCCTGGCCAACCTGCCCACCTACGCCTGGCAGGACATGGGACTGATGGCCGGCCGTATCCACGGCGTGCCCATCGTCCGGCCCCGCACCGGCTCGACGATCATCGCCAACCGCGAGGCGCTGACCGAGGCGGCCGGCGACGCCTACAACGCCTGGGACGCCGACGCGTTCGTGGCGGCGCTGCGCGCGGCGACCGGCGGCAATCACTACGGCTTCGGCGTCCCCGAGGGCGGCTGGGCGTTCGGCGTCCCCACCTTCGCCGGCTGGTTCGGCGCGCCCAACCTCTACGGCATCGACGACTCGGGCGCCTTCGTGCGTGCCGAACTCACCGAGGAGTACCGGGCCGCCGTCGAGTTCGCCGCGCGGCTGCACCTGGAGGAGAAGGTCTACTACCCGGGCACGGCGACGCTGCCCACCACCACGTTGAAGTCGCTCTTCTTCAACGGCACCGTCCGCAGCCATCTCGACAACCTCTCCGGCTACCAGACGGAGGTGCCGGCCGTGGGCGACGCGTTCACCGTGGACCTCCTGCGGCCCCCGACCGGGCTCGCGCCCCGGCCCGCCATCCACTTCGGCGGCGGCACCTACGGCGCGGCCATCCTCAGACCCGCGCCGCCCGCCCGCATCCGGACGCTGCTGCGGGTCCTCAACTACCTGGCCTCACCGTTCGGCACGCGGGAGCACCAGCTGGTCAACTACGGTCTGGAGGGCGTCCACTTCACCCTGGAGGACGGCGAGATCGTGCCCACCGAGCTGGCCTCGACGGAGAACCCGAGCGTGGTGCCGGTCAAGTACCTGACCGCCCCTCCCCCGGTGCACTACTTCCCGGGAAACCCGGACGCTGCCCGCCGCGCCCACGCCCACCAGGTGGCCGAGATGGAGTACGGCATCCCGCCGTTGACCTCGGGGCTGGTGGTCCGCGAGTCCCGGCTGACGCAGCAGAAGCACGTCAACCTGTTCTTCGACGCGATCATGGCCATCGTCCAGGGCCGCGACTCGATGCGCCGCTGGGACGAGGCGATCCGCACCTGGCGCACCGACGGGGGCGACCGGGTGGACGCCGAACTCCAGGCCGAGTACGAGGCCGTTCACGGCCGTTGACCCGGGCGGGGCGTAGGGGGCCGACGGGACGGCGGCGGCGTCGAAGAGCGGGTAGACGACCAGCAGCGTCGTCAGGAGCGGCCCGTCCGTGTCCGAGTTCGGGACCAGCAGCGCCGCCCAGACGACGGCGAAGGCGAAGCGGACGAAGTAGAGGCGGCGCAGCGCCTCGCCGAAGGCCGAGGAGGAACTCGACGGGGAGACGGTCGGGGTCGTTTCCGACGTGGTCATGGCGTCTCTCTTTCCTGGGTTCTGCTCCTGGTGCGTGGCGGAGCGGTGACGGTCAGGCGACGGTGGTGCTGAGGGTGACGGGAACGTTGCCCCGGGTGGCGGCCGAGTAGGGGCACACCTCGTGGGCGGCGGCGGTCAGGGCCTCGGCGACGTCGAGCGAGACCGCGCACCACCTCAGGGCCGAGCACGCGCGCGCGTCCTCGCCGGGGCGACCGAGCTGTTCTACGGCCAGGGCATCCGCGCCACCAGCGCCGACCGCGTCATCGCGCAGGTCGGGATAACGAAGGTGACCTTCTACCGCCACTTCCGCACCAAGAGCGATCTCGTCGTCGCCTACCTGGAGGAGCAGGCGGGCGCGGAGCGTCGCTGGTTCGAGGAGGTGCGGCGGCAGGACGACCCGGTCGGCTCGCTGCGCGCGCTGGCCGCCGGCATCGGCGAGGCGAGCTGCCGTCCGGGCTTCCGGGGGTGCGCGTTCATCAACGCGGCCGCCGAGTTCGCCGACCCGGAGGACCCGGTACGGGTCGCCGTGGACGCGCACCGCCGGTGGATGCTCGACGCGTTCGCCGGAATCGCCGCCGAGGCCGGGGCGGCGGACGCCGACTCCGCCACGCGGCAGCTGATGATCCTCCGGGACGGAGCGATGGTGAACGGCTACCTCAGCGACCCGGCGACGATCGCGGACGCCCTCGCCGCCGCGTTCACCGCGATCCTCACGACGGCGGCGCATCCGGCGGAGAGCTGACGGGCCGCCGGAAACGGCGGACGGGTGGGCCGACCGTCGGGAGGTCGTGACGTGGGGTCAGCGCGTCAGGAGACGCAGCCCATCAACAGGTTCATGTCGCCGAGGTTGTTGACGCGGGGGACCGGACTCTCGCAGTAGATCGAGGTGTTGGCGCTCCGCTGGGTGAGCATGATCTCGGTGGCCTCGGCGACGTACAGCCCGTTGGTCCGACTTTCGACGTACACCACGCCGCAGGAGCCGGTCAGGGTGAGTTGGACGTTCGTGCCGTACAGGAAGACGTCCTCCCCGTTCTCGCAGTGGTGGGCCAGCTCGGCGTCGCTCTCGTGGACGGTGTGCGCGTCCGGACCCGGCTCCTCTTCGTCCGCCTCCGGCTCGGCCGGCTCGGTGGTCTCGATCTCCGTCCAGTCGGTCACGGCGATCTCCGGCTCCGGCTCTTCGGTCGGAGCCGGAGCCGTAGTGGGGCTCTCCGAGGGGCTGGCCTCCGCCGACGTGTCCCCCTCCGCGCCGGAGGAGCAGGCGGTGGCGGCCAGCGCCAGCAGCAGGGCCAGCGTGGCGCGGCGCGGCGTGACGGTTCGCATGGTGGGGCCCCCGGTGATGTCGACAGAGCGTCAGACCTGGTTACCATCATCCGGCGTCCCCTGTCCAAGCCGGGCCCGCGCGGATCGGCACGGTACGCGGACCAGCCCCGGGACGGCGCCCCGCCCCGAGCGGCAAACGCCCGGTCAGCAGTCGAACTCCTCCGTGTACAGCTGCCCGCCCGTCACGCCTCGGGCGCGCAGCCGGCCGGTGGTGGTGGCGACGAAGCCGGGGCTGCCGCAGACGAAGTAGCGGGCGCGGGGGCCGGGTTGGGGCGGCCCGGTGCGGTAGCGGGCGCCCAGGTGGTGGCGCAGCTCGTCGGCGAAGACGGCCTCCTCGCGCGCGGAGACCACGTGGTGCAGCGACATGTGCGGGCCGGCGTGGCGGCGGACGAGTTCGACGAACGGGGTGACGCCGATGCCGCCGGCGACGAGGACGGCGGGCCGGTCGGCGTCCCGCGCCTGGCGGGTGAAGGTGCCGTAGGGGCCGTCGAGGCGGAGGACGGCGCCGGGCCGAAGGGCGGCGAGCCGGGCGGTGAAGGGCCCGGCGTCCTTGACGGCGAAGCTCAGCGTGGCGTCCTCGCCGACGCGGGTCACGCTGAACGGGTGGGCGCGGCCGAGGGAGTTGAGCCGCAGATAGCAGAACTGTCCCGGCGCGGGCCTGCGGGGGCGGCCGAGCGGGGCGAGCGTGTACTGGACGACGGTGGGCGAGAGGCGTTCGGCGGCGACCAGCCGGTAGCGGCCGGTCCACAGCGGGACGGCGAGCCGCCAGCCGACCAGCAGCGCGAGGAGGGCGGCGAGCAGCAGCCAGTAGGCGCGCAGCCAGGGCGTCTCGATCAGGTAGGAGCCGACGCCCCAGGCGTGCGGGAGGACGAGGCCGACGAGCGGATAGGAGACGTAGTGCATCAGCCGCCAGGCGCGGTGTCGGACGAGGGCGCGCAGCAGGGTGCTGGTGAGCCACAGCGCGAGGAAGAGGAGCAGCGCGATCCGGCCGAGCGAGGTGTAGCCGGACTCGACCCAGGTGAAGTCGATCAGCCACAGGTAGGCGAGGTCGCGGCGGGCGGCGATGGTCTCCAGCAGCGGGTGGAGCAGGACGAGGAACGCGCCGCAACCGCCCAGCCAGCGGTGGAGGTTGACGACGGCGAGCCGGTCGGCGGTGAGGCGCCGGGTGAGGGTGCGTGTGCCGAGCACCACCTGCCACCAGAGGGTGAGGGCGCCGCCGAGGCCGACGAGGTTGGCGGCGTCCCCGACGCTGTCGGCGCGGCCGAGGAGCGGCAGGAACGGCAGCGCGCTCAGGAGCATCAGGCAGGCGAGCCACCTCATGGCGTCGCCTCGAACGGCAGGCCCGGGGAGTGGCGCACGGCGCCCTCGGTGTCGACGGTGAGCCAGCGCGCGGCGGGGTCGAGTTCGGCGAGGTGGGTGGAGCCCTCGGTGGTGCCGAGGATGGTGAGGCAGGTGGCCCAGACCTCGGCCGCGGCCAGGTCGTCGGCGAGCACGGTGGCCTGGAGGCAGTCGGAGACGGCGGGTTGACCGCTGCGGGGGTCGACGATGTGGTGGAGCCGGGCGCCGTCGGTTCCGCGCCAGGCGCGGCGGGCCACGCTGCTGGTGGCGACGGCGGCGGCCGGGGGTAACTCCAGCACGCCGAGGGCGGTTCGGGTCAGGGGGTGTTCGACGCCGACACGCCACGGCGGGTCGTTCTCGCCGCGCCGGGCGACGAGGTCGCCGCCGGCGTCGATGAGGCAGCGCGGCGCGTCGAGGGCGTCGAGCGCGGCCTGGACGCTCCAGCCCTTGACGAAGCCGCCGAGGTCGATGCCGACGCCCGGGGGGAGTTGGACGGTGGAGGCGTCCAGGTCGAGGTGGACCTCGGGCGGCGCGGCGTCGTCGTCGGGGGCGGCGGCGTCCGGGGCGGCGGCGGGTGGCGCGACGTGCGCCGCGACCTCCGCGACCTCCGCGACCTCCGCGACCTCGGCGAAGTCGCGGTCGTAGCCGAGGCGGACCAACTCGGCGCCCAGGAACGGCGAGAAGAGCCCGCCGGTGCGCCGCTGGTAGGCGACGGCCTCGGTGAGGACGTGGAGGAACAGGCCGGAGACGGCGACGGGCCGGCCGGCGCCGGCGTTGGCCCGGGAGACGTCGCTGTCGGGGACGAACCGGCTGAACGTCGCCTCGACGTCGCGGAGCCAGCCGAGGACGGCGGCCGCCTGCCCGGCCGGGAGCACGGTCAACAGCTCGGTGCCCATGACGCGTTCGCGAGTCACGCGCATCTCACGAGCCCCGCGTCCAGGTCGTCACGTCGTCCGGGGAGAGCGGCTCGTCGGGGGTGAAGCTGGCGCGGACGTCGGCGACCATGACGGGTTCGTCGCGGGCGGCCTCGGGGAGGTAGGCGACGTCGGCGACGGAGGTGGTGGGCTCGTCGCCGAGTTCGATGGTGCCGGTGAACAGGACGCGCTTCTCCCACAGGACGTTGGCCTCGACGCGGTAGACGTAGCGGCCGGGGCGCATCGGGGCGCCGGTGCGGTCGGTGCCGTCCCAGTAGAGCGTCTGCGGGCCGGAGTTCTGGGCGGGGCGGCTGGCGGAGCGGATCTCCTCATCGGAGGCGGACTCCCAGCCGGAGGTCCGGCGCCACAGCGGCAGCGACTCGGGGCGGCGGTCGTAGCCGCCGTTGGCGGTGAAGCTGGTGGCGAAGAGGGTGCGGACGTAGTTTCCCCGATCGTCCTCGATCCAGACGGCGACTTGGTTGCGCGCGTGCCCGGGCACCCGGGTGAGCTGGTAGCTGACGCGGACCAGGCCGAGGCTCTCCTCGGTCGGGGCCAACGTCGCGGTGCTGAGCGGTGCGGCCGGCTCCACGGGGCGCTGGGCGTCGGGGAGTTGCTGCACATAGGTCGCGGAGGCGGTGACCGCGACGCCGCTGATCACGATGATCGGTACGATCAGCCGGCTGGTGCGGTTCGACATGGATGGACCTTCCATGACGGACTCCATAAGTGTTCGTTACCTTACGGTACTAAGATTGCGAATGGGTGTACTCCCGCTGGCTGTTCGTTACCGCTCGGGTCGGTCAACACACGCAGTGCACAGGGCACTTGGGTATCAACGCTGACCCACGGACGCCGGCGGCAGGCCGCTCACCAGCGCCGCCCCGGCGCGCCCCGCCAACCCCCTGAAGCGGATGACTCCATGACCGAACTCCCCGTCGATGAGCGCATCGGCCACCACATCAAGCGCGCGGAACAGCATGTGATCGCGGCCAAGCACGCCGCCCTGCGGCCCATCGGGCTGAGCGTTCCGCAGTACACCGTGCTGCTGGTGCTCTCCACCGAGTCCGGGCTCACCGGCGCCGCGTTGGCCCGCCGCTGCCTGGTGACGCCGCAGACCACCTCGGCCGTGCTGCGCACCATGGAGCGGGACGGCCTGATCGAGCGGGTGCCGCACCCGGTGCACCGGCATGTGCTGGAGACCCGGCTGACCGACCTGGGGCGGGCCAAGCTGCGCCGGGCGGACGAGGCGGCGGTCGCCGTGGAACAGCGGCTCGGCGAGCTGTTCACCGAGGAGGAGTTCGCCACCTTCATCGAGTTCCTCGGCCGCTGCTCCACGGCGCTCGACGCGTAGCCGCGCGCCCGGCGCCCGCCGGCCAACGGGCGGGCGCGCGCGGTCAGTAGAGCGCCAGCGCCCTGATCTGGCCGCCGTAGCCGCCCCGGTGCTTCGGCGCCCCCACCACCAGCAGGGCGTCCCGGTCGGGCGCCGCGTCGAGGCCGGTCAGGTTCTCGATGCCGTAGCGGCCGGCCGGCAGCAGCGTCTGGTGGGTCAGGGGAACGGGGGCCACCCCGCCGTCGAGGCTGCTGGTGTCCACGCCGGCGCCGGTGATCTCGCGCTCCTCGACGAGGAACGCGGCGGCCTCGGGGCTGATCCCGGGGAACCGGAACACGCCGTCCGTGCCCTCGTTGAGGTGCGCGCCCGGCGTGTGCACGCGCTCCCCCCAGCCGCTGTCCACGGCGACGAACGCCCGGGCGGGCAGCCGGCCGTGGCGGCTCTCCCAGCGCAGGATGTCGCGGACGGTCAGCAGCGTCTCGGGGTCGCGGGCCGCGCGGTCGGCGATCCTGACGACGGCCAGCGGCACGACCAGCGACTCGGGGAGGATCTGCTCGACGGTCGGGGCGCCGTCCTCGAAGTGGCCCGGGACGTCGATGTGGGTGCCGGCGTGCTCGTTGATGTTCAGCTGGTTGGCGTTGAAGCCGTCAACGCCGATGAAGCGGTTCTGCTCGAACTCGGGTTGGGCGACCAGCGGATAGAAGACCGGGAAGTCCTCGCCCAGTTCGTGCGTCAGGTCGGCGATCCGGGGCGCGCGCGGCAGCCGGATGCCCTGGGCCTCGGCGGCCGGGGCGGCGGCGTGCGCGATGCCGCCGAGCGCGGCGCCGGCGGCGACGGTCGCC
>NZ_RFFJ01000139.1 GCF_003696235.1 Streptomyces triticirhizae
CGGCGGCCCGGGCGAGGGCGGCGGCGAGGGTGGCGGGGGCGGCGGGCTCGCGCTCGGCGGCGAACACCTCGGCCATGCCGCGCAGGAGTTGCGCGAGGATGGTGCCCGAGTTGCCGCGCGCGCCGATCAACGCGCCGTGCGCCAGCGCGCGCGCCGCCTCGCCCAGGCTGGGCTCGCCCGCTTCGGCGGCGGCCACGGCCTGGGCGGCGGACTCCACGGTGAGGTAGAGGTTGGTGCCGGTGTCGCCGTCGGGCACGGGGTAGACGTTGATGGCGTCGATGTCCTCGCGGGCCGCGCCCAGCGCGCGCACGGCCAGCCGGCTCCAGCGACACACCGCCCCTGCGTCGAGCGGCTGCGGCACGGGGAACCTCCCGGGCTAGGGTGAACGGCGGGTGCAGCTTATGCCCTGGTCGGGCCGCCCGGGCCAGGGGTCGTTCCGCCCACGGGGGCGATTTCGCCCATCGGGAACGCCCGGGGTATGCTGCCCCGGTTGCCTGATGCCCCTCTGTTGAGCGTCGGGCGCACTCTCCGGGGCCACCAAGCTCCGGCTTTCCGCGTAAGTTTCTGTCTCCCGCGCCTGTCGTGGGCTGACCCGTCTTTGGAGTGACCCGTGGCTGCCAACTGCGATGTCTGCGGCAAGGGGCCGGGCTTCGGCAACAGCATCTCCCACTCGCACCGCCGCACGCCCCGCCGTTGGAACCCCAACATCCAGCGGGTGCGTACCGTGATCAATGGGACGCCCAAGCGCCTGAACGTCTGCACCTCGTGCATCAAGGCTGGCAAGGTCACGCGCTGACCCTTCGGCGTACGCGCCGACTCCGGCCGCAGGAGCCGGCTCACCTCGCGGTGAGCCGGCTTTTTGGTCTGCCCGCCGCACGCCGGCGGGCGCGAGGGCGCTGGCGTGGCGTCGACGACGCGGCCCAGGACGGCGCACAGGGCGAAGCCCGGCCATCGCACGAACCGTTCACTTCCCGAGGGGCGCCAGAGAAGTGACTCCCGGGAGTCGACGGCGCTCGGACTACCAGGACGGCAGGTGGCGTTCGCGCGGCAGCGTGGTCGTTGACCGAACAGCCCACGACACCCCACCTGGCCGGAACGGCCCGACGCTCGACGGCGCCCCCGGCGCCTGAGGCGGCAGCCGTCGCGCCCCGGTCAGATCCGGTGCCCGTGGCGCACCGGCCCGATGCCCGCGCCCAGCGGGAACCCGGCCGCGATCGCCCCGGTGACATAGTCCTTGGCCGCCGCCACCGCCTCCGGCAGCGCGTCGCCGTGCGCCAGCCGCGCGGCGATCGCGGAGGCGAGGGTGCAACCCGTCCCGTGGGTGTGCCGGTTGTCGTGGCGCGGCGCGCGCAGCCAGTGTTCGTGTGTGCCGTCGGTGAGCAGGTCGACGGCGTCCCCCGCCAGATGCCCGCCCTTGACCAGCGCCCAGCGCGGCCCCAGCGCCAGCAGCCCCTCCGCCGCCCGGGGCAGGTCGGCCTCCTCGGTGACGCGCACGCCCGTCAGCTGGGCGACCTCCGCCAGGTTCGGCGTGACCACGGTCGCGACGGGCAGCAGCCGTTCGCGCACCACGGCGAGCGCCTCCGGCGCCAGCAGCGCGTCGCCGTGCTTGGAGACGCCCACCGGGTCGACCACCACCGGCACGTCCACCGTGGTCAGCAACTCGGAGACGGTCTCGACCAGTTCGGCGCTGGCCAGCATCCCCGTCTTGACCGCGCGGACGCCGATGTCGTCCACCACGGCGCGGAACTGCGCCCGCACCGCCTCGGTCGGCAGCTCCCAGAAGCCGTCCACGCCCAGCGAGTTCTGGGCGGTGACGGCGGTGATCACGCTCATCCCGTGGGTGCCAAGGGCCAGCATGGTCTTGAGGTCGGCCTGGATTCCGGCGCCGCCGCCCGAGTCCGAGCCGGCGACGGTGAGCACACAGGGGGGCGTCTCCATGGCCCCGACCCTACTCAACGCCCCTGTTCAGCCGGCGAAGTGGTCCCAGCCGCCGGCCTTCTCCCAGGGCGCCCCGTCCACCGTGACCCGGGGCGGCGCTGCCCCGCCCGGCGCGACCGGGGCGCCCCTCCCCCGGCTGGGCAGCACCTCGCCGATGACCCGCCAGCGCGCCGGGAGCTTGGTCTCCGGCGGGAACGTGGCGACGATGGCGTGGTCCTCGCCGCCGGTGAGGACCCACTGGAGCGGGTCGACGCCGACGGCCTGCCCGATGTCGTTCAGCTGCGCCGGCATGTCCAACGCGGCCGAGCGGATGTCGATCCTGACCTTGCTGCCCTGCGCGATGTGGCCCAGGTCGGCGATCAGCCCGTCGCTGACGTCGGTCATCGAGGTCGCGCCGAGGGCCGCGCCGGCGGGCCCTGCCGGGTAGGGCGGCTCGGGCCTGCGGTGCGCCTCGACGAAGGCGCGGGGGGAACGGAACCCCCGGGAGAGCACCGCGTGCCCGGCGGCCGACCACCCCAACCAGCCGGTCACGGCGACCAGATCGCCCGGCCTGGCACCCGTCCTGGTGACCGGCTCCCGGCCGGCGAGGTCCCCCAGCGCGGTGATGGAGACGATCACCGTGTCACCCCGCACCACGTCCCCGCCGGCGACCCCGGCGCCCGCGACCTGGCACTCGTCGCGGATGCCGTCCATCAACTCCACGGGCCAGGTCGCCGGAAGCTCGGCCGGCACCACAAGTCCCAGCAGCACGGCGCTCGGTGTGGCGCCCATGGCCGCGATGTCGGCGAGGTTCTGCGCCGCCGCCTTGCGCCCCACGTCGTAGGCGGTGGACCAGTCACGGCGGAAGTGACGGCCCTCGACCAGGATGTCGGTGCTGGCGACCACGCGTCGGTCGGGTGCCGCGACCACAGCGGCGTCGTCCCCCGGGCCAAGCCGTACCGCCGGGGTCCCGCTGATCCGGGAGGTCAACTCCCGGATCAGCCCGAACTCCCCGAGCGCCCCCACACTGCCCTTCACGTGAAGCCTCTCCTCATCCTCTGTCCGCGCCGAACCGGTGCCTCGATCCGCCCGACCGACGCCGAACGCTGTCTCCCGGCGCAGGTCATGACGCGCTACGGTAGCGCCCCCGATCCTCGTAGCCGCTGTGGAGGACCCGTGGTGCAGGCATACATCCTGATCCAGACCGAGGTGGGCAAGGCGTCCACCGTGGCCGACGTGATCTCCAAGATTCCGGGTGTCATCCAGGCCGAGGACGTCACCGGGCCGTATGACGTCATCGTCCGCGCGGAGGCCGGCACCGTGGACGAACTCGGTCGGCTGGTGGTGGCCGAGGTGCAGCGGGTGCCGGGGATCACCCGCACCCTGACCTGCCCGGTGGTCCATCTGTAGCGCTTGGTTATGCTCGCGGCGTGACCGCCCGCCGCGTGACCCCCACCGTACGCCGCGCCCTGCCGACCGTTCGCGCCGTCGGCCTCGGCGTGGGCGTCGTGCTGACGCTGGCCGCCTGCTCGTCGGCCGCCGGAACGCCCGACGTGGCGGTGCCGGCGCCCAGCGGCGAGGCCGCCGCGGCCTGCCGGGCGCTGGCGGACGAGCTGCCGGACGTGGTGGACGGCCAGGAGCGCCGGGCGTTGGACGAGGAGTCCCCGTACGTGGCCGTCTGGGGTTCGCCGGGCATCGTGCTGCGCTGCGGCGTGCCCGAGCCGGCCCAACTCGACGCGGAGAGCGGGGAGTACGACCCGACGCACGCCGACATCGTGGGCGTCAACGAGGTGTCCTGGCTGCTGGAGGAGGTCTCGGGCGGCAAGCGGTTCACCACCACCGAGCGAACGGTGTGGGTGGAGATGACGGTGCCGGACGACTACGCGCCCGAGGTCAACCCGCTGCTGGACGTGGCCGCGCCGATCGACCGGCACATACCGCTGGACGAGCTGTACCGGCCGGACGACGAGAACGACGGTGCCACAGGGCCCGAGGACGCCGAGGACAGCGAAGACGCCGAGGGCCACGAGCACCACCACTGAGCGTGGCGGCCGCTCCGCTACCGCAGCCCGGTGGGCCGGCGCAGCGCGGCCTGGATCAGCAGGTCGATCAGCTCCGGGTAACTGACGCCCGTCGCCTCCCACATCCGGGGGAACATCGAGATGGGGGTGAACCCCGGCATCGTGTTGATCTCGTTGATGACGAACTCGCCGTTCTCCAACAGGAAGAAGTCGGCCCGCACCAGACCCTCGCAGGACGCGGCCTCGAAGGCCTCGACGGCCAGCCGGCGGACCTCGGCGGTCTGCTCCTCGGTGAGCGGGGCGGGCACCAGTCCCTCGGCGGAGTCGATGTACTTGGCCTCGAAGTCGTAGAAGTCGTGGCTGGAGACGGGCGGGATCTCCGCCGGCAGGCTGGCGCGCGGCCCGTCCTCGAACTCCAGCACCCCGCACTCGATCTCGCGCCCCACCAGCTGCGCCTCGACGACGACCTTCGGGTCGTGGCGCCGCGCCTCCTCGATCGCCTCCGCCAGTTCCTCGGGCGCGGTGACCCGGCTGATGCCCATCGAGGAGCCGGCCCGCGCCGGCTTCACGAAGACCGGCCAGCCGTGCTCGGCGGCGAACGCCTCGATCCGCGCGAGCGCGCCGGCCCGGTCGGCGGCCCACTCGCGGGGGCGGATCACCAGATAGGGGCCGACGGCCAGGCCGAAGGAGGTGAAGACCCGCTTCATGTACTCCTTGTCCATGCCGATCGCCGAGGAGAGCACCCCGGCCCCGACATAGGGCACCCCCGACATCTCCAGCAGGCCCTGGAGGGTGCCGTCCTCGCCGTAGGGGCCGTGCAGCACGGGCAGCACCACGTCGACCTCGCCGAGGTCCTTGGGCACCGATCCCGGCTCCGCGTAGACCACTTCGCGCCGTCCCGGGTCCACCGGGAGCATCACCCCGCCGCCGCCCGGTTCGGCGATGCCCTCGACGCTCGGCAACGTCCGGTTGGCGATGGCCATCCGCTCGGGCTCGTCGGCGGTCAACGCCCAACGCCCGTCCAGCGTGATGCCGATGGGCAACACGTCGTAACGGGACCGGTCGATGGCCCGCAGCACGGCACCCGCCGTCACGACGGAGATGGCGTGTTCGGAGCTGCGGCCGCCGAAGACCACGGCCACACGCGGCTTGCTGCGCTCGGAACGGGCGGGGGAAGAGGACTCGCTGCTCATCACTCTCGCAGGTTACCTAACGTGATGGCGGTCGTCAGCGGTGCTCGGCCTTGGCGGTTCGCGACATCAGCTCCTTGACCGCGACCCGGGGCGAGGTGCCCTCGTGCACGATGCCGACGACGGTCTCCGTGATCGGCATCTCCACGCCGTGACGGCGCGCCAGATCCAGCACGGAGCGGCAGGACTTGACGCCCTCGGCGGTCTGCCGGGTGACGGCGATGGTCTCCTCGACGGTCATCCCGCGCCCGAGGTTGGTGCCGAAGGTGTTGTTGCGGGACAGCGGCGAGGAGCAGGTGGCGATCAGGTCGCCCATGCCGGCCAGGCCGGCGAACGTCTTGGGGTCGGCGCCCATCGCGAGCCCGAGCCGGGAGGTCTCGGCCAGGCCCCTGGTCATCAGGGACGCCTTGGTGTTGTCGCCCAGGCCCATCCCGTCGGCGATGCCCACGGCCAGCGCGATCACGTTCTTGACGGCGCCGCCGAGTTCGCAGCCGACCACGTCCGTGTTGGTGTAGGGGCGGAAGTACGGGGTGTGGCAGGCGGACTGGAGGCGGCGGGCCACGGACTCGTCGCGGCAGGCGACCACGGCGGCGGCCGGCTGGCGTTGGGCGATCTCGCCCGAGAGGTTGGGCCCGGAGAGCACGGCGACCCGTTCGGGTCCGACGCCGGCGACCTCCTCGATGACCTCGCTCATGCGCTTGGCCGTCCCCAACTCCACGCCCTTCATGAGGGAGACGAGCACCGTGTCGCGGGCCAGCACCCCCGACCAGCGGGCGAGGTTCTCGCGCAGCGTCTGGGAGGGCACGCACAGCACGGTGAACTCGGCGCCATCGGCCGCCTCGGCGGGGTCGGTGGTGGCGCGCACCCCGCTGGGCAGCCGGAGGCCGGGCGCGTAGTCCGGATTGGTCCGCTCGGAGTTGATGGACGCCACGACGTCATCCCGGCGTGCCCAGAGCGTCACCTGGCAGCCGGCATCGGCCAGGATCATGGCGAACGCGGTCCCCCAGGAACCGCTGCCGTAGACGGCGGCGTGTGTCACTCGGCCTTCTCCTTGTCGGGCGGGCTCGGCTGGACCGGCGGCTGAGCCGGCGCCCGGCGGTAGACGAAACGCCGGGCCGGCGGCGTCTCCTGGCGGATCTCGGCGAGCAGCGCGGTGATGGCGTCCATGATGCGCTCGGTCACCTCGCGCAGCAGCTCGGCGCTCGGCTCGCGGTCGTAGAACTCGCTGAGGTCCACCGGTTCGCCGGCGACCACGACCAGTGTCCTACGCGGAAACAGCCGCACCCGCCGCTCCTTGGCGTAGGGCGGCATCGCCTCGTGCGCGCCCCACTGGGCGACGGGGATCACGGGGGCCCCGGTCGCCATCGCGACCCGCGCGGCGCCCGTCTTGCCCTCCATGGGCCACAGGTTCGGATCCCTGGTGAGGGTGCCCTCGGGATAGAATGCGACGCACTCTCCCTCGCGCACGGCGGTGACGGCGGCCCGGTAGGCGTCGGCCGCGTCGGCGGTCTCGCGGTAGACCGGGATCTGGTGGGTGCCCCGCATGAAGCGGCCGACCAGACCGTGCTGGAACAAGGCGTTCTTGGCCAGGAATCGTGGCACCCGGCCGGTGTTGTACTGGTAGTGCGCATAGGAGAGCGGATCGAGATACGAGTTGTGATTCACCGCCGTGATGAATCCTCCGTCGGCCGGAATGTGCTCCATTCCCCGCCAGTCCCGCTTGAAGAAGATCCGCAGCACCGGTTTTACCAGAAATGCTGCGAATCGGTACCAGAAGCCGATTCTGCGGCGAGACACTCGGTCACCATCTCCCTCTTGCACTGTTCCGACGCGGCCCGCTGCGGACGGCCGCCCAAGTGTGGCCGTGGGTCATGGGCCTGTCCAGCGCATCGCCGCCGCGCCACCACCCTCACCCGGCACCCTAGTCCGCGTGGCGCCGCCGTACCGCACGCGTGTGCGGCCCGGGGCGCCGCACCCTCGCGGTCCGGACCGTTCCGGAACGCGGGCATGAGAGGAGAATGACCCGGTGCGCGACAGTGACTGGGGGCTCGTCGTCCCCCTGAAGCCCCTTGGCGCGGCCAAGAGCCGGCTGGCCGACGCGGTGGCCGACGCCGAGCGCCGCGCCCTCGCGCTGGCCTTCGCGAAGGACACGGTGGCCGCCGCGCTGGCCGCTTCGGCGGTGCGGAATGTGGTGGTTGTCACGAACGATCCGACGGCCGCGCGTCACCTCGCCGCCCTCGGCGCCCGGATCGTTCCCGACCTGCCGGACGCCGGGTTGAACGCGGCGCTGGAGCACGGCGCCGCCGCGCTGCCGGGGCGGGCGGTCGCGGCGCTCAACGCCGACCTGCCGGCGCTGCGGCCGGCCGAGTTGACGCGGGTGCTGCGCGCGGCGCGGCGCCACCGCCGGGCCTTTCTGCCGGACGCGGCCGGGATCGGCACCACGCTGCTGGCCGCGCGTCCCTCCGTCCCGCTGGAGCCCGCCTTCGGCGGCGCCTCGCGGAGACGCCATCTCGCCTCGGGCGCCGCGGAGTTGCCCTCGACCGACGTGCCGAGCGTGCGGCGGGACGTGGACACGGCCGCCGATCTGCGGGCCGCGCTGGAGCTGGGGGTCGGCCCGATGACCGCCGCCTGCCTGAAGGAACTCCCCACGCTGCTCGAAGAGTTGACAGCAGCGGCGCCGGAGGGCACCGACGGGCCGGGCGGGGCCGGGCGCCGACGGGCCGCCGTCAGAACGTCTGGAGCGTCAGAAAGCTGACCCGGCGCCGGTCTCCCTCGCCGGAGACCTCGATCCGCAGCCGCTGTCCGGGGCGCAGCAGCCGCAGGCCGCCGGCGTCGAAGGCGGCGGCGTCGAACTCCAACGGGGTGCCGTCGTCGAGCAGCACGCTGCCGGCGCGGGTCTCCGGGTCGAAGGTGAATGCGGTGGCCTGCATGGCCCGAGCCTAGCCGCTGACCGGCGGCCGCCGGCAGGCGCCCGCGAGCGGCCGGCGCGGAGAGCCGGCCCGGAAAACAGCTGCGGGCCGGGCTCCGATGAGGGGAGTCCGGCCCGCGGGCGATCGTGCGGGGCCGTCACCTGCGGCGCGAGGTGGCCTTCTTGGCGGTGGTCGCACGAGACGACGCCCGCTTGGCCGGAGCCTTCTTCGCGGTCGTCTTCTTGGCCGGAGCCTTCTTGGCGGTGGCCTTCTTCGTGGTGGTCTTCTTGGCGGAGGACTTCTTGGCCGCCGCGCCGCGACCGGTCGTCTTCTTCGCCGCCGAGGTCCGCTTGGCGGTGGCCTTCTTGGCGGCGGCCTTCTTGGTCGCCGCCTTCTTGGCGGTGGTGCCGCCGGAGAGGCTGCCCTTGGGGGCCTTCTTCACCGCGACGTCGTTCTTCGGGAGCTTCTTCGTCCCCGCGACCAGGTCCTTGAAGCCCTGGCCCGCGCGGAAGCGAGGCACCGAGGTCTTCTTGACCCGAACCCGCTCGCCGGTCTGCGGGTTGCGCGCGTAGCGGGCCGGCCGGTCGACCTTCTCGAACGAACCGAAGCCGGTGACCGAAACCCGCTCACCCGAGACCACCGAGCGGATGATGGCGTCGAGCACGATATCGACGGCGTCGGCCGCCTGCTGACGACCGCCGAGCTTGTCCGCAATCGCTTCTACGAGTTGCGCCTTGTTCACGTCTTCCCCTTCGCAGGCATTGCTGGAACGAATGTGTTCAAGCTTTTTCGCACGTTAGGCAGATATATTCCGCAAATCAAACGCGAAACGGGCGAATCACCCTTGTGTCGCAACGAACTCGACCCATCACGGAGTTCCGTCATGGCCGCCGGTGCGATCCGAGGGCAGTCGACCCTGGTCCACGTCCGCCATCAACCGCTCCAGCCGACGGGCCGCACCGGGCAGATCCCGCTTGGTCGCCGCCGTGATGACCAGCAGCTTCCGAGCCAGGGCCTGCCGTACGTCCTCGGGAACTTGCAGATCCCGCACCGTCCGGTGCGCGTCCTTCAGTCGAGCGGCGACGCGGTCGTAGAGTTCGAGTTGACCGTCGCGTTCCATGCGGCCGATTGTGCCACCTTGGGCCGGTTATCGCCCCCTAAGCCCCCCAACGCCCGTGTCGCGCCTGCCAACACGGGTGCGCCCCCGCAGGTCAAACCTGCGGGGGCGCGATTGCTGACGGAACGTCAGACTGCCTGTGTACGCGGCTTGTAGACGGGCCGTCGGCTCTCAAAGTCGGCGATGTCGCCCTCGTGGCGCAGGGTGAGGGAGATGTCGTCCAGACCCTCCAACAGGCGCCAGCGAGCGTTCTCGTCAAGGTCGAAATCGGCCTCGATCCCGGGGGCGGTGACCCTGCGGGTCACCAGGTCCACGGTCACCTCGGTGTTGGGCTCGCGCTCGACCAGATCCCACAGCGCCTCGACCGTCGACTGCGGCAGCACGACCGTCAACAGGCCGTTCTTCAGGGAGTTGCCCCGGAAGATGTCGGCGAAGCGGGGGGAGATCACCGCCTTGAAGCCGTAGTTCTGCAAGGCCCAGACGGCGTGTTCGCGCGAGGAGCCGGTGCCGAAGTCGGGCCCGGCGACCAGCACCGTGGCGCCCCGGTACGCCTCCTGGTTGAGCACGAACTCCGGGTCCCTGCGCCAGGACTCGAAGAGGCCGTCCTCGAACCCGTCGCGGGTGACCTTCTTCAGCCAGTGCGCGGGGATGATCTGGTCGGTGTCCACGTTGGAACGGCGCAGCGGAACGGCCCGGCCGGCGTGGGTGGTGAAGGCTTCCATGGATCAGACCTCCGCGAGGGTGGGAACGTCGGCCAGGTCGGCGGGCGAGGCGAGGCGGCCGGTGAGGGCGGTGGCGGCGGCGACCTGGGGCGAGACCAGGTGCGTGCGGCCGCCCTTGCCCTGCCGGCCCTCGAAGTTGCGGTTGGAGGTGGAGGCGCAGCGCTCCCCGGGGGAGAGCTGGTCCGGGTTCATGCCCAGACACATCGAGCAGCCGGCGTGGCGCCACTCGGCGCCGGCGGCGGTGAAGACCTTGTCCAGGCCCTCCTCGACGGCCTGGAGCGCGACGCGGACGGAGCCGGGAACGACCAGCATCCGCACGCCGTCGGCGATCCGGCGACCGCGCAACACCTCGGCGGCCGAGCGCAGATCCTCGATCCGGCCGTTGGTGCAGGAGCCGACGAAGACGGTGTCCACGGCGATCTCCCGCAGCGGCTGGCCCGGGGTCAGACCCATGTACTCCAACGCCTTCTCGGCGGCGACCCGGTCGGTGGGGTCGTCGAAGGACGCCGGGTCCGGCACCGCCTCCGACAGGGGCGCGCCCTGGCCGGGGTTGGTGCCCCAGGTGACGAACGGGGCCAGCGTGGCCGCGTCGATGACGACCTCGTGGTCGAAGACCGCGTCCTCGTCGGTGCGCAGCGTGCGCCAGTACGCGACGGCCGCGTCCCAGTCCTCGCCCCGGGGCGCGTGGTCTCGGCCCCTGAGGTAGGCGAAGGTGGTCTCGTCCGGAGCGATCATGCCGGCGCGGGCGCCGGCCTCGATCGACATGTTGCAGATGGTCATCCGGGCCTCCATCGAGAGCTTCTCGATGGCCTCGCCCCGGTATTCGATGACATAGCCCTGGCCGCCGCCGGTGCCGATCCTGGCGATGATCGCCAGGATCAGGTCCTTGGCCGTCACGCCCGCCGGCAGCTCGCCCGTGACGGTGACCGCCATGGTCCGGAACGGGGCCATGGGCAGGGTCTGGGTGGCCAGCACGTGCTCGACCTGGCTGGTGCCGATGCCGAAGGCCAGCGCGCCGAACGCGCCGTGCGTGGAGGTGTGGCTGTCGCCACAGACCACCGTGGTGCCCGGCTGGGTCAACCCCAGCTGGGGGCCCACGACATGGACCACGCCCTGCTCGGCGTCGCCCAGCGAGTGGAGCCGGACGCCGAACTCGACGCAGTTCTTCCTGAGGGTCTCCAGCTGGGTCCGGGAGACCGGGTCCGCGATGGGCTTGTCGATGTCCAACGTCGGGGTGTTGTGGTCCTCGGTGGCGATCGTCAGATCCGTGCGACGCACCCGCCTCCCGCTCTTGCGCAGCCCGTCGAAGGCCTGCGGGCTGGTGACCTCGTGCAGCAGGTGGAGGTCGATATAGAGCAGGTCGGGCTCACCCTCCACCCGCCGGACGACATGGTCGTCCCAAACCTTCTCCGCCAGTGTCCGTCCCATCGCATTCCCTCCGGGCTTGCCGCCGATCCGCTCCGCCGTCCGCTCCCCCGAGCACGGACGGTGGCCTGCCCGGCGCGCGACGCCGAGCACCTCACCAAGAGTGGCGCGTCCGCCGGAAATTTGAACTTGCGTTTCACAGTGTGAGACGCGAGTATCGTTGCATGGACAGTTCGGAAAGCAGCGGAGTGGGCGTCCTCGACAAGGCGGCCCTGGTCCTGGGCGCCCTGGAGTCCGGTCCCGCCACCCTGGCGGGACTGGTCGCGGCGACGGGGCTGGCCCGGCCGACCGCGCACCGGATGGCCGTGGCGCTTGAGTACCACCGGCTGCTGGCCCGGGACATGCAGGGCCGCTTCGTGCTCGGGCCCCGGCTCGCCGAGTTGGCGGCCGCCGCCGGCGAGGACCGGCTGTTGGCCACCGCTGGGCCCGTGTTGACACAGCTACGTGACGTCACGGGCGAGAGCGCCCAACTCTACCGGCGCCAGGGCGACCGCCGGATCTGCGTGGCCGCCGCCGAGCGGCTCTCCGGGCTGCGCGACACCGTGCCCGTCGGCTCCACGCTGCCGATGAAGGCCGGCTCCGCCGCCCAGATCCTGCTCGCCTGGGAGGAGCCGGAGCGGCTCCACCACGGCCTCCAGGGCGCCCGCTTCACCGCGACGGCGCTCTCCGGGGTGCGCCGGCGCGGCTGGGCCCAGTCCATCGGCGAACGGGAGCCGGGCGTCGCCTCCGTCTCCGCGCCCGTGCGCGGCCCGTCCAACCGCGTGGTGGCCGCCGTCTCCGTCTCCGGGCCCATCGAGCGGCTCACCCGGCACCCGGGCCGGATGCACGCCCAGGCGCTCCTGGAGGCGGCCGGCCGGCTCACCGAGGCGCTCAAGCGCGGCACCGCCGGCTGAGGCCGCTCCTCGAAACGGCCCGGCGCGCGTTCAGCCCCGAGCCTCCCCGGCCTCCTGTCCCGCCGGGCGCCCCAGCCGCTGTGCGAGCCGGTCCCCGCGCCCGGCCACGGGTATCAACTCCGTGGCCGCGCCCAGCCCTACGGGCGGCATGTTCAGATAGATGGACTCGGCCGAGCCGGCCGGGACCACAAAGGTCTCGTGCCAGAAGCCGATCCGGGAGCCGGATCTCAGCCGGCGGTTCAACTCGGCCCAGGCCGGCCGGTGCTCCCCGTCCGAGTCCGAGGCATAGGCCAACAGCGGCTCCAGGCCCGACCAGTACTGCACCAGGAAGATCTCCCTGAGCGGGCTCAGGCACAGCCGATACCCCAACATCCCGCGCTCCCGCTCGCGGGACAGCTCCCGCAGCATCCGCGGCATGGCACGGAAGACCGGCCACCACTCGCCCACCCGCCAGAAGCGGGTGATCCGCATCCCCACCAGGAACACCACCAGCTGCTCGTCGACCCGGGCCGTCATCCGCTCACGCGCGATCGTCGCCGCCATGGCGCGCACCTCCCCTTCCTCTCGTGGCCGCCCTCCCGGCGCGGCCCAACTCCCCCGCCACAGCGGCGAGAAGAGCGGGCCACGACGGACGGAGCGCACCGGCCGGCGCAGCCGTGAAAGGCGCCGACCCTCATTGGATAGCGTCACTATCCATGCTTAGATAGTGCCACTCTCCCACCGATCGCGCAAGGGGATTCGAATGCGGCTCTCGGAGCTGAGCAGGCGCAGCGGGATGTCGACGGCGACGATCAAGTTCTATCTGCGCGAGGGGCTGCTGCACCCCGGGAGGCGGATCACCACCACCCAGGCCGACTACGACGAGGAGCACCTGCGGCGGCTCCAGCTGATCAGGGCGCTGATCCAGGTCGGGGGGATCTCGGTGGCCGACGCCCGCGCGGTGTTGGCCGCCGTCGACGACGCCTCGCTCGACCAGGTCTCCCGGATGGGCACGGCCGTCGCCGCCCTCCCCCAGGCGCTGCCGGCGCCCGCCCAGGACGACGCGGAGGCCGTCACGGCCGATCTGGTGGCCAGGGAGGTGCAGGAACGACTCGGCTGGCGCGTGGTCCCGGAGAACCCCGCCCACCAGGCGCTGGTCTCCGCCGTCAGCGCCCTGCTGCGGCTGGGCTATCCCTGCGACGGCGAGGCGCTGCTGCCCTACGGCGAGCTGGCCGAGCGGCTGGCCGGGCACGAGCTGGCGCTGATCGACAAGTTCGCCGCGCCCACCACGCAGTTGGAGGCCGCCGTCGCGCTCACCGTGCTCTACGAGCCGGTGCTGCTGAGCCTGCGCCGGCTGGCCCACGCCGAGCAGGCCACCCGCCGCCTGCGCGAGGACGCCCTTCCCCGGGAGGATGCTCCCCGCGCCTCGGACTGAGAAGGCCGCACAACGCCGAGCGGCCTCCCGCCCCTTGGGGCGGAAGGCCGCTGGTGGATCATGTACCCCCGACCGGATTCGAACCGGCGCTACTGCCTTGAGAGGGCAGCGTGCTAGGCCGCTACACAACGGGGGCTCCCGCAGAGATCTCGAAGGATCTCCGTACCCCCGACCGGATTCGAACCGGCGCTACTGCCTTGAGAGGGCAGCGTGCTAGGCCGCTACACAACGGGGGCATGATCTTGCGAAGTGCTCGACACAAGATCGCGCTGGGCTACCAGGACTCGAACCTAGACTAACTGAACCAGAATCAGTCGTGCTGCCAATTACACCATAGCCCACCAAAACGCAACCCCGGCTGGGGGTTTTGCTTGGGTGACCGCTGTTGTTCGGGGTGTTGAGCCCCTCAGCGGCAGAAAGAACACTACCCGATGGGGGACGGTGCACCAAAACGAGATGCGCCTCGCGGGCTCCGTCCCCCGTCCGTGGTCAGCCCGCCAGCCGGCTCAGGGCGGCGTCGACCCGGGCCAGAGTGCGCTCCCGGCCCAGGACCTCCAGCGACTCGAAGAGCGGCAGCCCGACGGTGCGCCCGGTGACCGCCACCCGCAGCGGCGCCTGCGCCTTGCCCAGCTTGAGCCCGTGGGCCTCGCCGGCGGCCAGGACGGCCTCCTTGAGCGGCTCGGCCGTCCAGGAGTCCAGCTCGGCCAGCCCCTTCCTGATGCTGGTCAGCACCGCGTCGGCGCCCGGCTTCATCGCCTTGGCCCAGGACGCCTCGTCGAAGGCCGGCTCCGGCAGGAAGAGGAAGTCCACGTTGGCCGTGATGTCGGAGAGCACCGTCACCCGGGTCTGCGCCAGCGGGGCCAGCGCGGCGAACGCCGCCGGGTCGTAGTCCTCCGGGCGCCAGGGCGCGTGCGGGGCGCGCAGCCAGGGCTGGCAGGCCTCGACGAACTGCTCGACGGTGAGCCGTTCCCTGATGTGGGTGGCGTTGATCGCCTCGCACTTCTTGAGGTCGAAGCGCGCCGGGTTGGCGTTGACCGCCGCGATGTCGAAGGCGGCGACCAGCTCGTCCAGGCCGAAGACGTCGCGGTCCTCGGCGAGCGACCAACCCAGCAGGGCAAGGTAGTTGAGCAGCCCCTCGGGCAGGAAGCCCGCCTCGCGGTAGCGGTTGAGCGAGGACTGCGGGTCGCGCTTGGAGAGCTTCTTGTTGCCCTCGCCCATCACATAGGGCAGATGGCCGAAGGCGGGCACCGCGCCGGCGCCCACGCCGATCTCGGCCAACGCGCGGTAGAGCGCGATCTGCCGGGGCGTGGAGGAGAGCAGGTCCTCGCCGCGCAGCACGTGGGTGATGCCCATCAGCGCGTCGTCGACCGGGTTGACCAGGGTGTACAGCGGGGCACCGCTGGCGCGGACGATGCCGTAGTCGGTGACGTTCTCCGGGGCGAAGGTCAGCTCGCCCCTGACCAGGTCGGTGAAGCTGATCTCGGTGTCCGGCATCCGGAACCGGACGATCGGCTCGCGGCCCTCGGCGCGGTAGGCGGCGACCTGCTCCTCGTTCAGCGCGCGGCAGGCGCCGTCGTAGCCGGAGGGCCGGCCGGCGGCCCTGGCGGCCTCGCGGCGGGTGGCCAACTCCTCGGGCGTGCAGTAGCAGTGGTACGCGTGCCCGGCGGCCAGCAGCCTGGCGGCGACGTCGGCGTAGACGTCCATCCGCTGCGACTGCCGGTAGGGCGCGTGCGGGCCGCCGACCTCGGGGCCCTCGTCCCAGTCGAGGCCCAGCCAGCGCAGCGAGTCCAGCAGCGCGCGGTAGGACTCCTCGGAGTCCCGCGCCGCGTCGGTGTCCTCGATGCGCAGCACCAGGGTGCCGCCGTGGTGGCGGGCGAACGCCCAGTTGAACAGGGCGGTGCGGACCAGCCCGACGTGCGGGTCGCCGGTCGGCGAGGGACAGAAGCGGACCCTGACCTCAGTCACGGCGCACCACCTTGTTGGTCAGGGTGCCGATGCCCTCGATGCTCACGGCGACCTCGTCGCCGACGCGCACGGGGCCGACGCCGGCCGGGGTTCCGGTGAGAATGACGTCCTGCGGCAGCAGGGTCATCGACTCCGTGATGTGCACAATCAGATCCTCCACCGAGCGCACCATCTCGCTGGTGCGCCCCAACTGTCGCTGCTCGCCGTTGACCGTGCACATGATGGCCAGGTCCTCGGGGTCGAGCTGGGTCTCGATCCAGGGGCCGAGCGGGCAGGCCGTGTCGAAGCCCTTCGCCCTGGCCCACTGCTTCTCGCGCCGCTGAACGTCGCGCGCGGTCAGGTCGTTGGCGCAGGTGTAGCCGAGGATCACCTCGCGGGCGCGCTCCCTGGGGACGTCGCGGCAGAGCCGGCCGATGACCACGGCCAACTCGGCCTCGTGGTGGACGTCGGAGGAGATCGAGGGGTAGCGGATCTCGTCGCCGGTGCCGATGACCGAGGTGGACGGCTTGAAGAAGGTGACGGGAACGTCGGGGACCTCGTTGCCCAGCTCCCGCGCGTGCTCGGCGTAGTTGCGGCCGATGGCCACCACCTTGCTGGGGAGCACCGGCGGCAGGAGCCTGACCTCGCTCAGCGGGACGCGGTGGCCGGAGCGTTCGAACTCGGCGAACGGATGGCCCTTGATGATGTCGAGCTGGAGCCCGTTCTCGTCGGTCGGCTCCCCCTCCACCACACCGAATCCGACGGTGCCGTCGATGGAGAATCTGGCGATGCGCACGCTGGGTAGTCCCTCACTGGCCTGCTCGGAGTGGCGCGGCCCGGCCGAGCCCGGCTCGCGCCCGGAAACCTGCGGGCCCCAGCCTAGGACACCGGCGGGCGCGACGAGGACGGCGCCTCCCGAACCGCGCGTTCGGGAGGCGTGGGAGAGACGGCTCAGGCGTGCGGGATCACCGAGGGAACTCCTGGGCCGCTCAGCGCAGGCGGGCCATGAGGGCGTGTTCGACGAGGGTGATCAACGCGCTCTTCGCCTCCGCGCGATGCCGCGCGTCCGTGGTGATGATCGGCGCGTCAGGACCGATCTGCAACGCCTCCCGCACCTCCTCGGGAGAGTACGGCTGATGACCATCAAACCCGTTCAAAGCGATCACAAAG
>NZ_RFFJ01000014.1 GCF_003696235.1 Streptomyces triticirhizae
ACCGGCCGCCGGGCGGCGTCGAGCCGGCCGGCGGCGGCGCGCACCGCCTCGGGCGGGGCGGCGGGGCGCCGGCCGGGGACGAGCGCCGGCCTCTCGGGGGCGTTGACCTGCGGGGGGAGCGGGACGGTCTCCTCCAGCACGTCCTCGGGGATGATCAGCGCCGCCGGCCCGGGCCGGCCCTCGGTGGCGGCGGCGACGGCGCGGGCGACGAGGGCGGGGATGTCGGCCGGCCGCTCCACGGTCTGCCGCCACTTGGTGCAGGCGGCGAAGAGCTGGTCCTGGTCGACCTCGCTGATCGGCGAGGTGCCCCGGCTGCGGCGGTTGTTGTCGGTGGTGACGGCGAGCAGCGGGACGCTGGCGGCGAGGGCCTCGGCCATGCCGCTGGCCAGGTAGACGGCGCCGGCGCCGCTGGACGCCTCGCAGACGCCGAGCCTGCGGGTGGTGCGGGTGTAGGCGTCGGCCATGAACCCGGCGTGCCGCTCGTCGCGGGCGAGCACGTGTCGGATGATGTCGGCCCGCTCCCGCAGCACGTCGTAGAGGGCGATGCTGGTGTCGCCGGGGAAGCCGAAGACGGTGTCCACGCCGTGTCGGACCAGCGCCTCGACGAGCAGTCGCGCTCCGGCGGTCATGCGGCGACCCCCCGGGGTCCCGGCAGCGTCGGGCGGCCGGCGGCGTGCGCGGTGACCACGGCCCTGACGCGTTCGCCCGAGATGGGGCGCCGGTAGCGGTACTCCTCGGTCTCGGCGGAGCCGAAGCCGGCGCGGAGCGCCTCGTCGCGCAGGTGGTCGGCGGAGAGCCAGTGGAAGCCGTGGACGCCGGGCGCCGGTTGGGCGGGGGAGTCGTCCCTCGGCGCGTCGTTGGAGGCGACGAGGACGCCGTGCGGGGTGAGCCAGGACCGGACGCGGCGCAGCACGGGGACCAACCCGTGGGCGGGGTCGAGGAGATGGCCGAGCACGCCGTCGAGGTAGATCACCGACCAGGGCTCGGCCGGCTCCCAGCGGTGGATGTCGCCGCGCTCGGCGTCGAGGCCCTTGGACCGGGCGATGGCCACCGCCTCGGGCAGGGCGTCGACGGCCAGCACCCGGTGGCCGCGCAGCGCCACCTCGGCCTCGACGGCGGCGTTGCCGCAGCCGAGGCTGAGCAGCCCGCCGCCGGTGTCACCGAGCGCCCGATGAAGCTTTTCGGTCATCCACTGTCGATAGGCGGCACTGTAGGTGGAGGGAGTGACCGAATCTCCGCGACTTCCGCCGGATTCCCAGATGTCGAAGAGATGGCGGCCGCCCTCGACCTCGGCCCGGTAGAAACGGATCAGATCCTCGTGGTTCCTCGCCTCACGGTCCGCCTCGCGGACCCTCTCACGATTCGCCTCGCCGTCCGCGCCCCTGTGGGTCATCGCTCCCCCTTGAAACCCCGTTCACCAGCCCGAACCTCCCCTGGGTTTCGAGCCTTCGCCAGGATGCGGGCGGCGCGGAATGGGCGTCAAGGAATGGCCAAAGCTCCGCGCTCCGCGCGGAATGCAATTGATCGAAGCTGACCGCGACGCTTTCTTCTTCTCGGGAGAACGGCCGATCAATCGACCGCCGTCGCAAGGAATTCGACCGGCCGCAGGGAAAGAACGGAGCCGCGCGGTGATCTGAATCACACCTCGCCGTCGGCGCGGGACGTCAACAGCCGCCAGCCGCACGGAAAGAGCGCCCCCGAGGCGCCGCCACGGCCCCGACCGCGGACCACGTTCAGTTTCGACAACAACCGAACACGGGAGTGCGGACGCAAGAAGGAAGGGGCCCGTGGGGCGGGAGGAACACACCTCCCGCCCCACGGGCCCCGAAGTGGCGCCGGGCCTCAGGCGGTCGCCGGCGGCGGGTCGGCGGCGGCCGGACCGCCGTCCTCCCCGTCGCGGCCCCGGCCGCGCAGCTCGCGCCAGACGGCGAGGATCACCAGCACGGCCGCCACGGCGGCGAGCCCGAGCGGGATGGCCATCCGCACCAGCCAGAGCATCTGGGAGTTGGAGTCCGCGTCGTCGGCCCGTTCCTTGGCGCCCTCCGGCGTGCCCTCCACGGAGAGGGTGCTGACCGGAGCCAGGTCGATCGGGCCGTCCGGGCCCGGGATCTGGGCGACGACGTTCTGTTCCAGGGAGCCGTTGAGCACCGCGCCGGTCTCGGAGTCGATCCAGGCGACCCGCGCCGTGCTGGCCGCGTAGGACAGCGGCACCTCCTCGGGGAGCTGCCCCAGCATCGCCGGGTCCGGCTGCTGCTCGGGGGGCAGCCCCTGGGCTATGCCGGCGAGCACGTCCCTGGGCAGCGCCGCCGGGAAGCGCTCCACCATGGCCGGGTCGGCCAACTCGCCGGCGGTCTCGATCACATAGACGTAGGCGGTGCGGCCCTCGACGTCCTCCGTGCGGTCGTAGACGGCCGGCGCCTCGGTGGCCGTGGTCGGGTCCCAGAAGGTGTAGTCCTTCTCCTCCGGGTCCAGCGGCCAGGAGATCACCAGGCCCTGGTGCTCCTCGGCCTCCGAACCCTCCGGCGGGTCGACGTTGACCAGGTCCACGCGGTCGACGGCCCAGCGGTGGCTGGTGGTGGACAGCTCGGTGCCGTCCTGGCCGGTCACCGTGACGTCGTCGGTGACGACGGCGGTCGACCCGTCGGTCTCCACGACCTTGACGTGGCGGTCGAGGGTGATCGGAACGTCGCTGAGGAAGGCGTTGGCCAGGTCCCCGGTCTCCAGGGCCGCCGCGTTGAGCAGCGTGGCCGTTCCCGTGTACTCGAACGTGGTGTCCGTGTCCCCAGGCAGCTGGTGGACGGACGGGTAGACCACAAGGCGGGTCACGACCGAGGCGGCCACCAGCACGGCGGCCGATCCGGACAGGACCCAGGTGCTTCTGCGCATGGCATCTCCCGGTTACGCGCACACGACATTGTGCGACGGCTGGGTCAACCTATGGTCGGCACCCGTGCGGGTCAATAAACTTCCCACAACAGGTGAACGACTGTTCACCCCAGCTCATGGGCCCGGCCCCACCCCGGGTGGAGGGGCACGGCGGCCGCCATGGCCTCGTTGCCGGCGTCGTTGGGGTGCGGATGGTCGCCGCTGTCGAAGCGCGGGGCGAGGCGGTCGGGCTGGTCGGGGTCGCGGAGCGCGGCGTCGAAGTCGATGACGGAGTCGAAGGCACCCGAGGTGCGGACCCAGGCGTTGACCTCCTGGCGCGTTCGCTCGTTCTCGGGTGTGTCGAAGTCCGGGGCGTCGCGGAAGGGCGTGATGGTCGCGCCGTGCACCCGCACGCCCCGCTCGTGCGCCCGCGCGATCAGCTGACGGTAGCCGGCGACGAGGTCGGCGGAGGTGACGCGTTCCGACTCGGGGGCCACGGTGCCCGGGTGCCCCATGTCGTTGACGCCGAGGTGCAGGATCACATCGCTGACGCCGGGGTGGGCCAGCACGTCGCGGTCGAAGCGGCGGAGTCCGCTCTCGCCGAAGTAGGCCGCGAACCCCTCCGCCTCGGAGCCGGCGGGCGGGTTGGGGTCGTGCAGCAGCCGGTTACCGCTGGTGCCCTTGTTGAGGACGCCGACCGTCCGGCGCCCGGGGGCCTCGGCGAGGCGGTCGTTGAGGAAGTCGGTCCACCGGTGGTGGGCGTTGACCGTGGTGCCGGTCCGGTGAGCCTCTGGTGACGGTCGGGGGAACGGCCGGGCAGCGGGGAGGGTGACGGCACGCTGGGCTCCTGTGAGGGTTCGAGGGCGGCGTTCGAACGGGCCGGCGCTGGCCGGACGGGGCGGGGTGAACCCAGGCAGCGCCACCGGGTCGGTCAAGGCGGCCAACGCGCCCCGCCGTCAGGGGCGTTGGCCCCGCGTGCCGGGTCGCCACGCTGACCTGCGGCGCGGCTGGGCGCCCCGCGTGCGGCGGCGGCGCGGCCGTCGGGGCGGGCGCCCGTTCTGGCCGACGGTCGTCTGACCGCGCCCCGGAGAGGGAAGGCCGGCCGGTCGGGGTGTTCCGGAACGGCCGGGGCGCGTTGACGCTGCTCGGCGGCCCGTGCCAGCATCGCCCCCCAGAGAGCGCTCTCCGGTCAACGCGCCGCCCCCACCGGCGAGTTGCCCCGCTCCCCCACGCCCCCGTTCCGCAAAGGCCCCAGCGATGCCCCTCGTTCCCCGCGTGTTGACCGGTCTGATCGCCTTTCTGTTGGGCATCGGCACCCCGAGCCTGGCGGGCGTCGAGCCCGGCGGGGCCGCCGGCGCCGCGCCCGTCGCCGCCGAGCGCAAGGGCGCCAACGTGACGCCGGTGGACGGGATTTCGGAGGCGCTCGCCGACGTCGGTGCCTCCTGGTACTACACCTGGACCTCGCATCACGACGGGATCGCGACGCCCGACGGCGTGGAGTTCGTGCCGATGATCTGGGGCGCGGACGCGGTCAACGACGAGGCCCTGGCGGAGGCGGCCCGGGAGGGCGAGCAGCTGCTGGGCTTCAACGAGCCTGACCTCGGGGAGCAGGCGAACATGTCGGTCGAGCAGGCCCTGGACCTCTGGCCGCGCCTGGAGGCCACCGGGCTGCGGCTGGGCGCGCCGGCGGTGGCCTACGGGGGCGACACCCCGGGCGGCTGGCTGGACCGCTTCATGGCGGGGGCCGAGGAACGGGGCCTGCGCGTGGACTTCATCCCGCTGCACTGGTACGGAGCGGACTTCGGGCCGGACGCGGTGGAGCATCTGCGGGGCTATCTCCAGGCGGTGGCTGACCGTTACGGCAAGCCGGTGTGGCTGACGGAGTACGCGCTGATCGACTTCTCCGGGCCCAGCCCGCGCTACCCGAGCGAGCAGGAGCAGGTGGACTTCGTGCGGAACTCCACGGCGATGTTGGAGGAGTTGCCGTTCGTGGAGCGCTACGCCTGGTTCACGCTGTCCACGGGCACCCATCGCACCGGGCTCTACGACGGGGCGACGCCCAACGCCAGCGGGCGCGCCTACCGGGAGGCCGGCTCGTAGGCCCGCGCCGGCTCGACCCGCTCAACCGCGCCAGTAGCCGAGGGCGTGCAGCCGGCGCCTGGGGAGGCCGACCTCCTTGCGCAGGAAGGTGGCCAGCGTCCTGGTGGTGGTGGCGTCGCAGGTGACCCAGGCGTAGACCCGCTCGGGGTCGTCGACCAGCTCCGGCAGCTCGGCCCGCACCTGGCGGACCAACCGGCCGCCGCCGTCGGCCCGTTCGACCAGGCGCAGCTCGTGTCGGTCCGGGTCGTGGCGGAACGGCAGGACGCGGTCGCTCAGGTGCGGGGTCTCGAACCAGAGGGTGGCCGGGGTGGCGGGGTGGGCGGCGAGCAGGGAGACGATCGCGGGCAGCGCGGCGGGGTCGCCGACGACCAGCAGCCGGGAGGGCGCGGGCTCGGGCGGCTCGAAGCCGGTGCCCTGGAGGGTGGCCTCGATGGTGTCGCCGGGCCTGGCGGCGCGGGCCCAGTCGCTGGCGGTGCCGGGGTGGAGGGTGAACTCCAGGCTGAACTCGCCGGCCTCGGCGTCGGGTTCGACCAGGGTGAAGGCGCGCTGGTGCGGCTTGCCGTCCCGGTCGAACCAGAGCCGCACCCACATCGTCGGGTGCGGCGGGACGGCGGTCAGCAGCCCGCCGTCGGTGACCCGGACCCGGCGGTAGCGTTCGGTGATCTGCTCCACGTCGGTGACGGTGAACGTGAAGTCCTTGCCCCGGAACAGCCTGAGGACCGCGCCCTCCCAGCCGTGTGCCATCGTCTGCGCCCCTTGTCCGCTTCGTCCGGGCCCGGCCCGGAGCCCAACCCGGCGCGTTCGCGCGCGGGTTCCCCGCACACCGCGCGGGGGTGAGTTAGGTTAGCCTAGGCTAAGTTCTCTGGGCTCGCCCGGTGGCGGGGTAACGGACCGGCATCGGCCGGGGCTCAGGGCTGGTCGTCGGCCAGCGCCCGGACGGTGGCGGCCAGGGCGTGCGGCTGGTGGATCAGGTCGGTGTTGTCGGCCCACTGGTCCACGCCGCCGGTCAGCGGCAGGGCCACCAGCGTCGGGTCGGTGAGGGTGCCGGCCAGGGCCTCGGCGAAGCGCTCGGCGTGCAACACCCGGAACGGGCGGCCGTGGTAGTTCCGCAGCGTGGGGTCCACCGGGGGCGCGAGGTCCGCCGCGTTCTGGAGCCTGGCGACCCGTTCCATCGCCGCGCCCAACGCCCGTTCCCGCTCGGGATGGTCAAAGGCGGCGATCGCGCGGCGCAGCAGGGGCGACAGCTCCCCGGCGACGGGGAGTTGGGCGAAGGCGCTGCCCAGCCACTTGCTGTAGGGAGCGTAGCGGCGGGCGAGCAGCAGGCACAGCCGCATCAGGTCGCGGGCCAACCGGGCGGCGACCACGGCCGAGCCCAGCGCGTCACCCACCTCGGCGCAGCGGCCGACGAACGCCTCCTCCTGGGAGATCCGCTGCCACTGGCAGGCCAGCAGATAGCGCCAGACCTCGTCCGGGTACCAGGCCAGCCGCCGGCGGGCGGCGGTCAGCGCGCCCGGGCCGTCGTGGTGGACGGCCCCGCCGGTCGCCTCGGCGAGGCGCTGCTGGGGCACGGCCAGCCAGTCGAGCGGGGTGAGCGGGTCGGCGGCGCCGGCGGGGCCCAACTGGCGGACCAGCCAGCCGTCCACGGTGTCCACGGCGACCCGGTGGTCGACCGGACCCTCGGTCGGGGTCATCAGGCCGACGGGGTCCGAGCCGGCCCGCACGAAGTGGGTGGGCCAGCCCCGGATCTCCTTGGGTAGCCGCTCGGCGAGGAACGGGCCGATGCGCGGGCCGAGTTCGGCGGCGTCCTCGGGGGCGAGGAAGAGGTCGAGGCGCGGGCCCCACTCGTGGTCGGCGGAGCGGGCGGTGTCGAAGCCCAGCACCTCGGAGCCGGCGCCGACGCGGGCGGCGGCGTGCGGCAGCCCGGGGCGGATCTCCTCCAGCAGGGGCAGGACGGCCTCCCGGTAGAGGATCTCGGAGAGTTGGAGGCCGGGGACGAAGGCGGCCGGGGGTGTGCTCATGGGGCCACTGTGGCCCGAGGGGCCGGGCGCGGGCCAGCGCGTTTCTCCGCGCGCCGGCCCGCGCCCGTCCGCTCTGGTCCGGCCCGGCTCAGTCCTCGACGACGCGCTTGCCCTGGGCGTCGCGGATCACGGTGAACGCGTCGACCACCGCGCCGTCCCCGGTCCTTGACTCGTAGCGCAGGCGGTCGGCGGTGACGTCCACGACCTGGTAGGTCTGGGTGTCGCCGCGCTGGACGCGGACCTCGGCGCCGGCGGCCGTCCAGTCGGCCGGGGTCGGCTCGTACATCTTGGGCCCGGCGACGGAGACGACATAGGCGGGTCCCGTGGTGACGGCGGGGTCGTCGGTGCGACGGTCGAGCAGGTTGCCCCGGCCGTAGGAGTGGTCGTGGCCCTGGAGCACCAGGTCGACGTCGTGCTCCTCCAGCACGTCGAGGAACGCCTCCCGCACCAGTACTCCGGTGCGGCCCTCGCTGTTGGCCATCACCGGCTGGTGCAGGGTGACCACGGTCCAGCGGTTCGGGTTGTCGCTCAACACCCGGTCCAGCCAGACCCGTTGGTCCTCCAGCCAGTCCACCACGTCGAACCAGGGCGCGTTGGTGTAGTTGCTGTTGAGCGAGACGAAGCGCACGCCCTGGTAGTCGGTGTAGTAGACGGTGCCGTCGAGGTCCTCGTCGTCGGGGCCGTTGCCGGCGCCGGGGAACTGGCGGGTCCAGTGGTCGGACAGCTTCCAGCCGTCGTACTCGTGGTTGCCCGGCGTGGCGATCTGCGGGTGGGTGGCGGTGTGCGGCGTGCCGAAGGCGGCGAACCACTCGGCCCACTCGGCGTCCGCGTTCGCGTTGTTGATCAGGTCGCCGGCGTGCAGGGTGAGTTCGGCGTGCGGGACGTCCGCCTGGGCGGCGCGGACCAGGGGGGCGGCGCCCGTGGTGATGTCGTTCTGGATGTCGCCGAAGTAGAGGAACGAGAACGGGGCCCCGGCCGCGCCGGCGGTGCGGAAGGTGATCCAGTCGCTGAACTCGGCGCCGTCGCCCAGCCGGTAGCGGTAGGCGGTGTCGGGGGTCAGGCCGGTGAGGTCGGCGCGGTGGTAGTGGCCGCCGGCGACCTGGCCGGTGGGGGTGGCGGCGACGGTGGTGGCGGGGCCGCCGTCGGCCGGCTGGTACTCGACCACGGGCGCGGCCGAGGCGGCGGGGGTGCGCCAGGTCAGGGTGGCGGCGGTGTCGGGCGTCGCGGTCGGGGAGAGCACGATCCGGTCGAACGTCTCGTTCTGGGCCGCGTGCTCGGCGGCGTCCTGCGCCCGGGCGGGCGCGCCGGCCAGGCCGGCCAGCAGCAGCGCGGCCGTGGCGGGCAGCGCGAGCCGGCGGGCGCGGTGGGCAACGAGGCGCGGGCGGGCGTTCGTTGGGGCGGACCTGCGGGCGGGGACGGTCATGCGGACTCCTCGGGGAGACGGCGGAGCGGGTCCGGGCCTGGCGGCGCCGGGCGCGGCGTGGCTTCGCGGGAACGCTTCCCGGGACATCTGGCATGGGCATGAACGGTGGGGCGTGCGGCGGTGAACGAACGGCTGAGCCACGGGGCGGCCACCCCAGGGCCGTCGCCGGCCCGCCGTTCACGGCTCGATGCGGAGCGGACCTCCCCCGACGGGGCGCTCGCCGTTCGCCGCGAGGCGGGCCGCGGCCTCGTCGGCCTGGGGCAGGCCGAGGTCAGCGACCAGTTCCACGACCCGCCGCCAGTCCTGACGGGCCCGTTCGCGCTCCCCGAGGGCGGCCAGCACGTCCCCCCGGTCGAGCCGGGCGGCGGCCACCTCGCGGCGGTGGTTCCCGGCGGTGGCCACCGCCACCGCCTCGTCGAGGCGGGCCAACGCCTCGTGGGGCCGGTCGGCGGCCGCGAGGGCGACGGCCAGCGACCGCAGGCACTGGGCCAGGATGTCCCGGCTGTCCAGCGGCCGGGTCAGCGCCACGGACTCCTCCAGCAGGGACAGCGCCCGCTCGTGCTCGCCCCTCCTGTGGTGCAGGACGCCCAGCGTCCGCAGGCAGATCGCCTCGACGATCCGGAACCCCGTCTCGCGGGCGAGCGACAGCCCTCGCCGCGCCGGCTCCCACGCCTCCTCGTCCCGGTCCAGGCACACCAGAACGCGGGCCAGAACGGAACGGGCGTTGGCCTCGATGGCCCGGTCGTCGTGGGCGGCGCACAGCTCGACCCCCGGGAGCACGTGCGCCAGCGCCTCCTCGTGCTCCCCCAGGTCCGCCAGGTGCGCCGCGTGGTTGATCAGCAGCGCGCGCCGGAGCTGCCAACTGAGGCCGGAGCCGCCGGAGTCGAGGGCGCGGCGCGTCTGGCGGACGGCCTCCCTCAGGTCGCCCTCGGCGGTGTGGAGGATGCTCAGGTTGTTCAACACCGCGCCCCGCGCCTCCGTCAGGCCGTGCTCCTCGAACCCGGCCAGGGCCAGCCGAAGGTGCTCGAGCGCCGTCGCGTACTGGCCGCCCACCGTGCTCAGGACGGTGCCGAGGTGCCGCCTGGCGTGGGCCTCCTCCACGGTGTCGCCCAGCGTCCGGGCCGCGCGCAGCGCCCGGGTCTGGAGGGTGATCATCTCGTCCTTGAGGCCGCCGATGTCCTGGTAGCGCCAGACGGTCCGCGCCAGGAGCGTGACGAACTCCGGGCCGCCGTGCCGGCTGGCCTCCATCAGGTTGTTCCGCTCGGCGTCCAGCCAACGGCGCGCCTGGTCGGGCGAGTTGAGCGCCGGGATCTCGGCGGGCGCGTCGGGGACCTTGGGGAGCCGGTCGGCCTCGTAGGGGGCGAACGTCTCCATCGCGAGCGCGGCGGTCGCCAGGTAGTACCCGCACAGCCGGTCCAGGGCGGCGCGCCGCTCCTGTGGAGGGTCGAGGGACTCGGCCAGCTCGGCGGCGTAGGCGCGCAGCAGGTCGTGGGGCTGGTAGCGGCCGGCGGGCGTCCGGTCCACGAGGGAGGCGCGGCGCAGCGCCTCCAGGGCCCGGTGGGTGCGGCGCCGGTCCTCGCCGGCCAGCGCGGCCAGGGCGTGCGCGTCGGTGTCGTGCCCGGGGTGGGTGCCCAGCAGGCGGAACGCCCGCGCGGTCTCCGCGTCGAGCCGCTGGTAGGACCAGGAGAAGACGGCGCGCACGGCCGTGTAGGGGTCGCCCTCGACGTCGAGCACGTCCAACGCCTCCTGGCGGCCGGCGAGTTCGTCGGCGAGGTCGGCGATGGCACGGCCGGGCTGGGTGTCGATCAGCTCGGCCGCTACGCGCAGCGCCAGCGGCAGGCGGGCGCAGCGTTCGATCAGCGCGTCGGTGGCCGGCGGGTCGGACTCGGCGCGCTCGCCGAGGAGTTCGCGCAGCAGGCGGCGGGCGTCGGCGAGCGGCGGGCGGTCCAGGTCGAGGCGGCGGGCGCCGTCCCTGGCCACCAGGCCGGCGAGGGACTCCCGGCTGGTGATCACGGTGACACAGGTCGGGGTGCCGGGCAGCAGGGGCCGCACCTGTTCGACGGTTCTGGCGTTGTCCAGCACCAGCAGCATCCGCCGCCCGTCGACCAGGGAGCGGAAGTGGGCGGCGCGCTCGTCGAGTTGTCGCGGGAGCGGCGGCCCGTCGCGGTCGAGGGCGCGCAGGAAGCCGGCGAGCGCCTCGTCGGCCGTCAGCGGGCGGTCGGGCCCGTAGCCGCGCAGGTCGACGTGGAGCTGTCCGTCGGGGAAGCGGTCCCGCACCCGGTGCGCCCAGCGCACCGCGAGGGCCGTCTTGCCGACGCCGGCGGTGCCGGCCAGCACGGCGACGGCGGCCGGCCCGTCCAGCAGCTCGTCGAGCGCGGCGATTTCCGCCTCACGGCCCACGAAGTCAACGATGTCCCTGGGGAGTTGGGCGGGGCGCACGGCCGGCGCCCGCGCGGCGGCGCACGGCGTGGGCTCCAGGGGCTCGCCGGCCAGCATCCGGCGTTCCAGCTCCTGGAGTTCGGGCCCCGGTTCGAGGCCCAGCTCGGTGACGATCAGCCGCCGCGCCGCGCGGTGGGCGGCGAGGGCCTCGTCGGTGCGGCCGGCCCGGTGCAGCGCGGTGACCAGCAGGGCGTGGGCGCGTTCCCGCAGCGGGTGTTCGCCAACCAGCTCGCGCAGCCGCCCGATGGCGGCGTGGCCGGCGCCCTGGGCCAACTCCACCTGGCAGAGCGCCTCCTGGGCGGCGAGGCGGCGCTCCTCCAGCGTCCGCGCCCAGTCGTCGAGCGCGGGGACGTCCAGGTCGGCGAACGGCCGGCCGCGCCACAGCCCGAGCGCCCGGTGTAGCAGCACGGCCGCCCGCTCCGGCTCGCGGGCGGCCACCCGTTCCGCCTCTTCGGTCAGCTCGGTGAAACGGTCCGCGTCCAACTCGCCCTTCGCGACGGCCAGTCGGTATCCCTCGGGCCCCCAGGACAGCCGCTCGGGCCCGCCCAGCGCGGCCCGCAGCCGGTGCACCTGGATGTGCAGCCTGGTGCCGGCCCTGGGCTCGGCGTCCTCGCCCCACAGCAGGTCGATCAGGTGGTCGGCCGAGACCGACTCGTTGGCCCGCGCCAGCAGCGCGCCCAGCAGCGTCCTGCGCAGCCGGCCCGTCACCGGCCGCCGCTCACCGTTCCGCCGGATCTCGACCGGCCCCAACACCGCGAACTCCATGTCCCGCCCGTTCCGTTCGGCCGTCTCGTTCGGCCATCCCCCCAGTCTGACGGGTGGCGGGGCGGGTGGCGGACCGCGTGATGCGTCATTTTTTTGCGGCTTCGCTTCGATATTTTGCAGAGCCCGTTATAGAGTCCCACCGTGAAGCAACGACTCTCTCAGGTGGCCGCCTTCGCCGGTGTCAGCGAGGCGACGGTGCGCCGGGTGCTCAACGGCGCCCCCGACGTGATGCCGAAGACCAGGGACGCCGTGCTGACGGCGCTGGACGTGCACGGCTTCGAGCGGCCGGCGCGCTTCCGGCGGGGCCGGGCCCCGCTGGTCGGGCTGGTCATCCCCGAGTTGCTCAACCCGGTCTTCCCCGCGTTCGTCCAGGCGCTCTCCGGGCTGCTGAGCACGCACGGTCTGGTGCCGGCGCTCTGCAACCGCGCGCCGGACGGCGGGCCCGACGCGCACTCGATCAACCTGCTGCTCGGGCAGCGCGTCGCCGGTCTCGTCTTCGTCGGCGCCAGCTACACCGACATCGGCGAGGAGCAGGGGCGGCGGCTGCGCGAGGAGCGGATACCCCTGGTGCTGATCAACGCGGCCGACGAGAACCTGGACCTGGCCCAGGTCAACGTGGACGACGCGCTCGCCGCCGAGCAGGCCATGGCGCACCTGACCTCGCTCGGCCACCGGCGGATCGGCCTGGTCCTGGGGCCGGTCGGCCATGTGCCGAGCGCGCTCAAGCTGCGCGGCTACGCGGCGTTCCAGGCCCGCAGAGGGCTGGGCAGCGACGACTGGCGACCCTGGGTGGCGCACACCATCTTCTCGATGGAGGGCGGCTCGACCGCGCTGCCGCGCCTGGTGGACGCGGGCGTGACGGCGGTGGTCTGCGCCAGCGACGCGCTGGCGCTCGGCGCGATCCGCGCGGCCCGCCGGCGCGGGCTGCGCGTCCCGGACGACCTCTCGGTGGTGGGCTTCGACGACTCCCCCTTCCTGGTGGCGACCGATCCCCCGCTGACCACGGCGCGTCAGCCGGTGGCGACGATGGCGGCCGCCGCCGTCGCCTCGCTCGTCTCGCAGCTGGGCGGGCACGCCGCCGCCAACGAACTGATGCTCTTCGAGCCGGAGTTGGTGGTGCGCTCCTCGACCGCCCCGCCGCCGGCCGGATGACCGGGACCCGACCGGACCCGGGCGGACCTGGGCGGGGCGCCGGCCGGGACTGAGCCTCCCGGAACCCATGGCTATCGTCAAGATCTTGCGCACAACGATTGACTTCTTGCGTGAGCCGATTCTACTGTCAGGGCTCGCCGTGGGGCGCGGGGCACGATCCCGCGCCGTCGCGGACGTCCCCGGCAGACACCCCAGGGCCGCGCGCGGTTGACGCGGTGTCGCCTCCGCTCCCAGAAAGGCCCCGCCATGGTTGGCTCACACGTCCGTCGGTTCGCGGGACGGGGCACGGCGTGCGCGCTGGTCCTCGGCCTGACCGCCTGTGGCTCCTCCTCGTCGTCCCAGGAGGACGGGGTGGTCACCGTCAGCGTCAACGGGCTGCCGCCCGAGACCCAGGCGATCGACCGGCAGAACTTCGAGGACGACATAGCGGCCTTCGAGGCGGCGCACCCGGACATCCGGATCGACGCCCGCGAGGGGCTGATGGACCCGGAGACCTTCACCGCCAAGCTGGCCGGCGGGCAGCTGGAGGACGTCTTCTACGTCTACTTCACCGACCCGGCCGGCCTGATCGAGCGCGGCCAGGCGGCCGACATCACCGACTACCTCGACGAGTTCCCCGAACTGGCCGACGTCCGCCCCGAGTTGCGGGACGTCTTCCGCGACGATGAGGGCCGCGCCTACGGCCTGCCCACCGGCAACTACTCGATGGGCCTGCTCTACAACCGGGAGCTGTTCCGCGAGGCCGGCCTCGACCCCGACCAGCCGCCGGAGACCTGGGACGAGGTGCGGACCGCCGCCCGCGAGATCAGCGCGCTCGGCGAGGACATCGTGGGCTTCGCGGACTACAGCAAGAACAACCAGGGCGGCTGGCATCTGACCGCGTGGATCTACTCCATGGGCGGCCAGGTCGCCGAGCGGGACGGGGACGGCTGGCGGGCGGCGTTCGACGACGAGGCCGGTCGGGCCGCGCTGGAGGCGCTGCACGCGATGCGCTGGGAGGACGACAGCATGGGCACCCGGCAGCTGCTGGAGATCGCCGACGTGCAACGGATGATGGGCAGCGGCCAGTTGGGCATGTATCTGGCCGGACCAGACAACATCCCCACGATCGTCAAGCAGTTCGAGCGCGAGTACGACGAGTTCGGGCTGGCCGCCATGCCGGGCGAGGCCACCCTCGGCGGCGGCGACGGCTTCATGGTCAACCCCGACGCCTCGCCCGAGGAGATCAGGGCCGGGCTGACCTGGGTGCGGTGGAAGTACCTCAACCCCGAGCGCGAGGAGGAGGTCACCCGGAACGCGGTCGAGGCCGGCATCCCCGTCGGGCTGCCCCAACCCAACCTGTGGCAGGGCGAGTCACAGCGGATCGTGGACGCGATCCACGAGGAGTACGCCAACGTCCCGCTGGAGAACTACCAGCCCTTCCTCGACCGCGCCGACGAGGTGGAGGTCCTGGTCGAGCCGCCCAACGCCCAGCAGATCTACACCGTGCTGGACGGCGTGATGCAGGCGGTGCTCACCGAGGAGAACGCCGACCTCGACCGTCTGCTGAGCGACGCGGCCGACCGCGTGGACGACATCCTCGCCACGGTGCGCTGAGGCGGTCCGACGCCATGACGGCACACACCCGGACCCCCCGGCCGGCGCCCGTCGCCGCGCCCGAGCAACGCGCCGCCCGGCGCCGCGTCCCGCCACGGCGCGGCGGTCGGTCGGCCGCGCTGCGCCGCAACCTGGCCGCCTACCTCTTCCTGGCCGGCGCGGTGGTCTGCTTCGCGCTGTTCTCCTGGTACCCGATCGTGCGGGGCTTCCTGCTGAGCTTCCAGCGGGTCACGTTCACCGGAGCGGACGAGTGGGTGGGCTGGGAGAACTTCCAACGCCTCTTCGACGACCCGCTGTTCGCGACCGCCTGGCGGAACACCGGCTACTTCACGCTGCTGGCGCTGGTCTTCGGCTTCGCCGCGCCGCTGCTGACGGCCGTGGTGCTCAACGAACTGCGGCACGGGCGGGCGTTCCTGCGGATGGCGGTCTATCTGCCGGTGATGCTGCCGCCGATCGTCACCATGCTGCTGTGGCGCTGGATCTACGACCCGGGCCCCGGGCTGCTCAACAACGCGCTGGAGGTGGTGCGGCTGCCGCCGCAGGCGTGGCTTGAGTCGGAGAACCTGGCGATGGTCTCCCTGGTGCTCGTCTCCACCTGGGCCAACATGGGCACCACGACGCTGATCTATCTGGCCGCGCTCAGCAACATCCCCGGCGAGCTGTACGAGGCGGCCCAGCTGGACGGCGCCTCGATCCGGCGGCGGCTGTGGCATGTGACGCTGCCCCAGCTGCGGTTCATCCTGATGATCACCCTGCTGCTCCAGGTGCTCGGCACCATGCAGGTGTTCATCGAGCCGTTCGTCCTCACCGGCGGCGGACCCGACAACGCCACGGTCACCGTGCTGCTGCTGCTCTACCGGTACGCGTTCGTCTACAACGACTTCGGGCTGGCCAGCGCCATGAGCACCGTGCTCTTCCTGGTGCTGGGCGTCTTCGCCGCCTGCTATCTGCGCCTGACCAGGACCCGAGGCTGAGGGGAGCCGCACACATGGCCGTCAAGCCCACGGACCGCGATCCGTCGGTCCGCACCCTGATCGCCCCCGGCGAGATGACCGGCCGCACCGGGCGGTGGATCTACCGCTTCGTGCTGACGCTGACCCTGGTCGGCTTCGTCCTCGCCTTCCTCTTCCCGCTGTACTGGATGGCCTCGGGCGCGCTGAAGTCGTCCGCCGAACTCGCCCGGTCCACGCCGACGTTGCTGCCCCGCTCCTGGCATCCGGAGAACTACGGCGAGGCGTGGTCGACGCTCGGCCTGGACCGCTACTTCTGGAACACGGTGGTGCTGGCGTTCGGCGCCTGGGCCTTCCAGCTGGTGTTCGCGGTGGCCGCCGCCTACGCGCTCTCCGCGCTGCGCCCGGTGCTGGGCAACGTGCTGCTCGGCATGATGCTGGCCACCCTGATGCTGCCGGTCTCCGCGCTGCTGGTGCCGACCTATCTGACGGTGGTGGACGTGCCGCTGCTGGGCGTCAACCTGATCAACACCCCGTTCGCCGTCTGGCTGCCGGCCTGCGCCAACGCGTTCAACGTCTTCCTGCTCAAACGGTTCTTCGACCAGATCCCGACCGAGCTGCTGGACTCGGCCCGGATGGACGGCGCCGGCAGCCTGCGCATCCTGGTCTCCGTGGTGCTGCCGCTGTCCCGGCCGGTGCTGGCCGTGGTGTCGATCTTCGCGATCGTCGGGGTCTGGAAGGACTTCCTGTGGCCGATGCTGGTGCTGCCCGACCCGGCGCGCCAGCCCATCACGGTGGCGCTCAACGCGCTGGCCGCCGACATGCCGGTCAACCAGCTGCTCGCCGGCATGGTCATGGCCAGCGTCCCGCTGCTGGTGCTCTTCCTGATCTTCCAACGCCACATCGTCGCCGGGCTGACGGCCGGCAGCCTCAAGGGCTGAGCCGCGCCCGAGGCGTTCACCCCCCACAACGGCGGCCCCGCGCCGCCCCAACCGAAGGGCTCCCCCATGACACCCACCGCACCCCGGCGCGCCCCGCGCCGGCCGAGCCGCCGCGTGCTCACGCTGCTCGGCGCGGCGGCGCTGGCGCCGACCCTGGCGTTGACGCTCTGGCAGCCGGCGGGCTCGGCCGCCCCGCCCGAGGAGACGACGCCGGCCGCGCACGGGATGATCCCCGTCGCCGACGCCTTCCGCTCCGGCGGCGCCCAACCGGGCCAGGACGCGCTCGCGTTGACCGGCTTCGCCGCCGAGGGCGCCCGCGCCGTGTTCACGGTGGCCGGCGCGGAGGAGGGCGCCAGCGGGCTGACCGTGCACTACCGCACCCAGGGCGAGGAGACGGCGACGGTCACGCTGCTGGCCAACGGCACCGAGGTCGAGCGGCTCGCCCTGCCCGGCACCGCCGGCGCGTGGGACACCCTGGAGACCGGCGTCCCGCTGCGGGCCGGCCTCAACACCGTGACACTGCGCACCGCGTCCGGGGACAACGGCGCCTTCGAGCTGTCCGGCATCACCGTGGCCGACGCCGCCCCCGCCCCGACCCGGGGCGCCGCCCTGCCCTACACCGCCTACGAGGCGGAGGCCGGCACGACCGACGGCACCGTCATCGGACCGGACCGCACCTATCTGACCGTGCCGTCGGAGGCGTCGGGCCGGCAGGCCGTGGTGCTGGAGGAGACCGGCTCCCACGTCGAGTTCGAACTGACCGAGCCCGCCAACGCGTTGACCCTGCGCCACTCGATCCCCGACAGCGCCGACGGCACCGGCATCGACGCGACCCTCAGCCTCTATGTGAACGGCGAACACCACCGCGACCTGGAGTTGACCTCACGCCACGCCTGGGTCTACGGGGAGTACCCGTACACCAACAACCCCGCCGAGGGTTCCCCGCACCGCTTCTTCGACGAGAGCCGGGTGCTGCTCGACGAGGAGTTGCCGGCCGGCACCGTGCTGCGGCTCCAGAAGGACGCCGAGGACACCGCCGACTCCTACACCGTCGACCTGCTGGAGGCCGAGACGGCGCCCGGGCCTGGCACGATGCCCGACGGCTTCGTCGACGCCACCGAGCGCGGCGTCACCCCCGACGACGGGAGCGACGACACCGCCGCCCTCAACGAGGCGCTCGCGCAGACGAGTTCGGAGGGGCTCGGGCTGTGGCTGCCGCCCGGCGACTACCACATCTCCGACCATGTCAACCTGACCGGGGCCACCCTGCGCGGCGCCGGCGAGTGGCACACCGTGCTGCGCGGCAGCGACGGGCTCGGCGGCTTCTTCGGCCGGGGCGGCACCAGCGTGGTGCAGGACCTCACCCTCGACGGCGGCGCGACGGTCCGCGACGACGCCGGCGACCACGCCGCGTTCGAGGGCGACTTCGGCAGCGGCTCGACGCTCCAGAACATCTGGATCGAGCACAGCAAGGTCGGCCTGTGGATCCAGTCGCCCACCGACGGGCTGCTGGCCACCGGGCTGCGCATCCGCGACACCTACGCCGACGGCGTCAACCTGCACCGGGGCACCGCCAACACCGAGGTGACCCACTCCAGCATCCGCAACACCGGGGACGACGGGCTGGCCATGTGGTCGGAGTCCGAGGCGGTCAGCGACAGCGCGTTCCGCTTCAACACCGTGCAGGTGCCGCTCCTGGCCAACGCGGTCGGCATCTACGGCGGGCACGCCAACGGCGTCGAGGACAACGTGCTGGCCGACACCGTCACCTCCTCCGCCGGCATCGCGATCAGCACCCGCTTCTCGCCCGTCCCGTTCAGCGGCACCACCTCCGTGCGGCGCAACACGCTGCTGCGCACCGGCGGCTACGAACCCAACTGGGACAGCGCCTTCGGCGCGCTGTGGATCTACGCCGACACCTCCGACATCACCGCGCCCGTGGTGGTCAACGACCTGGAGATCGTGGACAGCACCTACAGCGGCATCCTGGTCTCCTGGCAGCGCACGGTGACCGAGCTGTCCGTCTCTGACGTGGAGATCACCGGCACCGGCCGGTTCGGCATCGAGATCAACGCGGCCGGCTCCGGAACGTTCTCCGGGGTGCGGGTCAGCGGCGCCGCCGAGGGCGGCCTCGACCTGACCGGCGGCTTCACCGTGGAGCGCGGCGAGGGCAACTCCGGCTGGTAGGCCGGCCGTTCATCCCTCACCGCTTCCCTTCGTCACTCATCGGCCCCCGCCCGCGACCGGGCGGGGGCACCCGACCGCGCGCTCACCGCCTAAGGAGCCCCGCACGTGACCACCCCTGCGCAGCCCGCCGCCTCCCCCGCTCCCTGGTGGCGGACCGCCGCGATCTACCAGATCTATGTCCGCAGCTTCGCCGACGGCAACGGCGACGGTGTCGGCGACATCCGGGGCATCTCCGAGCGGCTGCCCTACCTGCGGGACCTCGGCGTGGACGCGGTGTGGCTGACCCCCTGGTATGTCTCGCCGATGGCCGACGCCGGCTACGACGTCGCCGACTACCGCGACATCGACCCGCTCTTCGGCGACCTCGCCGAGGCGGAGGCGCTGCTGGCGGCGGCCCACGCGCAGGGCCTGCGGGTGGTCGTGGACCTGGTGCCCAACCACTGCTCCGACCAACACCCCTGGTTCCGCGAGGCGTTGGCGGGCGGGCCGGGAGCGGCGGCGCGCGAGCTGTTCTGGTTCCTGCCGGGGCGCGGCCCCGAGGGAGAACTGCCGCCCAATGACTGGGTCTCCTACTTCGGCGGGCCCGCCTGGAGCAGGATCACCGAGCCCGACGGCAGCCCCGGCCCCTGGTACCTGCACATGTTCGCGCCGGAACAGCCCGACCTGAACTGGGAACACCCCCGGGTGCGGGCCGAGTTCGAGGACATACTCCGCTTCTGGCTGGACCGGGGCGCGGACGGCTTCCGGGTGGACGTCGCCCACGGCCTGGCGAAGAAGCCGGGCCTGCCCGACGTCGGCCCCGAGCCCGACGTGACGGACCTGCCCTACCAGGACGTCGCCGGCGTCCATCAGATCTACCGCGACTGGCGCCGGATCGTCGCCGGCTACCCGGGGGAACGGGTGCTCGTTGGCGAGGTGTGGCTGCCCTCGCCGGCCCAGTACGCCCGCTACCTGCGGCCCGACGAGCTGCACTCGGCGTTCAACTTCGACTTCCTGTGCGCCCCCTGGGAGCCGGCGGCGCTGCGCCGGGTGATCGACGAGACGTTCGCGGCCCACGAGCCGGTGGGCGCGCCGCCCACCTGGGTGCTCTCCAACCACGACACGATCCGCCATGTCACGCGCTACGGCCGCGCCGACACCTCGTTCGACATGGGCGACAAGCGGCTGGGCGACCCGAGCGACGAGCGGCTCGGCCGGCGGCGGGCCCGGGCGGCCGCGCTGCTGACCCTGGCGCTGCCGGGCGGCGTCTATGTCTACCAGGGCGACGAGTTGGGGCTGCCCGAGGTGCGGGACCTGCCGGACGAGGTCCTCCAGGACCCGACGTTCGTCCGCTCCGGCGGGGCCGACCGGGGGCGGGACGGCTGCCGGGTGCCGCTGCCGTGGGCGGCGGACGCGCCGGCGTTCGGCTTCTCGCCGCCGGACGCGCGGGCCACGCCGTGGCTGCCGCAGCCGGCGGGGTGGGGAGCGCTGGCGGTGGACGCCCAACGGGCGGACCCCGACTCGACGTTGTCCCTCTACCGGTCGGCGCTGGCGCTGCGGCGGGAGCGGCTGCGCGGGCTGCCGGAGACGCTGCGGTGGGTGGCCTCGGCCCCTGACGTGCTGTGCTTCGACCGGGTGGGGGCGCTGCGGTGCCTGGTCAACCTGGGCGAGGCGCCGGCGCCCCTGCCGGCCGGCGCCGAGGTGCTGCTGGCCAGCGGGCCGCTGACGACAACGGCGGACGGCGGGCGGGCCGTTCCGCCGGACACCGCCGTCTGGCTGGCGCCGGCCTGAGCGGGATTCCGGGACGCCGGCGAACCGGCGGGCGGCGCGCCGGGGTCAGGCGGGCGGCGCGCCGGGGTCAGGCCCAGCGAGCGGCGGACGCCGGTCTCCGGCGCGGTCTCGGCGAGGGCCCGCAGGATCGCGAGCGCCCGGGTCGTCGTCTCGACGGCCGCCGCGTGCCGCCCGCGCACGGTGTGTTCGTCCGCGAGGTCGGAGAGGATCGCGGCCCGCTGGTGCGTGATGTCGTCGGGCCGGAGGCGCGCGGGGTCCACGGCGTGGATCGGTCCGGCCGAGCACGCGGGCGCCGGCCGCGCCGCGCCCCGCCCAGGCCGCGCGACGTCATCCCGTTCCTCAACCTGGCGTGGGCGTTCCGATGAATGACGTAACCGCCGCACGTTCGGATGGACGTGTCGGTGGACGTGTCGATGGTCGGTGCGCGGTTCCGGGAAGGGACCGCGCCATCGCGGTCACAGTATGCGCGGCGGCGCGGGCGCAGCGTGCTGGTTCGGGGACGTCCCGCCCGCCCGGGCCGGTTCTCCTCGCGGGTGGACCGGGCGGGGCGGGCGGGGCGCCGTCAGCCGGGGGTCAGCAGGGCGGCCAACGCCTCGGCGGTCGCCGGGTGCTGGGCCACCAGGTCGGCTGCGGGGCCGGGCGCCGGGGCCTGCCCTTGGGCCGGCGCCCACTCCCCCGCCGCGCCGAGCAGCGCCGCCAACGCGTCGGTGGTGGCGGGGTGGTGGGCCAGCAGCTCGGCGGCGGGGCCCGCCGTCGGCGGGGCGGGCGGCGCGGCGGCCGGCCGTTCCTCCCAGGGCGGGACCAGGCCGTCCACGCCGGCCAGCGTGCCGGGGAACGTCCGGCCCGCCTCCCGCACCAGCAGCGGCAGCAGCTCGGCGGCCTCCTCCCGCAGCGTCATGATCAACCGGGGCAGCCAGGGCAGCAGCACCGCCTCCGGCAGCCGGGCGAACGCCCGCGACAGCTGCTCCACCACGAAGGGCGTGAGCGTCGGCACCGGGTCCAACGCCTGCACGAAGCCGCTGACATAGCGCGGGAACGCCGGCACCACCAGCGGGTTGGCCAGCAGCGCCGCGCAGCGCTCCCGGAGCCCGGGCAGCGGCAGCAGGTCCAGCCGGTGCTCGGCGGCCCACAGCAGGGCCGTCCGGTCGGGCTCGCTCGGGTGCGACTGCCGCACCGCCAGCTCCAGTTGGGTCCGGTCGCAGCCGAGGGAGACGGCGAAGCCCTCAAGACCGAAGAGGAAGCCCAGCATCGCGCCGACCTGCCGCGCCCCCACGGCCTCGTCGGTGAACGCCGAGGGCAGCAGGGTGCAGTAGTGGGCGTAGCCGGTGGTGACGAAGATCTTCGCCCAGTCGGGCGGCCCGGCCTCGGTGGTGCGGTAGTAGCCCAGCAGGCGGCGTATCCGGCGCAGCACCCGGGGCGCGTCGTCCACCGTGCGCTCGGCGGCCAGCAGCGCGACGGCGCGGGCGCCGAGGTCGTCGACCAGCCGGCCGGGGCCGAGGTAGAGCAGGGCCTCCTCGACCGCCTCCAGGGCGGTGGCCGCCGTGGCGTTCGGCTGCCGCACCGCGCGGCGCAGCCGCCGCTCCAGCACCTGCTCGACGGTGACGCCCTCGTAGCCGAGCTGGACCAGCGCCCGCTGCTCGCGGCCGAGCGCGAGGTCCCAGCTCTCCTGGATGGACCGCTCCCCGAGCGTGCGGTCGCCCATCACCGGCCTGACCACGTCGCCGAGCAGTCGGCGCAGCATCCACAGCACGTCCGAACAGGGCCGCAGCTCGGGGTGGTTGGCCAGGTCGAGCAGGGCGCGCTGCTGGGAGCGGGTGGTGAGGTTGAGGCCGAGCGGGGCCAGCCGGTCCAGCACGTCGCGGGCCAGCGGCGGCAGCGCGTCGTAGCCGACGGTGCCGATGCGGTCCCCGCCCAGCAGCATCGCGCAGAGCCGCCGCACGTCACGCTTGCCGGGCACGGTGTCCTTCTCGACGCAGGTGACCGCCGCGTCCTCGAAGTCGTAGGCCGTGGGCCTGGCCCGGCCGCGCATCCCGGCGAGCAGGACGGAGGTCTCGAAGACGGCGATGGCGTCGGCGGTGCTGGCCGCGTACCCGTTGCGGCGGGCGAGGCGGACCAGATCCACGCACCAGCCGCGCAGCTCGTCCTCGTCGAGGGCGTGCGGGACCGGCGGCCGGTCGAGGAACGGCGTCAGCCGGTCAGGGCCGGGCCCGCCGCTCGCCGCCGGGGCGCCGGCGGCGCGCCTCGCCGGCTGCCTGCCCTTCCCCTTGCTTCCGGGCCGCTGGTTGGTGAGCCGGAACGGGGTGAGCCGCTCCCCGGTCAGGGTCCGCGACCAGGTGGCCGCCGCCAGGGAGACGGCGCCGGGCGCGAGGCCGAACTGGGCCTCGATCGCCGAGTTGCTGGAGGGGATCAGCCCGTAGCGCCAGGCGGTCGCGGTGCGCGGCGGGATCGGGAACGGCTCGGCGCGCGAGGCCAACCCGAACTGCTCGACGCGGCTGGCCGCGTGGAAGGCGCCGCAGACGTGGAGGCACTCGGCCGGGTCGGCACCCGAGGCGGCCAGGTGCTCCCTGATCCGCGTCCACATGTAGCGCTCGCGGTCCTCGTCGACGGCGAGCCGGGACCGCCGCTCGGGGCGCAGCCGCCGGAAGAGGCTGCCGATCATCACCATGACCTGCCGGTAGGTCGGGTAGTCGGCGCCGGCCAGCGGCCGCTCCACATACTGGTCCCACCACTCGGACCAGTGCCGGACCTTCCCGTGGTGCAGCAGGAACGCCTCCAACTCGGCGAAGCCGGGGCGCAGTCGACCGACGCCGATGCCGAGGGCGTCCCCGTGGAGCGCGGCCTCGTCGGGCACCTCGCCCGCCTCGGCCGCCCGGGCCGTCCCGGAGGGCTCGCCGGCCTCGGACGGCTCGGCGTCCGGGGCGTTCCCGCGTTCGCGCCACTGGAGGACATGGTCGGCTGAGCGGTCCACCAGCACCAGCTCCACGCCCGGGGTGTCCAGGGCGTAGGCGATGGCCTGGTACTCGGCGGACGCCTCGGTCAGCGGCGCGACCACGCTCAGCGGCGCCCAGTCGGTGGGGAAGCCGTCCACCTCGGTGGCGAACGCCTGGAGCGCCACGGGGAGTTGGCAGTTGCGCAGCTCGTCGAGGAGCGGCGCGAGGTCCTCGGGCAGCTCCAGGTAGATCACCCGGGGGCGCTTCTCCGCCAGCCGCCGCGCCATGGCCAGCGCGGAGGCGGGCGAGTGGTGGCAGACCGGGAAGATCTCCAACTCCTCGGCCAGCGCCCGGTCCACGTCCTCGACCATGCCGGTCAGGATCTCGGGCACCGCGTCCCCGGGCCCGGCGAACGCCTCGGCCGCCTCCCGGAGGCGCTCGCGCAGCGCGCCGAGCCCCGCCGGGGCGTCGCCGGCGGCGTCCGCGTCGCCGGTGCCGGTGCTGATGACGGGGGCGCGGCTCATGACAGGGTCGCGATCGCCTCGCGGCCGCCGTCCAGGAAGTCCCGCCAGGGGCCGCCCTGTTCGCCCTCGCTGCGCGGCTCTATGACGCCGTGCCAGAACTTGTTGAGGATCGCCAGATCCTCCGGGCTGCGCCGGGCGAGCGAGCCGACCAGGGAGCCGGCGAGGGTGTGGGCGCCCAGCTCCTTCTCGCCGAAGAACTGGCTGTGCAGCACGGCGTCCTCCAGCACGCCGATCTGTTCGGCGGTGGAGAGGGCCGACTCCAGCCGTTCGTCGTCGCTGGCGGCGTTGGCCGACACCGCGCGCAGGTCGGCGAAGCTCTGGAGCAGGATGTCCAGCAGGGTGGGCGGCACCTCCACCTCGATCCGGTGGCGGCGCAGCAGCTCGGCGGTGCGGAAGCGGACGATCTCCGCCTCGGTGCGCTTGTTGGTGACCACCGGGACCCGCACGAAGTTGAACCGCCGCTTCAGCGCCGACGACAGGTCGTTGACGCCCCGGTCCCTGCTGTTGGCGGTGGCGATGATGGAGAACCCCGGCTGGGCGAAGACGGTGGCCTCGCCGCTGTCGCCGTCGAGTTCGGGGATGGAGACGTACTTCTCGGAGAGGATCGAGATCAACGCGTCCTGCACGTCGCTGGTGGCGCGCGTCAGCTCCTCGAAGCGGCCGATCACGCCGCGCTCCATCGCCGTCATGATGGGCGAGGGGATCAGCGCGTCGCGGGACTGGCCCTGGGCGATGACCTGGGCGACGTTCCACGAGTAGGTGATCTGGTCCTCGGTGGTGCCGGCGGTGCCCTGGACCACCAGCGTCGAGTTGCGGCAGATCGCGGCGGCGAGCAGCTCGGCGAGCCAGCTCTTGCCGGTGCCCGGGTCGCCGATCAGCAGCAGCCCCCGGTCGGAGGCGAGGGTGACGATGCTCCGCTCCACGAAGCTGCGGTCGCCGAACCACTTCTGCGGGATCTCGCGGTCCAGGCCGTCGGCCCGCTCGGAGCCGAGGATGAACAGGCGCACCATCTTCGGGCTGAGCCGCCAGGAGAACGGCTTGGGCGCGTCGTCGACGGACTCCAGCCAGTCCAGTTCATCGGCGTACTTGACCTCGGCGGGCGCGCGCAGCGGGGTGTCGGTCATGAGTTGTTCAGTCTCCTAGGCGAGGAAGTTCTTGAGTTCGAAGACGAGCTTGCGGATGTGGCCCGAGATGACGGGCGTGCCCTGCTCCTTGAGGCGCTGGCGGAACGTCGGGTTGACGCTGCCCCGGCCGGAGCTGTTGACCGAGCCGACGGGTATCAGCCTGGCCCCCGAGCGGTGCACCGACCTGAAGTCGTCCATGAGCGCCGGGTTGTCGTAGAAGTCGGAGATCCACACCAGCACCGTGTTCTCCGGGTCGGCGATCTTGGGCCGGGCCAGGGCCATGGCGGCCGTGCCGTCCGTTCCCCCGCCGAGGCGGGTGCGCAGCAGCACCTCGAACGGGTCGTGCACCCAGGGCGTGAGGTCCAACGCCCTGGTGTCGTAGGCGACCAGATGGACGTCCACCTTGGGCAGGCCGGCGAAGATCGAGGCCAGGATGGTGCAGTTGACCATCGAGTCCACCATCGAGCCGGACTGGTCGACGACCACCACCAGCCGGGCGGGCGTGGTGCGGCGGGCGGTGTGCCGGTAGTAGAGCCGGTCCACGTAGAGCCGCCGGTCCTCGGGGTTGTAGTGGGTGAGGTTCTTCCAGACGGTGCGTTGGATGTCGAGGTTGCGGAAGACCCGCTTGGGCGGCACCGAGCGGTCGATGGCGCCGACGCTGGTCTTCTCCACCTGGGTGCGCAGCACCTCGGCCACCTCGTCGACAAAGCGACGGATCAGGGCCTTGGCGCTGGCCAGGGCGACGCCCGAGAGGTTGTCCTTGTCGTGGAGGAGCTGCTCGATCAGCGACATGCTGGGGGTGAGCGCCCGGGCGCGGGCGGGGTCGGCGAGGACCTCGCGCAGCCGCATCCGCTTCACCAGGTCGCCCTCAAGTCTGGTCAGGTACCCGGACATCTCCCCCGGGTCCTGGCCGCCGCCCAGCGCCCTGCGGCACCAGTCGGCGTCCCGCTGCCAGTCGGACAGCTGGCCGGCCGTGACCGGCCCGGTGCCGGTGGCGAACGTGTTCAGCAGCAGCTTGGTGACCAGCACGGCCCGGCGCACCGGGTCCTCCTGGCCCTCCTCGCCGCCCAACCCGGCCAGCTCCTCGGCCAGTTCGGGGAAGCGCTGGACCAGGTTGTCCATCGAGAGGCCCGGGTCGAGCACGGCGGGCGGCAGCCCGACGTCCTCGGCGATGGCGACGCCGGCGCTCTCCAACGTCGGCTGCTCCTCGCCGTCGAAGAGGCGGGCCAGCAGCCGCCAGTAGAGGACCTGCCGTCGGTTCTCCGCCGCCCGGTCCCCGGGCGCGCCGGCCGTCGTTCCCGGGCCGGCCGTCGTTCCCGGGCCGGCCGTCGTTCCCGGGCCGGCGGTCGTCGTCTCCTGCTCCGTCTCGTTCATGCGCGGAGCAGCCGTCCCGCTCGTTCCCGCAGGGTCTCGACCGGGTCGCCCCATCTGGCCTCCGCCTTGGCGGCCTTGGGGTCGGTCGGGCCCTGGGTCCAGTCCCCGGTGTGCGCCTCGACCTGCTGGCGGCGCGCGGTGGCCCGCACCCCGAGCGGCCGCAGCGACCAGCCGCCGTCCTCCCAGCACAGCAGGCCCAGGCACGCCGTGGAGGCTTTCACCAGCTGCGGGGTCAACGGGCCTGCGGACGGCAGGTGTTCGAGGTCGAGCGGCAGCCGGTGGCCGTCGAGCGTGAGCACGCCGTCCCGCACCCGGTACCCCTCCAGCAGCACCGGCTCGGCGAGCTGCACCGGATGGCGCCGCAGCGGCGGCACCGCCGGCGCGAGCGCGCCCGCCAGCTGGGTCCGCGCGGTGACGAACGGGTCGGCGGGCTCGTCGAGCGCCACCCCTGACTCGTCCCAGACCAGCTCGCCGCCGGCCAGCAGCGGCAGGCCCGTCACGGTCAGCGCGCGGCGCTCGGCCAGGGCCCGCAGCAGCGCGGGAAACCCGCCCAGCAGCCGCCACAGCGTGGGCCCCGTCAGCGTCTCGACCTTGGCCGCGCCCACGCCCACCCGCACCAGCAGCGCCGGCTGCCCGCCGTCCCGCTCCAGCAGGGCGTGGACGAGCAGTTGAACGGCGGTGGGGTGCTCGTGCAGCTCGGCGCCCAGCGGCAGCAGCCGCCCGCTGACCTGGGCGGTCGGCCCGGCGGCCGCCTCGGCCGCGCCGGCGGCGCCCGGCTGGCAGAGCAGCACGGCGTTCGCCCACAGGTCGGCCCAGCGGCGGACGGGCAGCCGCTCCCAGGTGGACAGCGGGAGGCAGGCGCGCAGCTCGCCGGCGAGCCCGTCCAGCAGCACCGCGAGCCGGCGGGCGGCCGGCTCCGCCCACAGGGCGGTGAGCGCCTGGTCGAGGCCGCGCAGGCTGTCGTCGCCCAGGCCGCGCCAGCCGACCAGGGCCACCTCCCGCAGCCAGGAGCGGGCGCCGTCCAGCAGCCGCTCGCCGAGCGGCTCGCCGCCGCCCGGCTCCGCGCACTCCTCCCGTTCGCGCCCCAGCGCCTCGTCCAGCGCGGCGAGTTGGGCGTCGTGCACGGCGCCGAGCAGCGCCGCGCGGGCCGCCGCGAGCGCGGCCAGCCGCTCGTCGGAGACCGAGCCCGCCGCGATCTTCTCCACCGCCTCGGCCGCCACCGCGCCCAGCGGCGAGGCGGCGACGCGGCCGGCCAACGCGGCCAGCGCCGCCGACTGCTCCGGCGTCGGCCGGCCAAGTCCCGTGACCAGCGCCCGATCGAACCCGTCCACCGCGTCCAGCGCCTCGGCGACCCCGGCCGGCGCGGCGCCCAACAGCCTCTCCAACTGGATGCCCAGCATCAGCGCACCGCCCCCGTCGCCGGGAACCACCGCAGCTCGGGCAGTGGCGCCGTGCTCGCCGGGACCTCCAGATAGGCCAGGTGCCGCAGGAAGCGGCTGAAGACCTCGGCGGCCGGCCGGTCGCGGTTGATCCCGCCGCCGCGCAGTCGGGCCGTCAACTCGCCCTCGCCGGGCTCCACTCGGAGGAACCGCGCGACCCGCTCCTCCCCGTACTGGAGGACGGCCTCCTTCACCAGCGCCTCGACGTGCTTGCAGCCGCCGGGGCGAATCCCGCCGCAGGGCCGGTTGTTGTTGGTGCCGCAGCTGACGTCGTGGCTGCCGGCCTCGACCGCCGACACATAGACCCGCGCGATGTCCGAGCCGCTGGAGACCACCCCCTGCAACCGGCCGTCCACCAACTCGACGAACGGCACCTTCACCACCTTGCGCGGCCGCGCCGCCGGCACGACCCGCGCCGTGGGGCGCCGCTCCCATGCGGCCCGCTCCCCGTTCTCCACCCGTCTCCCCTTATCTCCCAGTGCTCCCGGAACGTCTCCCCAACAGCCCTGCGGGCAGCCGGAACCAGACTGGTCCTTGTCGGAAACCACCAGCCCAGGGGCCCTGTTGGGACCCTGGGTCGCGATCCGGGTAACAGCATGGACCACGCCACTGACAATCGCCGTCCCGCCCTCCCCACGGGCCGCTGGTACCGTCCGAGGCATGATCGCCGACGCCGCCCACGGCCCCTCGACCGACGAGCTGATCGACCGCGCCGCCGCCGTGCTCAACCCGCACCGCGTCGGCGACCGCCTCTTCGGCGACGTGGGCGCCGCGCTGCTGACGGCCGGCGGCAACGTCTACACGGGCGTGTGTGTCGACACCGGTTCCGGCACCGGTTTCTGCGCGGAAGCATCGGCGATCGGCGCGATGGTGACGGCCCGCGAGTACCGCATCGCCCGCGTCGTCGCCGTCTGGCGCGGCGAGGACGGCGCGCTGCGCGTCCTCCCGCCGTGCGGCCGCTGCCGCGAGTTCATCCGCCAGATCGACCCGGCCAACCTCGACACCGAGGTGGTTCTCGGCCGCGCGGAGACGCCACCGCTGCGGGACCTTCTCCCGTTCCACGCGTGGCCGCCGCCGCTGGACCCGCCGGGCCGCTCGGCCTGAACGCGCGCCGCGCCGACGGACCGGTCACTCGTCGGCGGTGGGCGTGGTGAGGGAGATCGCGCCCACCCGGAGGCGGCCGTCGCCGCTGTCGAAGTACACGCGGTCGCCGACGACGGCCGGGTCGGGGTTGCCGGTGGACAGGGCGGATCTCCGTCGGGGACTCGCCGGTGCGCGGGTCGGGGGCGTGCGGGGTGCCGGTGGCGAGGCCGCGAGGGACAGCGTCGCGAGCCGCTCGTGGCAGGCGTCGATGAGGTTGTGTTCTCGCTCTCGGCCGCGTACGCATCGGCGAAGCTGTCGTAGTCGTTGACGCGGCCCCGGGGCGCGGGCCCGGCGTGGTCCTCGGCGGTCGTCATGCCCCGGGTCTCCCCCGTGCCGTCGTTCGCCGCTGCCGGCGGGTGGCCCCCGCCGGCCCGTTCCCCCGGGGGAACGGGCCGGGCTCCCCGGAACGCTACGCCGCGCGGCCGTGGGCCACGCGGGAGCGGCGGGCCACGGAGTCGAGCATCACGGCGAGGGCCAGAACCAGCCCGGTGATGATGAACCGGAACGAGGAGTCGAGGTCGAGCAGCGTCAGCCCGTTGGATATGGACTGGATGACCAGGATGCCCAGCAGCGCGGCGAACGCGCTGCCCCGGCCGCCGAAGAGGCTGGTGCCGCCGATGACGGCGGCGGCGATCGCGTTGAGGTTGACGTCACCCGCGCCGGTGGACTGGTTGGCGGCGGCCAGGCGGGCCGCCGCGATCATGCCGCCGAGCGCGGCGAACGTGGAGCAGAGCACGAACACCGAGGTGTAGACCCGGCGCACGTTGATCCCCGCGCGCCGCGCGGCCTCGGCGTTGCCGCCGACGGCGAACACCGATCGGCCCCAACCGGTCCGGGTGAGCGCGTAGTTGAGGATGAGCACCAGGACCACGAAGCTGACGAAGAGCCAGCCGACGCCGCGCGCCCGGTTGAGGTACCAGACGGCGAAGCCGAGCCCCAGCAGCACGGTGACGCTGCGCGCCACCAGCAGCGTGGTGGAGCGGGCGGACAGGCCCGCCGCGCGGCGGGTCCTGGCCAGGCCGTAGCCGGTGGCGAAGAGCCAGCCGGCCGCGACCACCACCAGGACGTAACTCAACCACTCCGGCAGGAACGCGAGTTGCGCGAAGTGCACCAGCCCGGAGTCGAACGGGATGTTGATCGCGCCGGTGTCGCCCAGCAGCCACAGCTGGATGCCGAGGAAGCTGAGCAGCCCGGCCAGCGTCGCCACGAAGCTGGGCACGCCCAGCCGCGTCACCATCTGCGCGTACACGAAGCCGATCGCCGCCCCGGCGGCCAGCGCGGCGGCCATCGCCAGCGGCATCGGCCAGCCGTGCTTGACGAAGGTGACGGCGGTCAGCGCGGCGGAGAGCCCGCTGACGGAGCCCACCGAGAGGTCGATCTGGCCGACCAGCAGCACGCAGACCACGCCGAGCGCGATGATGCCGACGGAGGCGGACTCCATCAGCAGGTTGACCAGGTTGGCGCTGGAGAGGAAGACCGAGTTCAGCGACTGGAAGACCGTCCAGATGACGACCAGTCCGAGCACGATCGGCAGCGCGCCCAGATCGCCGGAGCGGACGCGCCCCCAGATCCCGGCGAGCGCGGCCTTCAGGCCCTCGCCGCGCCGCAGGCGTTCGTCCAGCAGGTCGAGCGGTGCGGCGGCGGCCTCCCTGACGTCGGCCATCACTCTTCTTCCTTTCGCTGACGTCGCTGACGCGACTGACGCCGCTGGTTGGCGCGTCGGGAGACCGCGTTGTCGCTGGCGCCGATCATGGCGGCGACGATCTCCTCCGTGGGGGCGTCGGCGTCGAACACCCCGTTGTTGCGGCCGAGTCGGAGGACGGCGACGCGGTCGGCGACGGCGCGGACGTCCTCCATGTTGTGGCTGATCATGATCACGCCCAGGCCACGGTCCCGGAGGCGTTCGATCAGATTGAGTACCTCGGCGGTCTGGGCCACGCCCAGGGCGGCCGTCGGCTCATCGAGAATGATCACCTTCGGGTCGCCCAGCAGGGAGCGGGCGATCGCCACGGTCTGGCGTTGGCCGCCGGAGAGCGAGGCGACGGGGACGCGGACGGTGGGGATCTTCGCGGACAGCTGGCGCAGCAGCTCCCAGGACCTGATCTCCATGGTGACCTCGTCGAGCCGGCCGCGCCGCACCTCCCGTCCCAGGAACAGGTTCTGGATGACGTTCAGGTTCTCGCACAGCGCCAGGTCCTGGAAGACGGTGGCGATGCCGAGGGCGTGCGCGTCGGCCGGGCTGGCGACGGTCACCTCGCGGTCGGCGAAGGTGACCGTGCCGGTGTCCGCGCGGTGCACCCCGGAGAGCACCTTGACCAGCGTGGACTTGCCGGCGCCGTTGTCGCCGACGATGGCGACGACCTCGCCGGCGGCGACGTCGAGGTCCACCTCGGTGAGCGCGGCGACCGCGCCGAAGTTCTTGCTGACGCCGCGCAGCGAGAGGATCGGCCGGGTCGGGGCCTGGGACGCGGCGGCGGCCGGAGCCGTCATCTCACTGCTCCCACTCGATGCCGGCCTCGGCGCAGGCGTCCGCGTACTCGGCGGTGCAGACGTCGGCCGCGCTCACCTGGTCGGACTCGGCGAGCACCTCGGGGAGGTTCTCCAGGGTGACCACGGTCGGCTCGAAGAGCTGGGCCGGGGTGTCGAACAGCTCGATCTCGCCCTCGGGGGTCTCGCCCTGCGCGAACTGCCAGGCGACCTCGGCGGCGGCCTCGGCGACGATCTTGATCGGCTTGGAGATGGTGTTGTACTGCTGCCCGGCGACGATGCGTTGGGCGGCGGCCACCTCGAAGTCGTTGCCGGTGACCGGCGGGATCGGGACGCCGGCGGCCTGGAACGCGGCGATCGCGCCGCCGCCGGTGCCGTCGTTGGCCGCGACCACGCCGGCGATGTCGTCCTCGAAGCGGTTGACCTGGGCGGCGACCCAGTCCTGGGCGTCCGCCGGCTGCCATCCGGGGGTGTCGAACTCGGCGAGCAGTTCGTAGCCGCTGTCGTCGATCGCGTTGTGGATGCCCTGCTTGATCAGCCCGGCGGCGGCGTCCGTGGGCGAGCCGTTGACCTGGAGCAGCCCGCCCTCGGCGCCGGTCTCGTCGAGGTGGTCGACGAGCGACTGGCCGATGGACTCGCCGATCGCCTCGTTGTCGAACGATATGTAGTAGTCGGCCGGGGTGCTGGAGATGGGCCGGTCGTAGGCGATGACCGGGACGCCCTGGGAGCGGGAGGCGTTGACGATGCTGGCGGCGGCGTCGGAGTCCACCGGGTCGATGACCAGCACGTCGGCGCCCTGGGCCAGCGCGGAGTTGGCCTGTTCCTGTTGGCGGGAGGCGTCGGCGTTGGCGTTCTGGTAGATGACGGAGCAGTCGGCGCACAGCTCCTTCATCCTGGCCTCGAAGAGCGGGGCGTCCCACAGTTCGTAGCGCGGGGAGGCGATGTCCGGCATCAGGAAGGCGATGGTGGCGCCGTCGCCACCACCGCCCGCGCCGTCGTTGGTGTCCTCCTCCGATGCGCAGGCGGTCGCCGTGGAGACGGCGAACGCGGCGGTCAGGGCCAGTGCGAGGATGCGTCGGCTCACGGTGTCTTCCTTAATCTACGGTTCGGACCGGCAGGGTGCGGTTCAGCGACAGCAGGGCGGCCGGGTGCGAGGCGTCGGCGGGCAGCCGGAGTTCGGTGACCGCGACGTTCTCCAGCCGGGGGAAGGTCCGCCGGTAGTGCGCCACCGGCAGACCCAGCAGGGAGCACAGCGCCAGGCGGAGCCCGGTGCTGTGCCCGACGACCAACACGGTGTGTCCGGGGAGGCGTTCGGCGACGGCGCGCAGCGCGGCGCTGACCCGCGCGGCGGCCTCGGCGGGCGGCTCGGCCCCGGGGAACGGGTGGGCCACGGGGTCGGCGACGAAGCGGCGCACCAGCTCCGGGTCGGCCTCGGCGCGGGTGCGGCCCTCCAGCTCGCCGAAGTCGACCTCGCGCAGCTCGGGCACGGTCAGCACCTCGACGCCCAGCGCCTCGGCGGCCGGCGTCGCGGTGCGCACGGCGCGGCGCAGCGGGGAGCTGACGACGGCGTCGACGCCGGCGGCGACCGCGCCGCGTGCCAGCGCCTCGACCTGCCGCAGGCCGCGTTCGGTGAGGTCGGGGTCGCTGCGGGAGCCGGCGTAGCGGTTCTCGGCGTGCCAGACGGTCTCGGCGTGCCGGGCCAACAGCAGCCGGGCCTTCGCCGCGGGCTCCGTTCCGCTGGTCATGACGCCTCCAGCACGGCCGGGTTGGCGCAGTGCAGCGGCGGCTCGCCGCGCAGCCAGCGGCCGGCCTCGGCGGCGACCATGGTGGCGGCGCGGCGGGCGGTGGCCCGGCTGGCGCCGGCCAGGTGCGGGCTGAGGACCACGTTGGGCGCGGAGCGCAGCGGGTGGCCGGCGGCCAGCGGCTCCTCGTCGTAGACGTCGAGCGCGGCGGCGAAGAGGTGGCCTGCGGCGAGCGACTCGGCGAGCGCGCCGTAGTCGAGGAGGCCGCCGCGCGCGCAGTTGACGAGGACGGAGCCCTCCGGCATGGCGGCGAGTTCGTCCGCGCCGATCAACCCGGCGGTCTCCTCGGTGAGTCGGGCGTGCAGCGAGACCACGGAGGAGGAGGCCAGCAGCTCGGGCAGCGAGACCAGGCGGGCGCCGGCCGGCAGCGCGGCCGGGTCGGCGTAGGGGTCGGCGACCAGCACGGTGGCGCCGAGCGCCAGCAGCGCCCTGGCGACCCGGGTGCCGATGGCGCCGCCGCCGACCAGGCCGACGGTGGAGCCGGCGATCTCCAGGCCGGTGGCCTGGTAGGCGTAGAAGCCGCTGTCCCAGCGGCCGGCGCGCATACTCTCCTGCGCCTGCGGGACGCGGCGCATCGCGGCGAGCATCAGCGCGAGGGTGTGCTCGGCGGTCGCCTCGGCGTTGCGCCCCGGCGCGAACGTGACGCGCACGCCGTGCTCGGTGGCGGCGGCGAGGTTGGCGTTGACGGGGCCGCCCCGGGAGACCGCGAACAGCTCAAGATCAGGGCAGGCGGCCAGCACCCGTTCGGTCAGCGGCGCCATCTGCGTCAGGCAGACCCGCGCCCCGGCGAGCGCCTCGATCATCGCCTCCTCGCTGCCCGAGGCCTCGTCCACCTCGGCGACCTTGCCGAACGGGACGTGCGGCCAGGACAGTTCGAGTTCGCGCACCTCCCAGGCGGACGGGCCGCTCTGCGCGTGGAGGGCCTCGACCAGCAGCCGGTTGAGCACGAAGTCGTCGCCGGCGAGCAGGACGGGGATCGGTTCGTTCACGGTCTGTTCGTTTCCTTTCGGCCCGCCGTGGGGCCCGGTGGGTGGGGTCGGCATCAGATGGCCCCCTCGGCGAGGGCGGGGTCGAGCCAGCCTCGGCCGGCGAGTTCCTCGACGAAGGCGCGGTAGCCGGGCAGCAGGGCCTCGGTGCGCGTGGGGTCGGGCGTCAGGGCGCGGCGGACGCTGACGAGTTGGCGGGCCGCCGCCGGGATGTCGCCGCCGATCGAGCCGGCCGCCAACACGGCCATGCCGAGGGCCGGTTCGGGGTTGACGGGCAGCCAGACGGGGACGCCGAGCATGTCGCAGCGGAGCTGGTTCCACCAGTCGTTGCGGGCGGCGCCGCCGGTGAACGCGACGGGTCCGCCGACGTCGCAGCCGGCGCGGGCCAGCAGCGCGAAGGAGAGCCGCTCGATGTGGGCGACGCCGGTGAGGACGGCGGCGAACGCGGCGGCCGGGTCGTCGCCGACGGCCAGTGGGCCCTCACCGAGGAAGCCGCGCGCCTGCGGGGCGACGAACGGGAACCGTTCCCCCTGCCCGACCAGCGGATAGCAGACCGGCACGTCGGCCACGTCGGCGGCGGCCTCGGTCAGTTGGGCCAGGGCCGCCTGGTCGGCGTCGGGGAAGAGCGCGCGCACCGCGCCGGCGCCGGTGGAGGAGGCGCCGCCGGGCAGCCAGCGGTCGCCGTGCGGGGCGCGGTGCGAGTAGACGGCGCCGGTGGGGTCGCGGGGCAGCCTGGCGCTGACGCCCTTGAGGGCGAGGGTGGTGCCCAGCACCGTGTTCCACTGGCCGATCTCCAGGGCGCCGGCGGCGAGTTGGGCGGCGCAGCCGTCGGTCATGCCGGCGACCACGGGGGTGCCGGCGGGCAGCCCGGTGGCGCGGGCGGCGGCCTCGCTCACGGCGCCCAGGACGGTGCCGGGGCGGACCACCTCGGGCAGGGTCGCGGGGTCGAGGCGGAGCCGGTCCAGCACCTCGCGCGGCCAGCGGGAGGCGAGCAGGTCGTAGCCGGTCTTCAGGGCGTGGCTGGAGTCGCTGGCGACCGGGTGGCCGACGAGGGCGGCGGCGACCACGTCGGGCTGGTGGGCCAGCCGCGCCTCGCCGTCGAGCAGGCCGCGTTCGCGCCACCACAGCAGCTTGGGCAGCGCCCAGGCCGGCTGCATCCGGTAGCCGAGGGTGGTCCACAGCTCGGCGCCGGCCCGCTGGGCGGGGGCGGCGAGTTCGGCGGCGCGGGTGTCGTCGTACATCACGCCGGGGGTGCGGGGGGTGCCGTCGGGGTCGGTGAGCAGCACGGTGCCGGAGGTGGCGCAGACGGCGAGGGCGCCGACGGGGCGTCCGGCGAGCGCCTCGGAGACCTCGGCGAGGGCCTCGGCGGTCAGCCGCCACCAGTCCGCCGGGTCCTGCTCGTGCCGGGGCCCGTCGCGCCGGCCGGTCAACGGGCGGGCGGCGGCGGCGCGTTGGCGGCCGGTCGCGTCGACGGCCAGCGCGCGGACGCTCTGGGTGCCGAGGTCGACGCCGATCCACACGGGCTCAGCCATGGTCCCGCCAACCGGCCCAGCGGGTCGCCGCCAGTTCCCTGGTGGCGAGGAACTCGGCGTGCTGGGCCTCGTGGAACGCGCGGGTGGCGGGGTCGGGTTCGCGGCGGGCGCTCGGCCTGACCAGGGCGCGGGCGGCGGCGGTGAGGTCGGGGTGGTCGCCGAGGAGGGTGGTGGCGAAGAGCAGCGCGCCCTTGGCGCCGACCTGGCTGTCCTCGGTGCGGACGGCGGGCACGCCGGTGATGTCGGCGATGAGTTGGCACCACAGGTCGCTGGCGGCGCCGCCGCCGCACAGGCCGAGTTCGACGGGGCGGTGCGGGGCGGCGTCGAGGCAGTCCCTGATGACGTGGGCGAGCCCTTCGAGGACGGCCCTGGCCAGGTGTTCCCTGCCGTGGGTGAAGCGCGTGCCGGTGACCAGTCCGCTGGCGGCCGGGTCGAGGAACGGGGCGCGTTCGCCGGCCGGGGAGAGGTAGGGCAGCACCCGCAGCCCCTCGGCGCCCGGGGCGACGCGGGCGGCGAGTTCGGTCAGCTCGCCGTGGTCGCGCAGGCCGAGGAGGGCGACGAGCCAGTCGAGCACGCCGGTGCCGGCCAGCGTGGGGAAGGCCCGGACCAGTCGGCCCGGCACGCCGAAGTCCAGGGTGAGGCCGGCGGGTTGGCCCCCGGTGTCGGGGCGCTCGATCAGCACCTCGGTGCACAGGGTGGTGCCCAGCACGCACGTCGCCTGGCCCGGCTCGGTGGCGCCGACGCCGAGCGCGGTGGAGACGATGTCGTAGGGGGCCAGGACCACGGGGGTGCCGGCGGGCAGGCCGAGCCGCTCGGCGGCCTCCGCCGTGACCTCGGCGACCCGGCTCCCGCCGGTGAGCAACGGGGGCAGCAGCCGGCGGTGTTGGGCCAGCCCGTAGGCGTCGACGAGGTCGTCGGAGTAGGCGCCGGCGTGGATGTCCAGCCAGGGCGCGGACGCCTCGGAGGGGTCGATACCCAACACGCCGGTCAGGCGCAGGAAGAGCCAGCCGCCGCAGGTGAGCACGGAGTGCGCGGCGTCCAGCGCCTCGGGCTCCTCGACGGCGAGGTGGCGCAGCACCGCGTTGGGCAGGCCGGCGTTGGTGAGCGATCCGTTGACCCGGTAGGCGCGTTCCAGCACGCCGTCCTCGGCCCAGCGGGTGACGATGTCGGCGGCGCGGCCGTCGTTCCACAGCACGGCGGGGCGGACCGGGCGGTGGGCGGCGTCGACGAGCCAGGCGCCGTCGCCCTGGGCGGTCAGCGCGAGGAACCGCACGGGGGCGCCGGCGCGTTGGACCGCCTCGCGCACGGTTTCGACGACCGCGTGCCAGACCTCGTCCATGTCCTGCTCGGCGCGCTCGCGCCGGGGGCGGGCGACGGCGGTGTCCCGCCGGGTCACCACGCGTTCTCGTCCGTCGGCGTCGAAGGCCACCGCCTTGATCACGGTGGTGCCCGCGTCCACGCACACCGCGACCGGTCCGTCCGACATCACCGTCTCGTGCCCCTTCCGTGGTGGCTCCCGCATCCCGCCCGGTTCCCGGATCGTTCCGTCCCGGCCCGAGCCAGAAGTGAGGCGTATTACAGGCAGGGCTCCAGAATTTCGCAACTTTTAACATTGATCTTGGTCGCGATCGGGGACCGGCTCGCGTCCGGGATCGCGAAAACCCAGGTCGAGGGGCATGGTGGGAGATCTACCCCGGTGGGCTCACCGGATTAACTTCACATGACTTAGCAGTGCACGGTCGGCGCCGCCGCCCCGGACGCGCTCCGCGGTTCAGGCGCGCACCACGTCGACCCGGGCGCCGCGCGCCCGCAGCCCACGAACCGTCAGGACGTCCGTCCCGTCGTCCACCACCACCCGGTCCAGGTCGGCTATGCCGACCAGCCGGTGCTGGGCGCGACGGTCGAACTTGGTGTGGTCGATCATCGCGACCGTGCGGCCGGCCGAGGCGATCAGCGCCCGCCGGGTGATCATCGTGCCGAGCGACTGGAGGTAGCAGAAGCCGTCGGCGACCGCCGTGGTGGACAGGAAGAGCACGTCGGGCCGCAGCTCGGAGGCGGCCTCGGCGGTGGCCCGGCCCAGGAACGAGTCGTAGGCCGCGTCGTAGCGCCCGCCCAGCCCGATCAGCTCGATGCCCGGCTGGGCGGCCAACGCCCGTATCACCGGCAGGAAGTGGGTGACCACGGTCAACGGCGCCCGCTGCGGCAGCAGCCTGGCCAGCACCAGCGAGGTGGTCGAGTCGTCCAGGGCGACGACCTGCCCGGACTCCACCTCGGTCGCCAACACCTCGTGCGCGATGGCCGACTTGGCCTCGACCTGGGCCTGCATCCGGTGTTCCAGGTCGCCGTGGAAGGTGGTGGTCGGCGCGCTGGTCGCCCCGCCGCGCACCTTGTGGAGGAAGCCGCGCTTCTCCAACTCGTCCAGATCCCGGTGGACGGTCATGATGCTGACGCCGAACTCCTTGGCCAACTCGTCCACCCGGACGAACCCGGCCTCCGCCACCCGCCGGCGCATCGCCACCCGGCGCAGCTCGGGATTGCGACGGGCACCCTCGGCGGCAAAGGGATCACTGACCACCTCCCCAGCATCGCACGCCGTCTTGAACGCACCGGCCGCCACCAGCGCCTGAACACCCACAGTGACAGTGCGATGACTTATGGTGTGCGACAGGGCGGCGACCAGGAGGTCGAGCGCCGATCGCCGGATCATCGATCCACCGGAGCACAAGGGGGCATCATGCGCGCCGTCGTCATGGAGAGGTTCGGAGGACCCGAGGTGCTGCGGGTGACGCGGGTGCCCGAGCCCCGGCCGAGCCCGACACACGAGCTTGTCGAGGTCACCCGCGCCGGGGTGAACTGGACGGACGTGCACGCCCGGGTCAACTCCCCGCTCGCGCCCGTGGAGTTGCCGCACGTCCCCGGCACGGAGGTGGTCGGCAGGACGCCCGATGGCCGACGGGTCGTCGGCCTCACCCTCGGCGGCGGCTACGCGGAGCTGGCGCTGGTGGACCGCCGGATGACCTGGGAGGTGCCGGACGACATCAGCGACGACGAGGCCATGCCGCTGCCGCTCCAGGGGCAGGCCGCCTGGCACCTGCTCTTCACGGTGGCCCGACTCCGCGCCGGGCAGCGGGTGTTGGTGCCGGCGGCGGCCGGCGCGCTGGGCTCGATGGCGGTACAGCTGGCGGCGGAGGCCGGGGCCCGGGTGGTCGCGCTGGCCAGCACCGAGGAGCGGCGGCAGCTGGCGCTCTCGCTGGGCGCTGAGGTCGCGGTGGACTCCGCCGCCGAGGGGCTGGCCGAGCGGGTGCGCGACGCGGCGGGCGGCCCGGTGGAGGTGGCGCTGGAGATGACGGGCGGCCCGGTGCTGCACGAGACGATCGCGGCGCTGGCGCCGCGCGGGCGGCTGGTGATCTACGGCTGCGTCGGCGGGGTGCCGACGGACCTGCCGACGCGCGCCCTGATGGAGCGTTCGGTCACGGTCTCCACGTTCTGGCTGCCGCATCTGAGGGAGGCGGGGGACGCCCTGCCGACCAGCATGGCGGGCCTCTTCGAGGCGGTGCGCCGGGGCATCCTGCGCCCGATGAACGGCGGGGTCTACCCGCTGGCCGAGGCCGCCGCCGCCCACCGGGCGCTGACCGCCCGCACCCACCTCGGCAAGTTGGCCCTCGACCCGTCCCGTTGACGCGTGGCGGCACCCGACCGTCGCCCACCCCCTGTGGGAGACGGCCGGATTGGGCTATGACTGGAGCGGTGTAGACCATGACCGTCTCCCAGCCGAGAGGTTCCCCCATGCGTCACACGAGACTCGTGCTGGTGGGGGTGGTGGCGACGCTGGCCGCGCTGCTGCCGCTCTCCCCCGCCGCCGGGACGCCGTCTCCCGCGTCACCCGATCCGTCCGAGCCGTCCGCCGGGGAGGTGTCGGCGGCGGCGGTTGCCCCGCGCCTGGCCATCGACGACGACTTCCCCGACCCCGAGGTGATCGTCGTCGGCGACACCTACCACGCCTACTCGACCAGTTCACGCCACGGCCGGGTGCCGCACGCCACCGCGCCGGGACCGGACGGTCCGTGGACGGTACGCGGCGACGTGATGCCGGACAGGCCGGCCTGGACCGGCGACGGCGGCTTCTGGGCGCCGGACGTCTCCCAACGGGCCGACGGCCGCTATCTGATGTACTTCACCGGGCCGGACACCGCCTCGGGCCGGATGTGCCTGGGCGCGGCGCTCGCCGACAGCCCCGAAGGGCCGTTCCTGGCCACCTCGGACCGGCCGCTGGTCTGCGACCCGGGCGAGGGCGGCGACATCGACCCGTCGAGCTTCGTCGACACCGACGGCAGCCGGTACCTCCTCTACAAGAACGACGGCAACGCGATCGGCCAGCCGACCATCATCTGGCTCCAGCGCGTCGAGGCCGACGGGATCACCCTCGTCGGCGGCCGCACCGAGCTGCTGCGCAACAACCTGCCGTCCGAGGACGGCGTCATCGAGGCCCCGGTGCTGGTCAAGCGGGCCTCGCACTATGTGCTGTTCTACTCGGCCGGCGTGTACACCACGCCCAACTACCAGACCAGCTACGCCACCTCGGCCTCCCTCACCGGCCCCTACGCCCGCGCCTACCGGCCGCTGATGACGACCGCCAGCCTGGACGGCGCGGTCAGCGGGCCCGGCGGCGCTGACATCGGGGACGGCCGCGTCTTCTTCCACGGCGCCCTCCCGGCAGGCGGGCGCGGTCTGTATGTGGCCGACCTCGGCTGGGACAACGACTACCCGGTGGTGCGCGGCAGCCGCGTCCGCCACGAGGCGGAGCGCGGCACACTCAACAACGCGAGCGTGCGGGAGACCGGCACCGCCTCCCAGGGCGCGGTGGCGGCGGGCATCGACTTCGCCGACAGCTGGGTCGACATCCGCGTCTTCGCCGCCAGCGCCGGCCCGCACACCCTGCACATCGGCTACGCGGCCGGCTACGGCGAGGCCCAACACGCCCTGTCCGTCAACGGCCAGCCGGCGGGCACGGTGACCTATCCGGACCGGGGCTGGGAGAACTGGACGGAGGTGTCCGTCGACGTCGACCTGACGGCGGGCGCCAACACGATCCGCCTGGGCCACCTCAGCCGCTGGGCCGAGCTGGACTACGTCGAGGTGTCGTAACCCCGGCCCCCGCTGGTGACGGGCCCTCAGCCCACCGCAACCGCGTCGCCCTCCCCGTCGTCCTCTCCGGTACCTGGTGCGCCGTGCGACGACCTGGGGAGGGCGACATGGCACGAGCATCCGACTGGTCACCCGTGGACATGGACCGGGACCCGACACCGGGGGACCCGGACGAGGCCCCGGCGGGTGTCCCGACCCGCTACGCCTACGACGGCGCCGGGTTGTTGAGCGAACTCGACGTCGACGGGCACCGCATGAGCTTCGCGCACGACGCCGCCGGTCGCGAGATCACCCGCCGCGTCGGCGACGCGCTGACGCTCACCAGGGACTGGGACCCGGCGGGGCGACTGACGCGGGAGACCGTGGCGCACGACGGGAACCCCCCTCCACGACCGCGCCTACACCTACCGCGCCGACGGCCGTCCCCAGTCCCGCACGGACGCCGCACTCGGTGTCCGGCGTTACGCGCTGGACACCGTGGGGCGCATCACCGGGATCGGCGCGCCGGGTTGGGAGGAGAGCTACGCCTATGACGCGGCGGGCAACCAGACGGCCGCGAGCTGGCCCTCCCACTTCGCCGGCTCCGAGTCCACGGGCGAGCGCGACTACACCGGCACGCGTCTGGTGCGGGCCGGCGCGATCCACTACGAGCACGACGCGGCGGGCCGCGTGGTGCCGCGGCGTCGGACGCGGCTGTCCCGCAGGCCGGACGTCTGGCGTTACACCTGGGACGCCGAGGACCGGCTGACCTCTGTCACCACCCCCGACGGCACCCTGTGGCGCTATCTCTACGACGGCTTCGGCCGGCGGGTCGCCAAGCGGAGGATGGCCGCGGACGGCGAGACCGTGCTGGCGGAGACGCGTTTCACCTGGGACGGCGGCGTGCTGGTGGAGCAGCACACGACCGGCGAAGGGCCGGCGTCCGGGACCGTGCTGACCTGGGAGCACGACGGCCTCCGCCCCCTCGCCCAGACGGAGCGGCTGACCGACGACACCGCCCAACGGGTCGTCGACGCGCGGTTCTTCGCCATCGTCACCGATCTGGTGGGTGCCCCCACCGAGTTGGTCGACGAGGAGGGCCACACGGCGTGGAGCGCGCGGTCCACCGCCTGGGGCCTCACCGCGTGGCGGCCCGGGGCGACCGGGATGACCCCGCTGCGCTTCCCCGGCCAGTACCACGATCCGGAGAGCGGCCTTCACTACAACGTCAACCGTTACTACGACCCGCACACCGCCCGTTACGCCAGCCAGGACCCGCTGGGGCTGCTGCCGGGGCTCAACCCGGACGGCTATGTCCCCAATCCGCAGGTCGAGGTCGACCCCCTCGGCCTGGCCGACTACGACATCCCCTGGTCGAGCGGGCGCGTCTCACGCGCCGCGCGCGAGCTGGAGAACGGCGCCACCAGCGTCACCATGGGCAGCCGCAGCGAGGTGGAGGAGCTGTTCCTCGGCGTCTACCAGGGCCAGGGCTACCGCAACGCCACGGGCTTCGACGGGCCGGGAACCAGACAGTACTTCGGAGAGAAGCGCGGCACCTACCATTGGGACGACCAACTCGGGGAGGGCGGTCGGGTGCTCGGCCACGGTCCCGGCAATCGGGACGGCGATCTTCCCCACCTACAGATCCACACCTTCGAAGGGCCCATCGTCCGCGTCTTCTGGACACCATGACCATGCGTATCGCAGCACGGAACCGCCTGACCATGCTCAACGGCGCGCTCGCCGCCCGCAGGGAGCCGGGGTCGCCCGGCCACTACTCCTGGGTGTGGGTGATCCCGCTGCCCGGGGGCGGCTACCGCGTGCGAACCTTCGAGGTCGCCTCGGAGCTGGTGGACGACGACGTGTCCTTCTTCGACGAGGACATGCGGATCGTGGGCGACGAGCGGGTCACGTCCCTCGACGACATCGACGAGGCCGTGGCGCGGGTGGGCGTGGACCCCGAGGCGCTCGACGCCCCCTGGACGTGCGACTTCCCGCTCTGAGACGCCCCGCGCACTTCTCGGGGGTCGCGCCGGCCGGCGCGACCCCCGAGGGGTGTCGCTCAGCCCTTGATGGCGAAGCCCGCGCGGAGCAGCGCCTCGTCACGGGACGAGGGGCCGACGAGGAGTTCGAACGCGCCGGGTTCGACGACCCGGTTGCCCGCCGCGTCGACCAATGTGCAGTCGGCGGCGGCCAGTTCGAGCGCCACCGTCGTAGTCTGGCCCGGCGCGAGCCGCACCTGGCGGTAGCCCTTCAGCTCCTTCGCGGCCCAGGTCACCGAGGTGACCGTGTCGCTCACATAGATCTGCACGGTCTCCAGCGCCGGCCTCTCCCCGGTGTTGGCCAGGGTGACCCGGGCGCGCACCGTGTCGTCGGCCTCCAGGACGGGGGTGAGAACCTCCAGGTCCCGGTACTCGACGGTGGTGTAGCTCAGGCCCTCGCCGAAGGCGAACGCCGGGGACTGGGTCAGGTCCGCGTAGCGGGTGCCGTGCTGGCCGCGCACCTGGTTGTAGTAGGTCGGCTGCTGCCCGGCGTGCCGGGCGAAGGAGAGCGGCAGCCGCCCCGTCGGCTCGATCAGCCCCAGCAGCAGCTCGGCCAGGGCCCGCCCGCCGCGCATCCCCGGGTTGAACGCGTAGACGACGGCCGCCGCGTTCAACGCCGACGGCGGCAGCACCAGCGGCTTGGAGCTGAGCAGCACCACCACCAGCGGCTTGCCCGTCGCGGCCAGCGCGTCCAGCAACGCGACCTGCGCGCCGACCAGTTCGAGCGTCGCCGTGGAGCGGGACTCGCCGACCAGCTCGATCCGGTCGCCGACGACCGCGACCACGTGGTCGGCGGCCTCGGCGGCCGCCACCGCCTCGGCGATCAGCGCCTCGTCGGGCTCGGCCGGGATCACCACGTCGGGCCTGGGCTGCCCGTCGGGGAAGAACTCCCCCTCCGGGTCGGGCCCCACGGTCAGGATCTCCGCGCCCTTCGCGTGGGTGACCGTCCACCCCTCGGGCGCGACGGCCCGGAAGCCGTCCAGCACGGTCTCGGTCATCTCGCGCGGGTGGCCGTCCGGCAGCAGCCAGTCGGTCTGCCCCGACGCGCCGGCCCAGTCGCCGAGTTGGGTGTGCGGGTCGTCGATGCTGGGCCCGATGAGCGCCACGGTGCGGGGCGCGGCGCCGTCCCCGGCGACGGCCCGGCCGTCGGCGCCGGCGGTGTACCCGCCGTCCAGCGGCAGCGTCCCGTCGTTGCGCAGCAGCACCAGCGAGCGGCGGGCGACCTCCAGGTTCAGCTCGGCGTGCGCGGCGCTGCCGACGACGGCGGCCTGCCGCTCGGGGTCGGGGTGGCGCGGGTTCTCGAAGAGGCCCAGCTCGAACTTGAGGGTGAGCACGCGGCGCACGGCGGCGTCGATCTCCGCCTCGTCCAGCGTTCCCTCGGCGACGGCCTGGAGCGCGCCCTCGAAGAACTGCGGGGTGGTCATCACCACGTCGTTGCCGGCGCGGACCGCCTTGGCCGCCGCCTCGGTGTAGTCGGCGCAGACCAGCTGCTCCCACACCATGCGGCCGACGTTGTCCCAGTCGGTGACAAGGGTGCCGGTGTAGCCCCACTCGCCGCGCAGCACGTCGTTCAGCAGCCAGTCGTTGACGGTGATCGGCACGCCGTCGATGGACTGGTAGCCCAGCATGAAGCTGCGGCAGCCCTCACGGGCGACCCGCTCGAAGGGCGGCAGGAACCAGGAGCGCAGCTTGCGTCTGCTGAGGTCGGCCTCGCTGGCGTCCCGGCCGCCCTGGGTCTCGGAGTAGCCGGCGAAGTGCTTGGCGGTGGCCAGGATCGCGGTGGGGTCGGTCAGCCCCTCGCCCTGGTAGCCCCTGACCATCGCGGAGGCCAACTCGCCGATCAGGAACGGGTCCTCGCCGAAGGTCTCGCTCACCCGGCCCCAGCGCAGGTCGCGGGTGATGCACAGCACCGGGGAGAACGTCCAGTGGATGCCGGTGGCGGCCACCTCGACGGCGGTCGCCCGCGCCACGCGCTCCACCAGCTCAGGGTCCCAGGTGGCGGCCATGCCCAGCTGGGTGGGGTAGATGGTGGCGCCCTTCCAGAACGAGTGCCCGTGGATGCAGTCCTCGGCCACCAGCAGCGGGATGCCGAGCCGGGTCTGGGAGACCAACGCGTTGGCCTCGTCGATCCGTTCCGGCGAGGTGTGCAGGATGGAGCCCACGTGCAGCTCACGCACCAGGTGGTCGACGCCGTCCATGCCGGACAGCTGGAGCATCTGCCCCACCTTCTCCGGCAGGGTCATCCGCCCGATCAGGTCGGCGACGCGCTCGGACACGGGCAGCGCTGGATCGAGGTAGGGCAGAGGGGAGTTCACGGGGTTCCTTTCCCGAGGTGTCACAGGGAGGGCGCGTGGGTGCGCGGGTTCACCGCGCGGGGAGGGCGGGGGCCGTCGGCGGGTTGCCGCGTCCCACGCCTGGTCGGGACAACGGTCGGTGGCCGGCTCGGCCGCCGGGCCGTGCCCCCCGCCCGCACCCCGTCGTGCGGGCGCCACGCGTGGTGCTGTGGGCAGGGACCACAATGACTCCGGATTCGCTCAGGCGGACAACGGCGCTGGTGAGGCGCTCTTCACGACGCTAGCACTGAAAACATCCGGATGGAGGTTTTACTGGTTCCGGGACTGCTTCCGGTACTACTGTGCTCGGCATGACGAAGCCCCCAGCGCCCGCCGACGGATCGCCGCGCCGTGGCCCTTATGCCAAGGGGGTTGAGCGCCGCAGGGAGATCCTGGACCGGGCGATCGAGGTGTTCGCCGAGCGCGGCTCCGAGGGCACCTCGCTGCGCGCGATCGGCGACGCCATCGGCGTCTCGCACGCCGCGCTGCGGCACTACTTCGCGTCCAGGGAACAGCTGTTGCTTGAGGTCTACCGGTTCGCCGAGCGCCGCACCGAGGAGCGCGACCCGGAGCCGCCGGGCGGCTCGGTGGTGGGGATGATGACGCACGCCGCGCGGCGGAACCGCGCGGTGCCCGGGCTGGTGCAGCTGTACTCGACGCTGCTGGCACGGGCGTTGGAGGAGGACCAGGAGGAGTCCAGGGAGTACTTCGCCGCCCGGTTCGAGGGGCTGCGCGCGGAGTTGGCCGAGCGCGTGGTGTCCGGCCAGCTGCGCGGCGACATCCGCGCGGACATCTCGCCGCAGGCCGCCGCCGCGCTGGTGATCGCGGCCTCGGACGGGCTCCAGACGCAGTGGCTGCTCAACCCGTCGATCGACGTGGAGGCCACGCTGGCGCAGTTGGAGAAGCTGCTCGCCCCGACGGAGAAGTGCTGAGCGGAAGCGCTGAGCCGCGCCAGTCCGCCGGGGCCGGCGCCGACCTAGTGCGGGGAACGCGCCCCGGGGGCGGTCACTTCGGAGTCTCGTCGACCTGGACGTCGAACTCGGCCCGGTCGCCGTCGACCTCGGTCGTGGTGACGGTCACGCCGTAGGTCAGGCCACCCGAGGTGAGTTCGCAGCGGATCTCGGCCCCGACCTCGGCCGGGAGGTCCTCGGGGCAGGTGAAGTCGTCGGGGGCGGCGCCCACCATCTCCTCCAGCTGCGCGCTGGCCTGCTCGGCGACGTCCTCCTTCTTGACGACGGGGTCGCCGCCGGAGCAGCCGGTGGCGAGGAGCAGCGGCAGCGCGCCCAGCGCCGCGCGGGCGAGGACCCGGTTCGGCCGTATTCGTCTCATGGGTGACCTCCTGGTCGTGGGGAACTTCACGGGGGATGGGTGGGGCACCTCGATGTGCCACGCACCGGGGCGACGCGCGCCCTGCACAGGGACAGCGATACGCGCGCGGTGGTTCCGTGAACGAGGAGAAACTGTACGGCCCCCGTTTCCGGTGAACATCCAGGGACGACGCCCGGCGCCACCGAAGAGGGATGATCTACCATGCGCGCATGGCCCAAGCCACCGACGCTCTCCCCGTCCGCGCGCTGGCCGTCGACGTGACGGGCCGCCCGTCATGACGCCGCCGTCACAGCCCCCGTCGCCCCGCACGCCGCCCACGCCCGACGCCTATGTCACGGGCGTGCTGGACGGCGACCGCGCCTGGATCGCGCGGACCGTCACGCTGCTGGAGTCCCGCAGGCCCGACCACCAACAGCGCGCCCAGGAGGTGCTGTTGGGGCTGCTGCCGCACGCGGGGAACGCGCACCGCATCGGCATCACCGGGGTTCCCGGGGTCGGCAAGTCGACGTTCATCGACGCCTTCGGATCGCTGCTGACCGAGACCGGTCACCGGGTCGCGGTGCTGGCCGTGGACCCCTCCTCCACCCGCACCGGCGGCTCGATCCTGGGCGACAAGACACGGATGGAGCGACTGGCGGCCGACGACCGGGCGTTCGTGCGCCCCTCCCCCAGCGCCGGGACGCTCGGCGGGGTGGCCAAGGCCACCCGGGAGGCGGTGGTGGTGATGGAGGCCGCCGGCTACGACGTGGTGTTGATCGAGACGGTCGGCGTGGGGCAGTCGGAGACCACGGTGGCCGAGATGGTGGACACCTTCCTGGTGCTGGCGCTGGCCAGGACCGGGGACCAGCTCCAGGGCATCAAGAAGGGCGTGCTGGAGCTGGCCGACGTGATCGCGGTCAACAAGGCGGACGGGCCGCACGAGCGGGAGGCGCGCAACGCGGCGCGCGAACTGCGGGGCGCGCTGCGGATGATGGAGCCGATCGACCCGGACTGGACGCCCCCGGTGCTCACGTGCAGCGCGCGGGAGGGCAGCGGCCTGGACGAGGTGTGGGAACGGGTGCGGCGGCACCGGCAGGTGTTGCGCGCCTCGGGCCGGCTGAAGGGGCGGCGCGACGACCAGCTGGTGCGCTGGACGTGGTCGATGGTGACCGACGCGGTGCTCTCCCGGCTGCACCAGCACCCGGGGGTGCGGGAGTTGGCGCCGCGCGTGGAGGCCGAGGTGCGCGCGGGAACGCTGACGGCGGCGCTGGCCGCGCAGCGGTTGGTGGCGGCGTTCGCCGGGGACGCGGACGCCGGGCGCGAGGCGGAGCCGGCGGAACGGCGCGGCTGAGGCGGTCGGCGCGAGGCGGCGGGGCGCGGTTCCGGATGTGCGCGTGGGCGCCAACCCTCTTCCCCGACGCGGCGGTTGGGCGGATGCTGTGACGCGCACCTTCCGACACATCCGTCACGACGAGGGAGTCAACCGATGCCCCCACCACCGGTTACCCGACGTACCGCGCTGACGCTGTTCGCGGCGGCGGCCGGCGGCGGCCTGACGTTCGCGGTCTCGGCCGCCAACGCCTCGACGCCGACGCCGCGTGCCGGCGCGGCAGGCGGCGCCGCGCCGCTCGCCAACCCCGCGCGGTTCTACCTCGGCTCGGTCCAGCACGAGATCGGCGTGGCCACGGCCGACGCGGCCTCCGGCGCGCTGAGCCTGGACGCGCTGGTCGCCGACAGCCGTTCGTCGTTCCTGGCGCTCTCCCCCACCGCCGAGCGGCTCTACTCGGTCATCGGCGACGACGGCGGCCGGGTCGACGCGTTCACCCTGGACGAGGACGGGGCCGTGACCGGCCCGCTGGGCAGCGTTGGCGGCCTGGGCGACGGGCCGTGCCATGTGGCCGTCCACCCGGACGGCGGCCATGTCTTCTCGGCCAACTACAACGACGGCACCGTCGCGGTCGTCGCCCTGCTCGACGACGGCGCGCCGGGCGAGGTGACCCAGGTCGTCCAGCACACCGGCTCCGGACCCCACCCGGGCCGGCAGGACGGGCCGCACGCCCACCAGGTGCTGCCAGACCCGGGCGGCGCCCGGCTGTTCGCCGTGGACCTGGGCAACGACTCGGTCTACGCCTACGCCTTCGACGCCGAGGCGGGGCAGCTCACCCAGGAGCACCAGTCGGCGATGCCGCCCGGCTCGGGGCCCCGGCACATGGTCTTCCACCCGGGCGGCGAAACCGCCTATGTGCTGGGCGAGTTGGACTCCACGCTGACGACCTGCGGCTATGACGCCGCCACCGGCGCCCTGACCCCGGGCGCGGTGGCCTCGCTGCTGCCGGACGGCGCGGACCCGGGCGGGAACACCGCCGCCGAGATCGTGGTCTCCGCCGACGGGCGCTTCGTCTACGCCTCCAACCGGGGCGACGACAGCGTCGCGATCTTCTCCGTGGACGGAGCGGACGAGACCGAGCCGCGCCTGGTGGGCCATGTGGACAGCGGCGGGGCGACGCCGCGCCACATCAGCCTGGGCGCCGACGACGCCCACCTGTATGTCGCCAACCAGTCCACCGGCGTCGTGGTGGTCTTCGCGCGGGACGCGGAGACCGGCGAGCTGACCCCGACCGGGGAGCCGCTGCCGCTGCCCGGCGTGGAGTGCGTGCTGCCGGCCACCAGCGTGCTGGGCTGACGCCGAACGGCCAACGCCGTGGCCCCGACCGCCCGTTGGACGGCGCGGTCGGGGCCACGGCACGATGTCCGGGCCCGGGCCTCAGCGCGGGGTGATGGTGTAGGAGCGGCCGGCGACGGCGGGTATCTCCACGACGCCGTCGGTGGCGTTGAGGATCGTGGGCGTGCCGTCGGTGTCGGTGACCCGGCAGCCGGCGGCGACCAGGCCGCCGCGCACCCGGATCGTTCCCTCGTGGCCGGCCGTCAGCACCGCCTGGACGGGCCGTCCGTCGGCCCACTCGATGTCGACGGTGACGTCGCCGACCGCGCGCAGCCCGGTGACGGAGCCGTCGGGCCAGCCGCCGGGCAGCGCCGGGAGCAGCTCGACCTCGCCGTGGTGGCTCTGCACCAGCATCTCGGCGATGCCGGAGGTGGCGCCGAAGTTGCCGTCGATCTGGAACGGCGGGTGGGTGTCCCAGAGGTTGGGCAGCGTGGACTCCCGGAGCTGTTGGGCGAGCATCACATGCGCGTGGTCGCCGTCCCGCAGCCGCGCCCAGAAGTTGATCTTCCACGCCTTGCTCCAGCCGGTGCCGCCGTCGCCGCGCGCGTTCAGCGAGACCTCGGCGGCGGCCGCCTCCGGGGTGCCGGGCGCGATCTGGTTGCCGGGGTGCAGGGCGTAGAGGTGGGAGACATGGCGGTGGTCGTTGGCGGGGTCGTCGAGGTCCTCCTTCCACTCCTGGAGCTGCCCCCAGGAGCCGATGCGCAGGCCGGGGTCCAACTGCTCCAGGGTGGCGGCGAGTTGGTCGCGCAACTCGGGGTCGACGCCCAGGGTCTCGGCGGCGGTGAGGGTGTGGGTGAGGGCCTCGCGGACGATCTGCTGGGACATCGCGGCGCCGGCGGTGAAGTCCCCGTGCTCGGGCGAGTAGCTGGGGCTGACCACCAGCAGCCCGTCGCGCGGGTCGGTGTGCAGGTTGTCCAGCCAGAACTCGGCGATCTCCCTCAGCATCGGGTAGGCCGTGTCGGCGAGGAACACGGTGTCCTGGGTGAAGCGGTAGTGGTCCCACAGGTGCCGGGTGAGCCAGGCGCCGGCCTCGGGGAACCAGAACGAGGTGGCCCAGTCGTGCAGCCCGGTGAAGCCGTACGGGTTGATCTCGTTGCCGACGACCCAGCCCCGTGACGCGAAGATCTGGGCGGCCGACTCGCGGCCGGGCGCGCGCAGGGCGTCGATGAACGCGTGGAGCGGCTCGGTGGTCTCGGCGAGGTTGGTGATGTGCGCCGGCCAGTAGTTCATCTGGAGGTTGATGTTGACGTGGTAGTCGGCCGACCACGGGGGCGCGGTGGACTCGTTCCAGACGCCCTGGAGGTTGGCGGGCAGGGAGCCGGGGCGGGAGGAGGCGATCAGCAGATAGCGGCCGTAGGCGAAGAACAGCGCCTCCAACGCCCGGTCCGCAGGGGAGCCGCCCCCGCCGTAGGCGGCCAACAGCGCGTCGGTGGGCTGGTCGGCGGGCATCTGCTGGCCGATGTCGAGCCGGACCCGGTCGAACAGGGCCTGGTGGTCGGCGAGATGGGCGGCGAGCAGCGCGTCGAAGCCCTGGGCGGCGGCCGCGTCGACGGCGGAGGTGACGGCGTCGTGTGGGTCCTCGCCCCGGTAGTCGGGGTAGGTGTCGGCGTAGTCGGTGCCGGCGCCCAGCACGAACCAGGCGGCGTCGGCGCCGGAGACGGTCACCGAGCCGCCGCTCTCGCTGCGGCTGCCGCCCTCGGTCAGGACCTGGATCTGGGCCTCGAAGACCAGTCCGTTGTCGGCGAGCGCACCGCGCACGGTGATCCGTCCGTCGGCGGCGCTGACGTCCGTTCCGCCGTGCGGGCCGGTGTAGTCGAGGGTGAACGAGACCCGTTCGCCGTGGTCGGCCGAGATCCGGCCGACGATCACGCCGGCCGGGTGGGAGGCGAAGTACTCGCGGAGGTGGGTGGCCCCGCCCGCCTGGTAGGTGACCCGGGAGACGGCCTCGGCCAGGCTCAGCTCGCGCCGGTAGCCGTCGGGGTTCTCGGGCGTTTCGGGGAAGTCGAGGGTCAGCTCGCCGAAGGTCTGGTAGGCGCCGAACCCGGTCTTGGGCTGGCCGAGTTGGGCGGCGACCTCCTCCGGGGTGGCGCGGCCGTCGGCGTCCAGGGCGGCGCGCACCGCGTCGATGGCGCCGGGGCGGGGCTCGCGCCAGTTGCCGAAGTCGTAGCCGGGCGAGCCGGGGCCGCCGGTCCAGAGCGTCTTCTCGTTGAACTGGAGCCGTTCGGTGGCGACCGTGCCGTAGACGGCCGCGCCCAGCGCCCCGTTGCCGATCGGCAGCGTCTCGCTCTCCCAGGCACCGGCCGGCTGGGCGTACCAGAGCGTCAGCTCCGGCGTCGGCTCGGCCAGCGGCGCGCCACCCGGGACCCCGGCGCCGCGCTCCGACGCCGCCACCGTCCGGGCCAGCGGAACACCCGCGACCGTCATGGCCGCCGCACCTCCCATGGCTGACCTGAGGGCGGTCCTGCGGTTGATCCCTTGCTTCATCGAGGGCCTCCTGAGGCCGACAGGGAAACGGATGCCAGGGCCTGGGCCAGGCTAGACATCCAATGACTCGTCGGCAAGGGAGGCGACAGGAACCGGTTACGCCCCCTCTGGAGCGCAACTGACGGCTGACAAGGGGCCGTTACATGGGATGTGTACGGGGACGCGCCGGTCCTTGGCGCGGGGCCCCGGCTTGTCGGGGTGCGCGGCGCCCGGGGGTGGCTCAGCCCTCCTCCGGTCGCGGGCCGGCGACGACGCGGGTGGCGGTGCGCACCCCGGGGCTGGCCTCGGTCAGCCCGCGCACCAGCGCCTCGCCGGCGGCGGCGAGCGCCTCGTCGTCCATCGCGCCGAGCGCGTCCAGCACGAAGAAGGCGCGGGTGGTGGTGAGGGTGAGCTGGGTGCGGACGCACTGCCGCCAGTTCCAACGGCGGCAGGTGACGCCCAGGTCGTCCCGCCAGATCGGCTCGCCGGGCGCGGCGGTCTCCACCACCGGCTCGCCGCCGGCCACGGTGGCGAACTCCTCGTCGCCCACGGCGCGTTCCAGCCGGGGGGCGCCCCGGTAGTGGTCGAGGTCCTCGCCGCCGACGGGGACCGCGTGGGCGATCGAGACCGCGTTGTAGACGTCGGTGAGCCGGTTGATCCTGGGCAGCCCGGCCGGCACGCGGCGCAGCAGCGCGTCGGCGCTGGGGCGGGTGCGCTTGGGCTTCATCCCGGCGGCCTGGAACGCCTCGCGCCAGGCGCGGACATGGGGATCGTCCTCGTAGGAGCCGCCGGCGTACCGCTCCGTCACCGTGCGCTCGGCCTCGGCGAGCAGCCGCTCGCTCACCTCGTCGCTGGGCCCGGGGCGCAGCCCGTCGGCCACGATCAGCAACGCGCGGTAGTCGGGGCGCAGGGCGGTGATCTCGGGCGCGACGGTGGCCTGGGCCAGCCAGTCGTCGAGGGCGGTGCCGGCGGGCGAGGCGGAGAGGGACATGTCACTCCAGGTGAGGGGGTCGAACGGCGGCCAGTGTAACGACGGGCACGGACAGGGACGGAACGCCCGGGGAGCGGGGGAGGCCCGGGACGGTTTAGGGTGGGCGGGTGTTCAGCCCGGAGTCAGACAGACCGTAGCCGCCGGTTCGCCGGTGGCCTCTCCCGCTTCCTCCCGTTCGCCCGGGTGCCCCGCCGTGTCGGGCCCGCCGCGACGGGGGTCGAGCACGCCATCGGACAGCCGGCCCGCGTCCTCGCGCGCGGCGCGCCGAACGGTTTCCCGGGTGACCGGTGAACGGTTCCGGCAGGTCGCCGCCCGCTTCTGATCCCTGTCGCCCGCGTGCTCCGTGCCGTCGTGCCCCGTGCCGTCGTGCCGTGCGCCGCGTGGCGACGTCCGACGTGGTTGCGGAGTTCTTCGTGTCTTCTTCTGCCGACCCCCGTGGCGGGCCCGCCACGGGGTCCCGTTCCCTGCCGCCGGCCGTCTACCTGCTGGGCCTGGCGGTCTTCGCCCAGGGCACATCGGAGTTCATGCTCGCCGGTCTGGTGCCCGACATCGCCGCCGACCTGGCGGTCCCCGTCTCCGCCGCCGGGTCGCTGACCTCGGCCTTCGCGCTGGGCATGGTGGTGGGCGCGCCCACCATGGCGCTGCTCGGCGCGCGCTGGTCGCGGCGCACCGCGCTGATGGGCTTTCTGGGCCTCTTTCTGCTGACCCATGTGGTGGGCGCGCTCACCACCGGCTATCCCGTGCTGCTGCTCTGCCGGGTGGTCGGGGCGCTGGCCAACGCCGGTTTCCTGGCGGTGGCGTTGGCCACCTCCGCCGCGCTGGCCGGGCCCGCCGCCCGGGCCAGGGCGACGGCGGTGCTGCTGGGCGGGGTGACGCTCGCCTGCGTGGTCGGCGTGCCGGGCGGCGCGCTGTTGGGTCAACTCTGGGGCTGGCGCGCGGCGTTCTGGGCGGTCGCGCTGTTGTCGCTGCCGGCGCTGCTGGCCGTGCCGCGCTCCATCCCGGCGGGCGCGCCGGAACCCGCGCCGGAACCCGCGCCGGGCGGCGTCGGCGCGGAGGCGCC